>NZ_ANBH01000289.1 GCF_000341185.1 Nocardiopsis chromatogenes YIM 90109
GCTGCTGGACCTGGGTGGANCTTCCCGGCGCCCTCGCCGCCCTCCAGCACCACGAAGGTGCCCGGCAGGGCGGCGTCCTCGGCGTCGTCCGCGGGGGTGCGCACCGGCACCCCGCGCAGCGCCGCCAGCAGCTCGGCCATCAGCGGCACCTCGCCCGCGTCGGCGTTCATCTGCCGGTAGGAGACCACCGCCACCACGACCGCCAGCACCGCCGCCAGCATCAGCACGGCGCCGGTGCCCAGGAAGTCGTAGGTCAGGTCGCGCACGGACAGCGTGTGGTCGCCGACGGCGGCCGCCAGCAGCGGGGACACCGCCACCGCGCCCAGCAGCACCAGGCGCCCGGCGGCGTGCAGGAAGGCGAAGGTTCGGCCGCGGACCTCGTCCTGGACCTCCCGGCCCATCAGGGTCAGGCCGATCACCCAGGCCAGCCCGGCGCCGGCGCCCACCACCGCGGTGAGCACCGCGGCCAGCACCATGTTCGGGATCAGGCCGGTGAAGAAGAGCGCCACCCCGGCCGTGCCCAGGGCCAGGCCGAACAGGCGGCGGCGGTCGAACTCGCGCAGCGTGCGCGGACCGGCCAGCATGCCCAGCGCCATGCCCGCGAACAGGGCGCCGAACAGCACGCCGAACCCGGCGTTGCCCGCGTCCAGCTTGTCCACGAAGACCCGGCCGACGCCGACCACGGCGCCCCCGGCGGCGAACGCCCCGAGCATGCCGAGCACCAGCCCGCGCACCAGCGGGGTGGACCCGGCGAAGCGCCAGCCCTCCCAGATGGTGCGCAGCGGGTTCTCCTGGCCCTCGGCGGAGGCCCGCTCGGCGCGGCGCTCGTCAGCCTCGGCCCGGCGGCGCTCCTTGGCCCGGGCGCGCTCGGCCGCCTTGCGCTCCTGCTCGCTCGGGACCGCCGGGACCTCCAGCGTGGCGGCCTCGCCGATGGGCGCGGTCAGCTCGTTGGGGTCCGCCTCCTGCGGCGGGACCGGGACCTCCTCGGTCCGGTCGCCGTCGGCCCCGGATGCGGGCGCGCCGGGCGATTCGGCCCGCTCGGCCCGCTCGGCCCGCGCGGGGCGGGCGGGCAGCGGAAGCGTCCAGACCACCGCGGCCGCGATGAAGAACGTGAGGCCGTTGATGTACAGCGCGATGTCGGCCTCGGGGGTGGCCATGGCCGGGAACAGCTTGCCCAGCACCGTGCTGAGCGAGGCCAGCACGGCGAACAGCCCGGCCGCCACCGGGGCGGTGCCGTAGGCGGTCAGCAGGGTGAGCTGGTTGGCCTGCTCCAGCCTCTTGCGGGGCACCAGGTTGGGCACCGAGGCGTCCTTGGCGGGCGTCCAGAAGATCGCCACGCACTCGGCCAGGAAATTGGCCACCAGCAGCCAGTCGAGCCGCCCCACCACCGGGATGGACACGTACAGCAGGCCGCGCAGCACGTCGGCGGCGACCATGGTCAGGCGGCGGTCGAACCGGTCGGCCACCACGCCCGCGAACGGACTGAGCAGCAGCCACGGGGCGATCTTGAGCAGCACCACGCCGCTGACCGCGAAGTACTGGACCACGGGCGAGGCGTCCATGGTGAGGATCGTCGCCAGCGACATCAGCGCCAGCAGGCTGAGCCAGTCGCCCAGGCTGGACAGCGACAGCGAGATCCACAGCCGTCGGAAGGGCGGGTTCGCCAGAACGCTGCGCGCCTCGCCGGGCGCTCCTAGAGGTGCAGATCTGCTCATAGTCGTGAAGGGTAGCGGCGCGTCCGGAAGGGGACGGGCGCGCGGCCGGGCCGGGGACGGGGACGGGCACGGGCGCCGCCGCGGCCTGCCGGGCTCCCTTCGCAAGGCGGCGCAGTGCTGCGCGCTGCCGCGCGCGGTCCGCGCCGTGGGCCCCTGTCGGGGCTCATCGCACCGGGCGGACCCGTGCGCGGCACACTACTGCCGCGCACGGATCGGCGCCACCTCAGGAGGCGGGGCCGGAGGTCCCGCCCGTGCCGCCCTTGGGCTCGCCGGTCTTCTCGGCCGACGGCTTCTTGGCGGCGGACTTCCTCGTGGTCGTCGCCCCGGACGCCTTCTTGGCCGACGAGGACGACGAGGACGACGAGGACGACGAGGACGCGGCGGCGGTCTTCTTCGCCGGGGCCTTCTTGGCCGGGGCCTTCTTCGCGGGGGCCTTGGCGCGGCGCTCGGCCAGCAGCTCGGCGGCGCGCTGGTCGGTGACCGACTCCACCTCGTCGCCCTTGCGGAGCGAGGCGTTGGTCTCCCCGTCGGTGACGTAGGGCCCGAAACGGCCGTCCTTGATCACCATCGGCTTGCCGGTCTCCGGGTCGGTGCCCAGCTCCCGCAGCGGGGCCGCGGCCGCGCGCCGGCCGCGCTGCTTAGGCTTGGCGAACAGCTCCTGCGCCTGCTCCAGGGTGACCGTGAAGATCTGCTCCTCGGTCTCCAGCGAGCGGCTGTCGGTGCCCTTCTTCAGGTAGGGCCCGAAGCGGCCGTTCTGCGCGGTGACCTGCTCGCCGTCCAGCTCGCCGACCACCCGGGGCAGGGACAGCAGCTTCAGCGCGTCCTCCAGGGTGACCGTGTCCGGGCTCATCGACTTCAGCAGCGAGGAGGTGCGCGGCTTGGCCGCCTGCTTGGAGCGGCTCTTGGGCTTCTTCTCCTTGTCCCCCTGGTCCGCGCCCTCGTCGGGGTCGGGCACGACCTCGGTGACGTAGGGCCCGAAGCGCCCGTTCTTGACGACCACGGTGCGCCCGGTCTCCGGGTCGGTGCCCAGCTCCCGGTCGTCGCTGGGGGCGGCGAACAGCTCCTCGGCCTTCTCCGGCGTCAGCTCGTCGGGGGCCAGGTCCTCGGGCACGTTCACCCGGCGGCCGTCGCGCTCCATGTAGGGCCCGTAGCGGCCCACCCGCATCACGATGTCGGTGCCCGGCACCGGGAAGGAGCTGATCTCGCGCGGGTCGATCTCGGCGAGGTGGTCGCCGACCAGCTCCTTGAGGCCGGTCTCCTCGGCGTTGCCGTAGTAGAACCGGCGCAGCCAGGGCACCCGCTCGGCGTCGCCGCGCGCGATGCCGTCGAGCATGTCCTCCATGCGGGCGGTGAAGTCGTAGTCGACCAGGTTGCCGAAGTGCTTCTCCAGCAGCTGCACCACGGCGAAGGCCAGGAAGGACGGCACCAGCGCCGAGCCCTTCTTGAACACGTACCCGCGGTCGAGGATGGTGCCGATGATCGAGGCGTAGGTGGAGGGGCGCCCGATCTCCCGGTCCTCCAGCTCCTTGACCAGCGAGGCCTCGGTATAGCGGGCGGGCGGGCGGGTGCTGTGCCCCTCGGCCTGCATCTCCTCGGACTTGAGCGCCTGGCCCTCCTCGACCGGGGGCAGCCGCCGCTCGCGGTCGTCCAGCTCGGCCTCGGGGTCGTCGGCGCCCTCCACGTAGGCCTTGAGGAAGCCGTGGAAGGTGATGATCTTGCCGGTGGCGGTGAACTCGGCCTGCTCACCGGAGGAGGAGGCGCCGGCCACCTTGACCGTCACCGACTCGCCCACCGCGTCCTTCATCTGGGAGGCGACGGTGCGCTTCCAGATCAGCTCGTAGAGCCGGTACTCGGCGCCGGACAGCCCGGTCTGCGCGGGGGTGCGGAAGGTGTCCCCGGCCGGGCGGACCGCCTCGTGCGCCTCCTGGGCGTTCTTCACCTTGCTGGAGTAGACGCGCGGCTTGGCCGGGACGTGGTCCGCGCCGTACAGGCGGGTGGCCTGGTCCCGGGCGGCCGCCACGGCGCTGTCCGACAGCGTGGTGCTGTCGGTGCGCATGTAGGTGATGAAGCCATTCTCGTAGAGCCGCTGGGCGACCTGCATCGTCTGCTTGGCCGAGAGCCCCAGCTTGCGCGAGGCCTCCTGCTGCAGCGTGGTGGTGCGGAACGGGGCGTACGGCGAGCGCTTGTAGGGCTTGCGCTCCACGGTGCGCACCGCGAAGTCGGAGCCGGAGAGCCGCTCGGCCAGGGCCCTGGCGGCCTGCTCGTCCAGGTGCAGCACGCCCGACGCGGAGCGCAGCTCGCCCTGGGCGGTGAAGTCGCGGCCCACCGCGACGCGCGCGCCGTCCACCGAGACCAGGTTGGCGGTGAAGGTGCCGGGGCCGTCCGCCGGGGCGCCCAGGGTGTCGAACACCGCCTTGAGGCCCCAGTACTCGGCGGAGGTGAAGGCGATCCGCTCGCGCTCGCGTTCGACCACCAGGCGGGTGGCCACCGACTGGACCCGGCCCGCCGACAGCTTCGGCATGACCTTCTTCCACAGCACGGGGGAGACCTCGTAGCCGTAGAGGCGGTCCAGGATGCGGCGGGTCTCCTGGGCGTCGACCAGGCGCAGGTTCAGGTCGCGGGTGTTCTGGGCGGCATGCTGGATGGCGTCCCGGGTGATCTCGTTGAACACCATCCGGCGCACCGGGACCTTCGGGGCCAGCTCCTCGCGCAGGTGCCAGGCGATGGCCTCGCCCTCGCGGTCCTCATCCGTGGCCAGGTAGAGCTCGTCGGCCTGGGCCACCAGCTCCTTGAGCTTCTTGACGTGGGACTTCTTGTCGGTGTTGACCACGTAGATCGGCTCGAAGTCGTGCTCGACGTCCACCCCGAGCCGGGCCCACGGCTCCGACTTGTAGCGCGCCGGGATCTCCGCGGCCTTGGTCGGCAGGTCGCGGATATGCCCGATGGAGGACTCGACGGTGTAGCCGGGACCCAGGTAGCCCGCGATCGTCTTCGCCTTGGCGGGCGACTCGACGATCACGAGCCGGTTCCCTCCGGTCGCCGTACCGGAGTCCTTCGAGCCGTTCTTGCCGGCGCTGCCCTTCTTGGGTGGCACGCTCTTCCCCTACGTCTCGCCTTGCGCTGTCTGTGCGGCCCGCCGCGGAACGCAGGCCGTCCGATCCCCCGCAACTGACGGTAACCGACGGGCCCGCGGATCGCTTCCCGGTCGGCGCGGCTCCCCGCCCGCCCTGCCCGCGGCCGCCCCCCGGGCCGCGGAGCCCGTGGCGCGAATCCTGCGGGAGTCGCAGAATAGGCGCAATGGTGGAGTACGAGTACCGGGAGATCGTCTTCCCGAGGGGGACGTCGCGCAGTGTGACGCGGCAGGCGTTGACCGACCACGCCGAGTACGGCCGGTGGGAACTGGCCCGTGTACGCGTCTACCGCGACGGCACCCGCAGGGTGACCGTCCGCCGGAGGATCATCCGACAGGTCCGCACGTTGTGATTTCCCTCACGCTAACCCCGAACGGCGCTCACGCCCCGTCGGATTCGCTGGTCACGACGGTATACCGACGGTCCCGGCCAGATGACCGGTTCCGGCCGTGATCACGCCCGCACGCGGCGAGCCCCCGCGGAAGGCCGCACGCCTCCGCGGGGACTCGCCTCGCCTTCGCGCCGCGGGCGGCGCCCCGCTCCCCCGCCTGTCCACCGCGTCTGTCGGAAACGGGGGGTGGGGACGCGCCGCCGCGCGGCCGTCCGGTGTTACAGGCCCAGGCCCAGCCCCTCGGTCAGGGACGAGACCGGGTCCTGAACGTCGCCCCCGGCGGGCAGGCCCGACAGCTCCTCGGGCACCTCGGGGGCCTCGGCCTCGGGCGCCTCGACCGGCGCCTCGGGCAGCTCTTCGGCGCTCAGCGGCAGCGACTCGGTCGCCGGCAGGTTCACCGGGTCCGGCAGCTCGTTGCTGAGCGGCAGCGCCTCGGAGCCGGGCAGCTCGGGCGCGGACGGGGCGGCGGGCAGCTCGTTGCTCAGCGGCAGCGTGTCCAGCGGAGCGGGCAGCGCGCCGGAGTCGGCGGCCTGCCCGGCCGGGGCGGACGCGTCCGAGGTGCGCACCATCTCGGTCTCGCCGTGGTCGACCCAGGCGCCGGTGTCCTTGGAGGCGGCGGCGGCCGTGGAGGCCACCCCGGCGACCGCGTTGCCGGAGACGTTCACCGGCACGTCCGCGTCGACCACGCCCTGGTTGCCGCCCAGGACCGAGCCGTTGCCCGAGGTCACGATGCCCCGGTGGTCCTCGTCCCAGACGAAGGCCCCGGTGTCCTCGGAGGTCGCGGCGGCGCTGCTCAGCACCCCGGCGACCGCGTTGCCGGAGACGTTCACCGGCACGTCCGCGTCGCCGACGAGCTGGTTGCCGCCGACCACGGAGCCGTTGCCGGAGGTCACGATGTCCTCGACCTGGCCGTGGCTCTGCCGCATCACGGGGCCGGCGTCGACGCCGCCGCCCTCCAGGTGGGTCGGCTGGGCGGCCGCGCTCAGGGTGTCGACCAGGCCCCCGGTGCCGGGCGCGAGCTGGGACATGCGGTAGCCGCCGTCCCCGTTCCCGCCGTCGCCGCCGTTGTCCCCGCCGTCGCCGCCGCCGGGCATGCCGCCGTCGGTCTCGTCGACGAACGCGCCGGTGTCCTTCGAGGCCGCCGCGGCGACCCCGCCGACGGCGCCGACCGCGTTGCCCGAGGCGTTGACCGGGACGTCCAGGTCGAGCACGCCCTGGTTGCCGCCCAGCACCGAGCCGTTGCCCGAGGTGACCGGGCC
>NZ_ANBH01000290.1 GCF_000341185.1 Nocardiopsis chromatogenes YIM 90109
CTCGTCCTGGCCCGCACGGTCGTGCACCACGAACGCGCCGGTGTCCTTCGAGGCGGCGTTGGCCGCGCTCAGCCCGGCCGCGATGGCGTTGCCGGAGAAGTTCACGGGCACGTCGCCGTGGCCCACGATCTGGTTGCCGCCGCCGGCGGAGCCGTTGCCCGAGGTGACGGGCGCGCTCTGGCCGCTGCGGCCCCCCTCCAGCACCCAGGCGCCGGAGTCCTCGGAGGTCGCGGCGGCGGTGCTCAGCACCCCGGCGACCGCGTTGCCCGAGGCGTTGACCGGGACGTCCAGGTCGAGCACGCCCTGGTTGCCGCCCAGCACCGAGCCGTTGCCCGAGGTGACCGGGCCGTCGTCGCCGCGGTGGTCGATGACCCGGGCGCCGGTGTTCTTCGAGGTGGCGTTGGCGGTGCTGCCGCCCAGCGCGATCGCGTTGCCGGAGACGTTCACGGGAACGTCGGCGTTGCCCACGATCTGGTTGCCGCCGCCGATGGAGCCGTTGCCCGAGGTGACGGGCGCGGAGTCGGCGAAGGAGACACCGGCGCCCAGCGCGACGAACCCGGCGGTGAGCAGAGCCGTCTTGGCGGAGGTGCGAACCCACTTGCGCATGTGGGATTTCCTTTCAGAGTACAGCGTGGAATGAGATGGAACCGTGCGTGACCGCTCGCGCCCCGGCGCCCGTGGATCGGGCACCGGCACGTCCTGGGCCGGACGGGGGCGCGCTCCGGTCACACCCTGATGCGTGGGTGGTGCACGCCCTGTGTCAGCTCCGCTCTGGCCGAGCGGCGGCTGACGTGAACCCCGCGGGCGGGCCGTGCCCGCGGGACTCGCGTCAGCCCCCGGTCCGCGAAGGACCGGGAAGCCTGGTCCTTCACGCCCTCCTGCGGCGGCGCCCGGCGACCAGCGCCGCCAGGCCCGCCCCGAGGGCCACCGCCCCGGCGACGGCGACCGCCGCCACACCGGGGCCGGTGACCGGGAGGCCGCCCGCGGCCTCCTCGGCCGCCGCGGGCGGGGCCGCGGCGGAGGGGGACGCGGAGGGCGCGGCCGCCTCGGGGGCGGCCGCCTCCCGGTCCCGGCGGTCCTCGGGGGCCGCCTGCCCGCCCTCGCGCTCCTGGTCCTCCTCGGGCGCGTAGCCCTCGGGGGACTCCTCCGGCGCGTAGCCGTCGGGGCTCTCCTCCGGGAACGGCTCGTCGTAGCCGTCCCCGCCGTCCCCGCCGTCCTCGCCGTCGGACCCGTCGCAGGCCGCGGTGGCGCTCCCCCCGACCGCCACCGCGTTGCCACAGGCGTTGACCGGGGTGTCGGCGTCGGCGCCCGCCTGATTGCCGCCGAGCACCGACCCGTCGCCGGAGGTGGTGGAGGAGCCCGAGCCTCCGGAGGTCCCCGCACCGGAGTCCGAGCAGGTCGCCCCGGCGGTCCCGAGGACGGCCACCGCGTTGCCGCAGACGTTGACCGGGGCGTCGGCGTCGGCGCCCGCCTGATTGCCGCCGAGCACCGACCCGTCGCCGGAGGTGGTGGAGGAGCCCGAGCCTCCGGAGGTCCCCGCACCGGAGTCCGAGCAGGTCGCCCCGGCGGTCCCGAGGACGGCCACCGCGTTGCCGCAGACGTTGACCGGGGCGTCGGCGTCGGCGCCCGCCTGATTGCCGCCGAGCACCGACCCGTCGCCGGAGGTGGTGGAGGCGGCGGCCGGGGCGGCCGCTGCGGCGATGACGCCTGCGGCCGCGAGGGCGGCGAGTGTGGTCCTGGACATGGGTCGGATCCTTTTCCGTGGAGCGGACGTGTCGCGAGAGGTCACCGGAGCGGGGCACGGCGACGGGGCGGGGGCGCGGGGCGGCCGCGGCGCGCACGCCGGGGCCGGGCGGCGCCCGCCGCCGGGAAAGGGTGTACTAGTCGGGCGAGTACGACGGGTCGTCCGCGGCGTCGCGGACGACCAGGGTCGGGTCGCCGGGAAGAATCGCGCGCTGGGCGGCGGGGCGCAGGGCGCCGCCGCGCTGCTGCAGCCAGAATCCGGCCGCGGGCGCGGGGAAGGGAGAGGAGGACACACCGGTCGCGGCCGAGTCGGAACCGCTCCAGGCACCCTCGGTGTCGGGGGCGTGGCCGTGCTCGGCGGCGCGCTCGCCCTCGGTTCCGGTGACGGCGGTACCGCCGGTGGCCGCGGGGCGCTCGGCGCCCGCACGGTCGGCCAAGGCGGCCGCGGCGCGCTCCCGGGCGCCGCGTGCGTGCGCACCGGCGCGGTCGCGCTCGCGCGCGCCGTCCTCGCTGCGGGGCCGCTCGGGCGCGGTGTCCGGGCCGTTGCCGACGATCCGCCCGAGCCCGTCGCGGACCCGGTCGGTGGCGTCGGCGGCGTCGGCCCCGAGCCCCTTGGAGACGGCCGAGGCGAGCTCCCCTTCTGCGAGGGAGGTGCGCAGCGGCTCGCCGAGCGGTTCCCCGGCGATCTCGCGGACGCCTTCACGGACGCCCTCGCGGCCGGAGCGGACGGTGCCGGCGACCACGCGGTCCCCGACGGAGCCCTCCGCAGAGCCGACCGTGGCCCCGACCTCGGAACCGACGGACCGCACGGCCGCGTCGGCGCGCCGCACGGTGGAGCCGACGGCGTCTCCGCCGACACCGGCGGCGCCGTCGACCGTGGAGCCGACGGTGCCGTTCACCGCGTCCGAGACACCGCGGCCGCCGTCGTCGGCGGCCCTTCGCGCCTCCGCGGGCCGACCGGCCTGCTCCCCCGACGGCGCCGTGTTCGGCTCCGCCTCCTCCTGGTGCGCCTGCCGGGCCGTCCGCGCCTCCTCGACCGCCCCGTCCGCGGCCCCGCTCACGACGGGGACCTCGGCCAGGGCGTCGTCGGCGGCGTGCGCCGCGGAGGCGCCGACCAGCCAGCCGCCGGCCACGAGGCCGGTGACCACCGCGAGGCGGCGCAGGGCGCGGACGCCCGGCAGGCACACGGCGCCGACGGGGCGGACCCGCCTGCCGATGCCGACCTGCACCATGGAAAGCCACCTCGGGTGAATGAAGACGCACGGGTGCGCCGACCGGAGAACCCGGCCGACGGCGGGAACGTGTCCCGCAGACTGAGAGTCACGCTAGCACCACGATGCGCTATCGGCGCAGGGAAAACAGCGAAACGGGCCGGAAAAATTCTCCGGCCCGCCTCGACGCCCTCACCTGCCCCGGGTCAACTCATGTCGATGAACCGGTCCAGCACCCGCGCGCCGAACCGCAGGGCGTCCACGGGGACGCGCTCGTCGACGCCGTGGAACATGCCGGAGAAGTTCAGCTCCGGGGGCAGGCGCAGGGGGGCGAAGCCGTAGTTGCGGATGCCGAGCCGCTGGAAGCTCTTGGCGTCGGTGCCGCCCGACAGGCAGTACGGCACGGCGCGGGACCCGGGGTCCTCCTCCTCCAGGGCGCGCGCCATGGCCGAGACGAGGCCGCCCTCGAAGTCGGTCTCCACCGAGGGGAGGTGGTGGATGAACTCGCGCTCGACGTTGGGGCCGAGCAGCCGGTCCACCTCGGCGAAGAACTCCTCCTCCATCCCGGGCAGGAAGCGCCCGTCGACCTGGGCCCCGGCCGAGCCGGGGATGACGTTGGCCTTGTAGCCGCCCTCCAGGACGGTGGGGTTGAGCGTGTTGCGGAGGGTGGCGCCGATCATCCCGGCGATGGGGCCGAGGCGGGAGAGCACCGCCTCGGGGTCCTCCTCGTCGAAGGGGATGCCGAAGGCGTCGCACACCTCCTCCAGGAAGGTGCGCACGGTCTTGGTGAGCCGCACGGGGAACTCGTGGCGGCCGAGCCGGGCGACGGCCTCGGCGAGCTCGGTCACCGCGTTGTCGTCGTTGACCATCGACCCGTGCCCGGCGGTGCCGCGCGCCTTGAGGCGCATCCAGGCGATGCCCTTCTCGGCGGTCTCGATGAGGTAGAGGCGCCGGTTGTCCTCCACGGTGAGGCTGAAGCCGCCGACCTCGCTGATGGCCTCGGAGCAGTCGGCGAACAGCTCGGGGTGGTTGGCCACCAGCCACTGGGCGCCGTAGGTGCCCCCGGCCTCCTCGTCGGCGAGGAACGCGAGCACGACGTCGCGCGGCGGGCGGCGCCCGGAGCGCACCCGCTCGCGGAAGACGGCCAGGGCCATGGCGTCCATGTCCTTCATGTCGACGGCGCCGCGGCCCCACACGCACCCGTCGGCGATCTCGCCGGAGAAGGGGTCGTGGGTCCAGTCGGCGGCGTCGGCGGGCACCACGTCCAGGTGCCCGTGCACGAGCAGGGGCGCCCGCGAGGCGTCCTCGCCGGGGATGCGCGCGATGACACTGGTCCGCCCGGGGGCCGACTCGAGCACCCGCGGCTCGATCCCCACCTCGTCCAGCTTCCCGGCGACGTACTCGGCGGCCTCCCGCTCCCCCGGACCCGACATGTCCCCGTAGTTGGAGGTATCGATGGCGATGAGCTCCCGGCAGAGGTCGACGACCTCCGCCTCGGCCCCGCTGAGGGCACCGCTGCCTTCGGTCTCGGGCATGGTGTGCACCAGCTCCTCTCGGCGACGTATGGATCCGACCTTCCCATGCTCCACCCCGGCGGAAAACGATGTACGACCGGCCTCAGACCTTTGCTATGGTTAAGCGTGTCCGCGCAACGACGCGGACCGGGTCCGGGTGGCGGAATAGGTAGACGCGCTAGCTTGAGGTGCTAGTGCCCGTTAAGGGCATGGGGGTTCAAGTCCCCCCTCGGACACGCCAGTTCGTACATGTTGTGCGGGTCGAGGCTTCCCTCGGCCCGCACAATGCGTTCTACGGGGTGGTAGGTCAGCCGAAGGTCCAGCCCCCTGTAGAGGGCGGCCTTCGCCTCACGGTCGGCTCGCCTGATCATCTGGGAGACATCTCCTATCGCTTCGAGGCAGGCCACGATCTCTTCCTCCTCCAGCTGCCGGGGCCCAGTGCTCTGCTCAGTGAGCCGGGCATGCGCCAGCGCCCGGTCGGCCTGGACCTCCTTGATCCACGCTGAGACCACTTCGGGGTCGGTGCCCGCTTCCAGAGCTTGGCGGTAGCGGGCCAGCTTCTCCTCGCACTCGGCGACCTTCTGTTCAGCCTCCCGCCGCACCGCTCCGTCCGTTCCGCTCTCCTGCTGGGACTCGGCGATCACCCGCACGGTGTCACCACGCCGGACGGGGTCGAACAGCTTGGCCAGCCACGTGTCCAGCGTCGGCAGGACATCGGCTTCACGCAGATACACGGTGCGCGGGTGCTCAACATGGTTGGAAGTGGCGTACTCGTTCGGGAAGGTGCACCGGTAGTAGGCCTGGTCGTTGTTCCAGCTGCCCTGCATCCGGCGCGCACAGAGCCCGCAGTGCAGCCGACTCCTCAGCGGGTAGACGCGTCCCGTGCTGCGCGGGCGGCGCACCACGGGACGACGGCCCTTGACCTCCAGCAGGCGCTGGGCCAGCTCGAAGTCCTCATCGGAGACCAGCGGCTCGTGTACGACCTGCTCGGAGAAGACCCACTGGTCGGGGTCGTTCCAGCGCAGCCTGGTGGTGTAGCCCAAGGTGACGTCGCGGATGTCGATGAGCTCCTCGGACTTGCGCTGCTTGTTCCACACCTGCCTCCCGGTGTAGCGGGGGTTCTTCAGAATCGCCCGGATCGCGCTCTTGGCCCATGCCAGGCCGTTGCGGTGGGGATTTCGCCGGCGGTCGTGGGCGGAAGGAGAGGGGACACCTTCGCGGGTCAGCGTCTCGGCGATGGCGAAGATCCCCATCCCCTCCAGGAAGGCGGCGAAGATGCGCTGCACGATGTGGCAGGGGGCCCGGGCGGGGNTGCCGTCGGCGGCCTTGGCGGGATTCGGGTGCGGCCCCGCGTCAGCCAGCGTGTACCCGTAGGGAGGCCGCCCTCCCAGCCAGCGGCCTTCCAGTTGCGCCTGTGCCGACATGGCCGCTTGGACGCGGATCTGGATGCGTGTTCGCTCGCCCTTACTCGTGCCCCCGAACACGCTCATGATCATGGTGTGGGCTTCGTTGCGCGGGTCGATCGGTCCGCCGACCTCGGGCACCCACAGGGGAACGTCGAAGTGCTTGAACAGCGGGAAGGTCTCGTTGAACTGGCTGTCGTAGAAGACGCGCTGCGGTTCTCCGACCACGACGGCGTCGAAGCCGCGCTCGGGGTTCTCGAGTTGCCTGAGCAGACGTGAGGCCTCGGGCCGTCGCCGCAGGGGCACGGAGCGGGACTTGTCCACGTCGAAGAACTCGGTGGTGATCCGCCCCCGGCGTCCGATGAGGGCTTCGCTCCGGGTCCGTTGCCAGGCTCGTGAGGCTTGAGGGTCTTGCAGGTCGTCCGTGGACACCCGGGCCCACAGGGCGAAGCGGAGTTCTTCATCCTCGGTCCTGCTCACCGGGCTGTTGCTCATTCGCTGCGTTGCCTCCTTCCGGCTGCTGCGCACGCTGCTCGGATGCGGCCTGCTGTGCGTACGCATCGCGAATGATCTGCAGGAGCGCTCGCGCGGCTGACGGGGTGAGCATTGGAGGGGAGTCCGGAAGGACGGCGCGCACAGGAGGCGCCTCTCCCCCATCGCGTTCGGTATGGCCGCGAGGGTACCCCCCACCACCCCTCAGATTCTCGCGTTTTAGCTGGTCAGAAGCCTGATCTCGCTCGTCGGACACAGCACCCTCACCTCCGGGCAAGCACCCGGCCGGGCGGCACCAACGGCATGCCGCGGCAACCCCGACCGCCCACGCGACGCCAGCTCGTCCCTACCACCCTCCGCTTCACGGTGCCTCCCACCGCACCCGCGCCGGCCCCAGGCGCCCCGGCTGCCGGGGCGGATGCCAGTCCCCGCGCGGCGGCAGCTCCGCCGCCCGCCGCCACCCCGCCGCGCGCAGCGAGGTGCCGGGCTCATCGGCGCGGGTGTAGGTGACCAAGCGCCGATACCCCAGCGCCTTTGCCGCCCGCCATACCGCGCCGAGCAGCCGGGAGCAAGCGTTCGGCGTGCCGTCGGAGACCAGGCGGGTGACCTCGAGCGTGCGCCCATCGTCGAGCCCGCGGGCCACCGGACGTCCCACGATCGCCACCGCTACCAGCACCCCGTCGGCATGCCAGAGCCCGAGGCTGAACTTGTGCCCGCGCGGCGGCCCCAGGTGTCGGTGCCAGACCTCGACGAACGCCTTGGCCTCTGCCAACGGGACCGGCACCAGCTCCAGGTCCTGATGCCGGCGCCGGTTGGCGAACACCGCGGCGGCCGGAAGGGCGAACCCGCCCCCGCTCACCGCTCCTCCTCGTCTTCACCGGGGCAGGCCCACGGCGAGCACCCCCGCTCCGCCGGGTCCGCCTCCTCTCCCAGATCCACTTCGCCGAGCGGGATACGTGCCGGATGCAGGTAGAAGGTGCCGTCCAGCGGCATGCCGCGCGTTGCCGCGGCTGGGTGGCCGTGCCGGATCGCGGCATCGAAGTCGACCGCGTCGGCGAACGCCTCCGGCTCCTCAGCTCTCAGGAGGGCCCAGGAGGCGTTGGAGCGGTACGGGCAGCCGATGCACGCCGACTTCGGCGTGTCCCCGAGCCCGTGCACCGCCAGGTACGCGCGGCAGTCCTGCCGGGTCCACCCGATGTCCAGGAGCGGGAAGACGTTGCGCAGGTAGGCCACGTCCGCGTCCTTGGCGCGGTGGAACTCATCGGTGGAGATGCCGATGGCCTGCTCGGCATAGACGCCCCGCGGCACACGTGCCGGGTGCGGGTAGCCCAGCAGGCGCCGTGCTTCGCGCTTGAGCGGGCGGACCTTGTACTCGGAGGTGCACTGGCGCCGAGCCATGCCGCGGCTCCCGTCGGGCTTGGTGATGAACAGCGGCATGGAGGCGAAGCGGTGCCGCTCGTCCAGAGCATCGTGCCGGATGTTGCCGACGGACACTCTTCGGATCGTGATCCCGGCAGCGGCGGCAACGCCTTCGAGGCGCTCCAGGTGCCGGTAGACGGCGGCCGGCTCCCAGCCGGTGTCGGCGAACAGGGCGTAGTCGAACCTGGGGATCGCCCCTTGGGCGGAGAGCAGGAGAAGGGCGCTGGACTGCACCCCGGCTCCCAGGGAGAGCAGGCGCAGCTTCGGCGGAGCAGAACGTTTCACGGCAACGGCGTCGGACCACAGCGAGCCTCACCAAGGACTCAGGCCCACCCGGCCCACCGCGCTCACCCACCCGGCGACGACGCGTTCGCGTACGCAGAGCGTGCGCATCCCTCTCGCCTCCACCTCTGCGTCCGGTGAGGCCCCGCATCCGCGCACGCCGGGCGAACGCGCCACATCAGCCCAGCTCACACTCGACATGAGTGCGTTATTGCTGCTCAAGAGGCCAGTGCTTCATGGGGCTCCCGACACCCCAGGGAGGCTCGCGATGCCGACGACCCCGTTCTCCACCCTCCAGAACGCCCTCGCACTCCTCCTCGAAGGCACCGGCCCGCCCGGAAGCGAGCTGGCCGAACTGATCGGCATGCCGCCCCACGACCTGTCCGCCGCCGCGGCAACCCAGCAGCTCTTGAAGGCCGACCGCCCGACCGCCGACAAGGTGTGGCGCGGCATCGTCACCCGCGCCCGTGAGGGCGATCCGGCGTGGACGGTCATCGCCGTCGGGCTCGCACTGCCGGGCCTTGCCGCCGCCCGCCGGAGGCTCTGCCGTGACCTGCCGGAGGAAGCGGCCGACGTCGAGGCCGAGATGCTCACCGCGTTCCTGGCCGAGCTGAAGACCATCCCTCCGGCAACGCAGGCCCTGTGCCCGAAGCTGATCTACGCCGCCCGCAAGGCCGGCCAGCGACACCGCGACCGCGTCCTGCGCAACCGGCATCGGACCACGGACTTCGAGGAGGAGAACGTCCTCGCTCCCCTGCCCTCATCGGACGGGCCGGTCACCCTGCTCGGCGCCCACGTCCGCAACGGCATCCTCACTCACGCCGAAGCAGACCTCATCGCCCGCACCCGCCTGGAAAACACCTCCCTCACGCGCGCCGCTGACGACATGGGCCTGACCTACATCACAGCGCGCCGTTGCCGCCAGCGAGCCCAGGCCCGAATCGTCGAAGCTCTCCACGACGAGAAGGCACCAGAATCCATCGACGCCTGAGCCTGGAGAGACGAAGCGACACACTCAGGTGTAGGCGGCGTAGCAGCCCACCTGGCTGAATCCCCCGGTCCGCAGCGAACTCTCCGGGATCTCGGAAGGACCCCCGCAATTCGCGTACCGAGATGACCCGGTGCGCAGGATGTAACCCCGATGGCGACCATCCGCTGGCTGCAATGGATGGTCGCCAACGAGCATCAGGACTGGCCCAGTTTGGCGATCAGCTCGTTACACCAGACCAGAGCCGAACCCAGCGCCGACAGTACGCCTGCGGCCTTCCCGCTGGTGTCACCAGTCAGGAGGTCATGGGCGTTGCTCAGCCAGCGCTTCACGCCGCGCACCTGGCCCTGCGGATCCGCGGATGCACTCTCCAGGCGGTCAGTCTGTTCCAGCAGCTCTTCGCGCTCGGACGCGTCCAGGGACAGCTGCGGAGCCAGCTCTCGGATCTGCGCACACAGCTGCGCGAGGTCCGGAGTCGCGGAGATCTCGGTAGACGCCGACTGGCTGACCGTTCCCGAGGTTCGCGTCGCCAGCTGCACCCCGTTGCTGTCGCGAATGGTGATCTGGTCGCCCACGTGCGTGCCCCCCTGCGCCTTACTCTTTTCCCACATTGTGATGGAGCCGTTGAACGCCTCCAAAACGGTGACTCCGACTGAGGTCGGCCGGGCGAAACAGACGGTGCCCTGATCGAGTTCGGTGGCAGTGATCAGGCCGCGGCGGGTCAGGTCGCTGCCAGCCGCGTCGGCTTCGTCTTCCGTGACCTTGACACCCGCCACCCAGCCCAATGCGGTGTTGACCAGGTCGGCGGGATCTACCCGTTCCCACCCTTCGGCGTCGGCGTGCCCAACGAGACCGAGCACCCGCTCGCCGACCACTACCCGTCGGCCGCGGCCAGAGCGCTGCGCACGCAGGACAACGGCGTACCGGCGTCCCCGCTCACTCAGTTCGGAGCCCACTTGCCCGCCGAAGTTCTTGGACGTGTCCGCGAGGAGGTGGTCGCGAGTGAGGGCCTGGGTCAGCTCCCTCATGTTGGCCTGGGCCCACGTACACAACGGTTCGTCGAGCAGGTGCAGGTGCGCTTCTACGAACTGCATGGTGGGGTCGACGCCCCGCTCATCCGGCCCGCGTTCCTCTAGCTCCAGCAGCAGGAGCACGGTCGCCTCCACTGCGGCCAGGCGCAAGGTGGCCCCCTCAGGCACCTCGTCGAACCCCACCCCGCTGTACACGCCGAGGTACTCCGTCGTCAGCACTGCCTCCCCCAAGGAGCCCTCGATCGGCACCTGAACCGGGTTCCGAGCGAATTCCTTCTCGATCGCCCGGCTCATCTGCCGGATCCCCCGTTTGTTGATTTTAAACCCTTTGGCCATTTTTCTCCTGATTTGCCATGCTTCGCACCCCCACGGCGAAGCACCACTAGGGATACTACATCTAGTGAAGACATGTCGGTCATGCGCAACCGCTAGACACTAAGGGGGTAGGTTGATCCTCTGATTCCCTCGAGAGAATCTTGATGTCGAGGAGAACAAGCAGGGGGGACACCACCTATAAAGGCCCTGACCCTCGAAGGTACCCAAAGACTGGCACTCCCTGTTTTTCCTGACGAAGGAGTGCCCATACCCGAAAACACCGACGCCGCGGTGCATCTTTTCGCGCTCATGCTGTCCTACCCCGACCTGCTGTTCACCTCATCGAGGAGCCCATACCTCTCGCCGCCAACGCTATGAGCAGGCGCGGAACCATCACACCAGTGTGCACAAGGAAGGGGTGCTGCTGGTGGCCCCGGTGGTGCCACTGCCCCCGCGAGGCCCCTCACCCAGGGCGACATCGCCCAGGAGCCGCGCCTTCTGAAAACCGCTGCCGAGGCCGACCTCGCGCAGCCGGAACGCCTGGCCGACTGGCCGGTGATGCCGTGCAGCACGCGGGCCGACGAACAGGCAGTGCTGGTCAAGACCTTGGCGGAGGCGCCGTTGGCGGCCAGGCGACCCGGATCATGCGCGCCGCCGCCAGGAGCGGCAGACCCGTATAAGGCGACCGGGCGCCAGGCGAGGCAAGCGCCCGGACCCGCCCTCGGGCAAGACGCCAGCAGAAGGTATCCAGCATGTCAGCTGGTCCTCTTCGCGCCCGCCGTCAGGCGCTCCGGCGCTCGCTGCTCGGCCTCGTTCAGGGCGTGTCCCATACGGTGCCACAATCCACCCGCTTCCTCGAACCGCCCCACCCCACTTATCTCGACCGGGGCGCACACAGTAGGCGCAGAAGCAGCCCCGCTCGCCTGAGCGGATCCTCCTCCCCCGTTCTGCATTGGAGGTGAGGGCTCCTACGGGTGCCCCACTCCCCAGGGCGGGGAAGCAGCGAGCCTCCGGAGAACCCACCGTGCACAGGAAGGAGTAGTCGGCTTCCCCGCCTCCCCTGCTGGCCCCGCACCAGTGAGGAGAGCCAATGCCGACCACGCCGGGCGCCAGAGCCGTCTTCGTCCTGCTCCTCGCCGTCGTCGTGTTCATGCTGATCGCCGCCGCCCCCGCTCTGGCCGGGACCGGTGACACTGACCCCGGGGTCAGCGACCTCAACGAGGTCATCACCAACATCCGGAACTGGCTCGTCGGGCTGCTCGTCGCGCTGGCGACGCTGTTCCTGACCATCGGCGGACTGCGCTACCTCCTGGCCGGCGGCGATCCCGGGGAGGTGTCCAAGGCCAAGGACACTCTGAAGTTCGCCGCCTTGGGCTACGGGGTCGCGATTCTGGCCCCGCTCCTGGTGGAGATCCTGCGCGGCTTCCTGGGGCTGTCATGACCGGGCGGCGGTCGGTTCTCGTGCTGCTGGTGCTGACGGTCGCTGTCGCGTTTTCGGTCATGCCGAGCCAGGGGACCTATTCGGCCGCCGTGGTTGTGGCCGCTGAGGTGCCCGAGCCCTCTCCCGGTGCCCCGCCCGAGCCTCCGCCTGAGCAGCAGGAGCCCGAGCCCAGCCCGGAGCCCTCTCCCGAACCGGGGCCCGAACCCTCACCGCCCGTGGAAGACCCCGACGCCCCTGCCGAAGAGCCCTGTGGCCCCTTCGACTACGGGTGCATGGCCGAGGAGGCCTTCTACGGCTGGGTCCTCTCGCTGGTCACCAGCCTCATCGGGATGAAGTTGGTGGACACGGCTGTCGGCATGCTCTCCACCCCCATCCCGGCCGGCGGGATCGAGGAGGGCTGGCAGGTCTCGCTGGCGGTCACCAACACCGCCTACGTGCTGGTGGTGACCATCGCCGGGGTCCTGGTCATGACCAATCCGACCGTCCAGGCCTCCGCCTCCCTCAAGGAGGTGCTGCCGCGGCTGGTGCTGGGCTTCGTCGGCGCGAACGCCTCGTGGTTCCTGTGCCGGATGATGGCCGAGTTCACCAACGCCGTGGTGGCCGCCCTCCTCGGGGATGCGGCGAGCCCGGAAGGAGTGGCCAACGCCTTCGCCCGGCTGGTGACCGACCCGGCCTCCGAGCTGCTCGTGGTGGTCCTGCTCTTCCTGGTCGCCGGGGCGCTCCAGTTGTTCTTCCTGCTGGCAGCGCTGATCCGCGTCATGCTGTGGATGCTGCTGTGCGCGGTGGCGCCGATCGCGCTGGCCTTCCATGCGCTTCCGCAGACCGAGGCCATGGCGCGGCTGTGGTGGCGGGCCGTGGCGGCGGTGCTGGTCATCCCCGTCGCCCAGGCGTTGGTTCTGCGCATCGCGGTGGCGGTGTTCCTGTCCCGGGAGCAGATGCTCGGCGCGGTCGACTTCAGGGAGGCCGCGGGGTCCGTGGTCGACGTCTTCTTGTTGATCTCGTGCCTGTACGTGTTGGTGCGCATCCCGTTCTGGGCGTTCAAGCGGGTGTTCAACTACCAGGCCAGCCCGGTGGTGCGGGTGGCGAGGTTCGCGGTGAGCATGCTGGTCTTGCGCAGCATCGGAAAGGCGGTCGCCGCGGGCAGGGCCGCGAAGACGGCGAAGACCGCGGCTCCGCAGGCGGCTCGGCACTCCACCGCGGCCGCGGCCGCCTCCCAGCAGAAACCGGCCACCGGCAAGCCGCGCTGGCACCAGCCCGAGCTCCCCCTCGACCTGCGCAAGCCGAAACCCGCGCAGTCGCCGCTGCCCAGGATCGACAGCGACATCGGCGCAGACCAGCAGCGCCGAAGCGGCAAACGCAGCCGCTGGTACCAGTCCCCTCTCCCCGATGACGGCCAGCAGACCGCGCGCAGAAGGTGGCGTCAGGATCCGGTCCCCGGGATGCCGCGAGCGCGGTGGCGCCAAGGCCCGATACCGGGCATGGCCCGCCCACGGCGCTCCAAGCAGGAGCCGCTGTTCGAGACCACTGCCGAGATGCGGCGTCCGCCCCGTCGGCCACCGCCTGCAGGGCCGTCCAGCTCGTCGTCGCAGACGTCTTCGCAGGCGCCTCCCCCGCCACGCGAGCCGCCCAAGCGCTACAGCCGCGACCCCCGCAAGCGTCCCGTCCGGTCCAGGCCGCGCCGGGGGCGCTCCCGCAGGCCGAGGAGGGAGGAGGAGTAGATGCGTGTGCGCATGCCCGCCGACATCGAACGCGAGGACCGTATCCTGGCCGGGCTCACCGCCCGCCAGCTTGTGATCATCGGGGTCCCTGCACTGGCGACGTGGGCGCTGCTCGCGCCGTTGCTGGACACGGCTCCGCTTCCCGTGCTGGTCGGCGTCGCCGTCCCTGTGTTGGGCGCCTCGACGGCCGCGGCGCTGGTCAAGCGGGACGGGTTGAGCCTGGACCGGCTCGCGCTGGTGGCCTGGCGATTCCGGCGCTCTGCGCGCAGGCGCTCCACCAGCCGCGGCGCCGAACAGGGCATGCCGAGCTGGGTCACCGCCCAGGGTCCGCCTCTGCCTGTTCCGTTGGACCTGCCGGTTTCGGCCGTCGGTGAGGACGGGGTGATCGATCTGGCCGAGCACGGCTGCGCCGTTCTCCTTTCGTGCTCGACGGTCAATTTTCACCTGCGCACCGAGCAGGAGCAGGCCGCCCTGGTGGCCGGGTTCGGGGCCTTCTTGAACTCGCTGGCCTGCCCGGTGCAGTTCCTCGTCAGGGCTGAGGCGGTGCGGCTGGACCCGCTTGTCGCGGCGCTCGATGCGGCGGTGCCCTCGCTCCCGCATCCGGCGCTCCAGCGCGCCGCGCGCGACCACGCCGACTTCATCGACTCCCTGGCCGAGGGGCGGGACTTGCTCTACCGGCAGGTCCTGCTCGTCCTTCGTGAGCCGGCCGGGAAGGGGCGGCACGGCGCGGCGACGGTTCGGCGGCGGGCCGAGGACGCGGTCCGCGCCTTGGCGGCCGCCGGCAGCTCGGCTGTGTTCCTCGACGGCGCCCGGGCCGCCGCTGTGCTGGCCGCGGCGGCGAACCCGACCGACCCGAACGCCGCCCCTCCGGAGGGCCAGGCATCCCCGGAGGCCGTCATCACCGGGCCCGGCTGGAGGGAGGACTGATGCGCAGGAGGCGCAAGGCCCGCGGGGAGGGCCTCGGGGTCCCGGATGCCGATGTCGACATCGAGCCGCGCCGGATCCGTCTCGGGGACGGGGTGGCGGCGTCGTTCGTGGTCACCGGGTACCCGCCCGAGGTGGGCTATGCCTGGTTGGAGCCGCTGCTGACCTACCCGGGCCGGCTGGAGGTCTCGCTGCATGTGGAGCCGGTGCCGCCCGCGGTCGCCTCCGCCCGGCTCAAGCGCCAGATGGCCAGGTTCGAGTCCTCGTCGCGGGCCGATGCCGAGCAGGGGCGCCTGGAGGACTTCGAGACCGAGGCCGCGGCCGAGGACGCCCGACAGATGGCGGCCGCTCTGGCGCGCGGGGAGGGCAAGCTGTTCCGCGTCGGGGTCTACATCACCGTCCACGCCGCCGCCGAGCAGCAGCTCGACGACGAGGTGGGACACATCCAGTCGCTGCTGGCCTCGCTCCTGCTCGACGCGCGGCCCGCGACGTTCCGCCAGCTCCAGGGATGGGTTTCCGCGCTGCCTCTGGGGGTGGACCTGCTTGATCAGCGCCGGAGTATGGACACCGCCGCCTTGTCGGCCTCCTTCCCCTTTGCCAGCCCCGACCTGGCCGTGGAGGCCTCGCCGACCGCGGTCCTTTACGGGCTGAACGCCGCCTCCTCCGGGGTGGTCGTGTGGGACCGGTGGGCCCTGGACTCCTACAACTCCGTGGTCCTGGCCCGCTCGGGGGCCGGGAAGAGTTACTTCTGCAAGCTGGACCTGCTGCGCAACCTGTATGCCGGGGTGAGCGCGGCCGTAGTGGACCCGGAGGACGAGTACTCCCGACTGGCCGAGGCCGTGGGCGGGACCGTCATCCGGCTCGGCGCCCCCGGGGTGCACCTCAACCCCCTCGATCTGGCGCTGGACGAGGCGGCCAAGCGCGACGCGCTGACCCGCCGGGCGCTGTTCTTGCACACGCTGCTCGCGGTGATGCTGGGCCGGCCCTTGGAGCCGCGACGCCGCGCCGCATTGGACCGGGCGCTGGTGGCCGCCTACGCCAAGGCCGGGATCACCACCGACCGGCGCACCTGGAACCGGCCCGCCCCGCTGCTCGGCGACCTCTCCGAGGTGCTGCGCTCCGAGGGCGGGGACGGCCGGCAGGTCGCCGATGAACTCGAGCCGTTCGTGACGGGCTCGCACCGGGAGCTGTTCGCCGCGCCGACCACCAGCCGCCCGGCCGGGCACCTGGTGTCCTGGTCGCTGCGCGAGCTGCCCGACGAACTCAAGGCGGTCGGAACGCTGCTGGCGCTGGACTCGATCTGGCGCACCGTCGCCGAGGCCCGCGCCGACCATCCGCGCATGGTGCTGGTCGATGAGGGCTGGCAGCTCTTGCAGGCCGACGAAGGCGCCCGCTTCCTGTTCCGCTTGGCCAAGGCCGCACGCAAGAGGTGGGTCGGGCTGACGGTGGCCACGCAGGACGCCGGAGATGTGCTCGGCAGCGAGCTGGGGCGGGCCGTGGTGGCCAACGCCGCCACCCAGATCCTCATGCGCCAGGCGCCGCAGGCCATCGACCAGGTGGCCTCCGCCTTCGGCCTGTCCGAGGGCGAGCAGCAGCACCTGCTCACCGCCTCCCCCGGCCAGGCGCTGCTGTGCAGCGGGGACCGCCGGGTCGCCTTCCAGGTGGTGGCGAGCGAGGCCGAGCACCGGTTGGTAACCACCGACCCCACCGAGCTGCTGGACGCCGCGCACGGCGACGGGGGCCTTGCCGTGGATCTGGCTGCGGAGGAGGACGACCTGCTGTGATGGACATCTTCGTCGACTTGGGCCGCCTGCCGACGCTGCTCGCCGAGATCCTGCTCGGCGTCCTCGCCGCCATCGGCTGGTGGCTGCTGGTGCTCGTCCCCGCCGTCCTGGTCGCGGTTCACGTGGGGCGCATCGTGGTGGCCGTCGTGCGGAACGCGGCCTGGCAGCGCAACGCCCGGCTCGTGGAGATCCTGCCGCCCCCGACCTCGGACCTGTCGGGGGCCGAGGCGCTGTGGACCCGGATGCTCGGGCTGCTGCGGCCCGCGTGGAAGCGCCTGCTGTTCGGCCAGCCGCACGTGGTCTGGGAGTACCTCACCGACTCCGACGGCTTACGCATCCGGCTGTGGGTGCCCGGGCCGATCCCACCCGGGCTCGTCGAGCGCGCCGTCGAGGCAGCCTGGCCCGGTGCGTCGGCCACCGCCCGCCCGGTCCCCGTCCCCGATCCCGAGCGCGCCTGTCACGGCGGCCTGGTGCGCCTCTCCCGCCCGGACCACTTCCCTCTGGCCACGCGGCACGAGGACGACCCGCTACGCGCGGTGATCGGCGCGGCCGGCTCACCGGCCCCTGGCGAACAGGTGCTCGTGCAGGTCGCGGTGCGCCCGGTCACCGGAGGCCGCCTGCGCCAGGCCAACACCGCCGCCTCCCGGCTCCGCCAGGCCCACGGCACCTCCGGGCTGCTCGATGCCGTCACCCCGGGCAGGTCCTCCCGCGCCTCGCTGATGGCGCTGCGTCCCGAGGTCTCGGGAGAGGTCCGCGCCATCCTCACCAAGGCGACCGCCCCGCGCCTGGAGACGCTGGTGCGCTACTTGGTCACCAGCCCCGGCACCGCCCCCGAGGAGGCCGAGCGGCGGCGCGGCCGAGCGCACGCGGTCGCCGGGGCCTTCGCCGTGTTCACCCACTACAACCACTACGTGCGGGTGCGGCTGCCCGTCGTCGCCGGGCGCATGGCCGCCGCGCGCTGGTTCCACCGCGGCGACCTGCTCTCGGCCCGCGAGCTAGCCGCCGTGGCCCACCTCCCGGTCGACGACATGGTGCCCGGCCTGGAGCGCGCCCCTGCCCGGCCTGCTTCCCCTCCGCCGGGCATTGCCGGGGACGCCGCCGACAGCCGTCTGATCGGACGGGCTGAAGGGGCGCGCTCCCGGCCGATCGGCCTTCGCGTGGCGGACGCGCGCCACCACATGCACGTCATCGGCGGCACCGGGACCGGCAAGACCACCGCCCTGCTGAACATGATCCTCGACGACATCGGCAAGGGCCGCGGGTGCGTGTTCATCGAGCCCAAGGGCGAGTCCGACCTTCTGCTCTCCCGGCTCCCTGAAGAGGCCACAGAGCGCGTGGTGCTGATCGACCCCGACGACAACGCCCCTCCCCCACCGCTGTCCGTGCTCTCCGGGCTGCGCGGGGAACGCGAGCGCTCCGCCGACATGGTCACTGGGATCTTCCGGAGGATCTTCGCCGACTCCTGGGGGCCGCGCACCGAGGACATCCTGCGTTCAGCCTGCCTGACCCTGGCCGGGACCCCGCACGCCGGGCTGGCCAACATCCCGCGGCTGCTGGAGAACGCGAGCTTCCGGCGCCGCGCCACCGTCCGCATCGCCGACCCCGTCCTCAAGGGGTTCTGGTCCTGGTACGAAGACCTGTCCGAACAGGCCCGCGCGCACGCCACCGCCCCTCTGGCCAACAAGCTGCGCAGCGTGCTGCTGCGCGGATTCGCCCGCGACCTGCTGGCTAGCGGCAAGAACAGCCTGGACCTGCGCCGTCTCCTGGACGACGGCGCCATCGTCATCGCCCGGCTCCCCAAAGGCGTCCTCGGCGCCGACACCTCCAGCCTGCTCGGGTCGCTGCTGCTCGCCCAGACCTGGAACGCCGTCCTGGCCCGGGCCCGCCAGAGCGAGCCCGAGCGCCGCGACATCGGCATCTACCTGGACGAGTGCCAGAACTTCCTGACCCTGCCCTATGGCATCGACGAGATGCTCGCCGAAGCGCGCGCCTACCGCGCCGGGCTCGTCCTGGCCCACCAGGACCTCTCCCAGCTCCCGCGCGACCTTCAAGAGGCGGTCTCGGCCAACGCCCGCTCCAAGCTCTTCTTCGACGTCAGCCCCGAGGACGCCCGCGTGCTTGCGCGCCATGTGCGCCCCAACCTCTCCGAGCACGACCTGTCGCACCTGGACGCCTTCCAGGCCGCCGCCCGCCTGGTCTCCCACGGGGCTCTGACCCCGAGCTTCACCCTGCGCACCCGACCGCTCCCGCCCCCGGTCAAGGGACGGGCCACGCAGGTGCGCAAGGCCGCGCGTCGCCACAGCCCCACCCCGTGAAGGAGGTACCGCCGTGCGCCTTCCCCCTCGCCCCGACCACCGCGACGTCGTCCGCCCCCGCACCACCCCCGAGGCGATCCACCGGCTCATCAACCGCCTGACCCCGCGCGACCTGCGCATCATGCGCCTGGTCCACCGCCACCGGGTGCTGACCACCGACCAGATCGCCCGCCTGGAGTTCGCGTCCTACTCCTCGGCCAAGACCCGGCTGCTCACGCTGTACCGGCTGCGCGCCCTGGAGCGCTTCCGCCCCTGGACCCCGGTGGGGAGCGCCCCGTGGCACTACCTCCTCGACGCCCCGGGCGCGGAAATCCTCGCCGCCGAGCACGGCACCACGACCCGCGAGTGGGGGTACCGGCGCGACCGCGTCCTGGCCGTGGCCTACCGAAGCTCGCTCGACCACACCATCGGCACCAACGACTTCTTCATCGACCTGACCGGCCGCGCCCGTGTCCGCCGCGCGCGCTTGGCGTGGCGGACCGCCCGCGAGTGCGAGCAGCAGTTCGGCGACGTCGTCCGACCAGATGCCGCCGGCCACTGGAGCGAAGGCGAGCACACCACGCTCTTCTTCCTCGAGTACGACCGCGGCACCGAACCGCTGCGCCGCCTGGCGGCCAAGCTCGACGCCTACCACGAGCTGTCCCGGCTGACCGGCCACCAAGGCACCGTGCTGTTCTGGCTTCCCTCGGCCAAGCGAGCCGAGAATCTTCACCGCTACGTCGGCGACCCCCCGGTCCCCGCGGCGACCGGGGTGCACGGCGCACACCCCGCCGACCGCGTCTGGACGCCCTTCGGGCAGACGTGGCAACGCACACTCGCCGAACTGGGAGCGCCAGTCCCGCACCAGCTATTCCTGCCCGGCTGGGACGAAGCCGGGGAGGAACCCGATGGGTAGCCCCGGCTGCTTGCTGGCGCTCCTGCTCGCCCCCGTGCTGCTGGTCGGCATCGCGATCTCCACGCTCACCGCAGCGCTCAACGGCGGTGCCTCTTCCGCCTCCGCCCCGCAGAGCGTCGAAGGGGTGCCGGACACGCTTCTGGACGCCTACGTGCGCGCCCCGGCCGCTCTGGAGCAGGAGTTCCCCAGATGCACCGGGATGCGCTGGCAAGTCCTCGCCGGCATCGGCAAGATCGAATCCGACCTGCTCGCCGGGCACGACATCTCCCCCGAAGGCGACGTCTCCCCGCCGATGATCGGCCCCCGCCTCGACGGCTCCGGCAACGGCGGCAACCTCACCCCGCACTACGACACCGACGGCGGCCGCTGGGACGGCGACACCGAATACGACCGGGCCGTCGGCCCGAACCAGCACCTGCCCAACGGATGGTCCACCTACGGCGCCGACGGCAACGGAGACGGCACCGCCGACCCGCACAACGCCTACGACAGCGCCCTGGCCAGCGCCCGCGAGCTGTGCATGAGCGGCGGCGAAGAGGTCAACTTCAACGACCACGATCAACTCTCCCGGGCCCTGTTCCGCTACAACAACGCCGACTGGTACGTGGACCAGGTGCTCACCGAGATCGACCGCTTCGACGCGATCCCCGCTGCCGCTACCGCGGACGCTCCGGCGGGCCAAGGCGGGCGGACCGCGGTCGAGTGGGCACTTCAGCAGCTCGGCAAGCCCTACGTCTACGGCGCCAACGGCCCCGACGCCTTCGACTGCTCAAGCCTGGTCCAAGGGGCATGGGCCGCCGCCGGGGTCGACATCCCGCGGGTGACCACCGACCAGTACCAAGCAGGCGAACGGGTCTCCCTCGACGCCCTCCAGCCCGGCGATCTCCTCTTCTACGACACCACCGACGCCGGCGCCCCGGGCCCGGCCCCGTCCCACGTGACGATGTACATCGGTGAGGGGCAGATGGTGAACGCGCCGTCCTCCGGCAAGACCGTCCGAACCGAGCCAGTACAGGGCGACTTCTACAGCCCGAGGTTCATAGGAGCGGTCCGCCCCGGCCCGTAGCCGCAAGGCTTCCTGCTCGCTAGGCTCGTAGATGGCCGGCGTGATCGCTTTGCTTGGTCGCTTGGCACTCCTCACGGCCAGAGAGCCGGCGGGTTCCCCGTCGGCTCTCCGTCATGGGGCCACAGTTGTACCCGCTCTACCTACCACTGGCGAGCCAGCATCACGAACCGCAGAACCAGCTGCGGAAAGGCAGTCAGCTATTGCAGCTAGCACGTATCACAGGTTTCACTTCCAGCCTGAACGAGCTGCGGATACCTTCGGCGGTGGCCGGTCAGGGGCGAGCCGGCCTGGGGCAGCCCTCTTCGCCGTCGTCGTCAATCCATCCGGTGGTCGCCTGTGCGATCGGGTTGCCGCAGGCGGCGGGCGCGCCCCCCTCGGCAACGCACTAGCCCCGGGGGACAGGCGTTGACCGTGTACCTGGGGCGCGCCCCAAGGGCGTCGGACTCGGGCTTCGGCCTTAGCCGACCGGGGCGGCCCGGCCCCATGTGAGGATCCGCCCTGGTACGGGCGCCGGGACGGCGGGATTCATCACGCGCCCGTCTCCGACACGGGGCCGTCCGCGCCGCCCTCTCAGGGACGATGTCCGGGCGAGATGGCCGGTGAGGACACCTGAGGGCGGTACGCCTTGCAGACAAGACCCCCTCCAGCGCGACCCCGCGCGCAGATCAGCACGAGGCGGTGTAGCAGGCCACACGGCTGAAGTCGCCCTCCCGCAACGCTGCGGCGTCGATATCGAAGGTGATCATCCCGTTGTCGGCCCAACGGTAGCCATCCTTGGAGTCAAGCTGGAGCAGCAGGACTCGGTGCTCGCCGGGGAAGGGGCCGCCCTGCATCGGCCAGGGCCACCCGAAAGCCCGGTGCCCGTCCTCATCGTCGTCCTCGGTGAAGTCTTCGGGGACGTTGAGGAACGGCCACTCGTTTGGGTCCGCGCCCGCGATCTCCGGTATTCGGGCGGTGACTTGCGCGAACGCCTCCCACAACTGCGGGTCCTCCTCCCGGTCCTCCTTAGGTCCGGAGTAGGCCCTGCCCGGGTCGGGCAGCGCGGGCACAGGCTCGGCGCGGACCAGGCGCGCAGGCGGCGCCAGAGCTGTCGGGGGAGGCGGGACCTCGGCAGCGGTCTCCGGGTCCGCGGGCACCACCTTCCAGTCGAACTCGGACTCGAAGACGAAGTCACCGGAGAAGGTGTCGTAGCGGTCGCCGTTGCCCGCGAAGAAGATATTGAGCACTCCGGCCCCCTGGGGCAGGACCACGTCGAGCCCAGGGGCCAGGGCGTCAATGTCCATCACCGCGAGCAGGGTCATCGGGCCGTCCTCGGATTCGGGCCAGTCGTCCTTCGGGCCGAGGAGTGCCGGTCCGCCCAGGCGGAACCGGCCGGTGGGCGCCTGCTCCGGACCTGCGGTGTGCAGGGTGAAACCATCGCGGACCAGCGCAGCGACCCGAGAGCCCATGCCGGGGCCGAGCTGGTCGAGACACAACTGAGTGAAACGTTCCCTGAAGTCGTTTTTTAGCACGGTGGGTAGTGGAGCACACACCAGCGACAAACCGCCACTGTTCCCCCCTTGCCCACGGTATGGCCTCACCGGCTCCGCGTCATGGCGCCGTGTCCAACCGGTTCTCATCACCGCCGGGAGACTACTGTCCGCCTACACCAGGACACCGATCGTGATACAGGCACCCAGGCAGGCGGCAGTGGGAACGGCGACGAGCAGGGCCAGCGCCAAGTGCCGGAAGCGGCGGGCGTCGCAGGAGTTATGCACGTTCTGTCGGTCGGCGTTCCACAGCTCCGGGAGGTGCCGTTCCCCGTCCTCATCCACGGTGAAGGCCCACCAGATGTCCTCCAGGGAGACGGGGTAGCGGTACGAAGGGCCTCCAGCCACCGAGCCGCACTTGGTCGTGTGCCCAGATCCGGGGACCATCTTCCTGTAGGGAGGGCTGATGAGCAGGGGGGCAGGACGGCGAGGTAGCCGACGACCGCTGATGCGCGCACCAGCATCGGCGTCTCCGTGGAGGCCGACCGCCACCGTTCGCCATGGGGCGGCACCGGACTCTCCTGGCCGGGGCCGCGGACCCCAAGGGCCAGGTCGACACATGGCCCTGCCACGGTTCGGCCTTCGCGCGGTACGGTCTGGGCTCATGCCCACCGAGTCCACCGAATCCCACGATCCCGAAGAGCTCCGCACCGAGTTCCGGCGCCGCCTGCGGCTGCGGACGCGGGCGCTCGTGCTGATGCTCCTGGCCGGTGCCCCCTGGTGATCCTTCTTCTGTGGTCACCGGGCCGAGACCTGGCATCGCAGTTCGAGGAGGACCCGCCCTGCGACTCGCCCGCGGTGTCGCTGTTCAGCGGTCATCCCTGGGACGACTGGCGCGATTGGCGCTCGGAGCCCGAGTGGTGCCCAGCGGCACGGGCCCAGACCACCGCCTGGGCCGCGTTCCTCGCCGTCCCTGCGCTCTGGGCAGCGCGCCGCTGGGCGCGGATCTACCGGCAGAACCCGCCCCCGACCTCTGCCGAGTACGTCCGGCTCCACGGCGGTCGACCTCCGGCCTGACGCCGGGCGCTCCCGTCGGCCCAGCCTCAGTTGGTGCGGGTGTCGGTCAGGTGCCGGGCGATCAGCCCGACCACGACATAACCCGTCTCCGGGGCCTCGGATTAGTGGATGCACGGGGAGACGCCCCCACGCGAGTCCAGCCGGACGGGTCGACCGCTCCGGACACCGACAGCATCCGCTCGGCGCGCCACCTACAGGGCTGGAGAGATCGCCCGGGCGGTGCTGGTCCTGCAGAATCGCGAATCACGATGATCAGAGCTCAGTGTTCCGATTGAGCAGGTCGTGAGCCGCCTGGAAGGCTTCGGCCACCTCTCCGTACTTCCGGAGGCGCTCCGCGATCGCCAAGGTCTCGTTGCGCTGGCCGATCGCCCGCTCCAGAGCCGTGTCCAGGTCTTCGGCAAGGGAGTCGGAAACGGTGAGCAGAACGTTGGGGCCGAGCTCCCACAGGACGCTGTTCACGGCCGCGCACGCCACGGCGAGCGGATCGATGTCGGTCGCCAGCCACACAGCCGAAGCCGGGTCCCTGCCGCGGTTGCGCATGGTCTGAGCGGCGGCACGCAGCATGCCGCCCGTGCCCGCGGTGGGTTCGTAGACCCACGGCGCCTTGTCCAGGTCCTCCATGAGCAGGCTCGCCGCAGCGTCCGCGACGGGCGCAGGAGTGTAGTACTGGCCCCGTGCCGCGGCGCTTTTGGTTCCCCGCATCGTGGTGAGCAGGACGCCGAACAGGTCCACCTCCCAGCGGGTCTCCCGGATCCCGGTGAGTTCGAGCTGGCCGGCCGCGATCGCCGCACGGCCGGCGGCCCGTGCGGCTTCGCGCACGGCGTCCGTGGCCTGGTGTTGGCCGTGCCAGACCTCCAGCAGCGGCCACGCGGGGGTGGTCAGGTCAGGGCGGGTGCAGACGAAGTCCTCCCACTGCTGTCGGATGAGTTCGGTGAACTGTTCGGTGTCCAGCGCCGTAATGCGGTCGGCCACCTCGGCGCGACGGTCAGGCGGCGGGGCGAGGAACGAGAGCGCGGCGACCACCGAGGCGGGAACTTCGAGTCGGCCGTGGCCGTGGGCACTGTGCCATGCACTCTCCACCGCGTCGGCGATCGCCTTCGCGCGGTGCTCAGGTGCGTGCCGTGAATCGGACATGATCCTGCTCCTTCCGAACAGGTGTCCTACAGAAGTGCGTAGAGCCCGGGGCCCTTGCCGCGGTCCCCGGGCTCTGGCGTGCTCAGTCCGTGCGAACCGGCATGAGCAGGTGTTGGTAGGCCAGGTGCTCACCGGGGGCGCCGTCTTCGTCGGTGAGCAGCACGGGCTTGACCGGTGAGGTGATGTGGAGGGCGACGTGCTCACCGTGGAAGCAGGACAGGGCGTCCCGGAGGAAGTCCGCGCGGAACTGCAGCTCGAAGGGGGTAGCGAGCTTGCCTGCCATCCGCACGACAACCGGCGGGGCGGTGACGCGCACGGCGTCGTCGAGGACGGGGGTCACCGCGCATGAGCTCGGTTCGATGCTCAAGGTGAGGTGGCGGTACCGCTCCTTTTTCGCCGCGCAGATCGCGGCGGCTCGTTCCACAGCGGCGTTCAGGCCCTTTCGAGGGACGACGACCCCCTGTGCTCCCGGAAGACGGAGAAGGCGGCGGTAGTTGGGCATGTCGAGCCCCGAGAGCCCGACCAAGGCGGTGACGTCCCCGCTGGTGATGGAAGCGATGTTCGCTTCCAGCCCGATGGTGACGGTGGGACCGGTCAGGTGCTTGATGAGGTGCTCCAGGAACGAGCCGGGAAGCAGCGCTTCGATGTTCGGCCCCTCCGTGTCGACCGCGGGGATGCGGGCGACGGCGAGACGGTACCGGTCGGTGGCCGCCAGCTCGACACCGTCAGGCGTTCCGGCGAGGTGGAATCCCACCGTGGCCGGTACTTCCGTGTCCGTGCCGCGGGCGCACTTCACGCGGCACAGCTCGGAGGCGAACCGCTCCCGGTCTACCGTGATCCGGCTCCCGCGGGGGATGTCCGGCAGCGGCGGGTATTCGTCGACGTCGTAGGTGGTCAGCGGCACGGTGCAGCCGTCGGCCCGCATGACCGCGGTCGACGATTCGACCGCGAGCGTGATCGGCGTTGCGTCGGGCACGCGCCCCTTTCCCTTGACCAGTGCCTTCAGCACACGAACGGCTTCGGAGTGGTCAACGACCATTCGGCCCGGAGCCTGCGCGACGCCGGGCAGTGCGACCGTCACGGCGCACTCGTACTGGCAGCCCGTCAGGTGCACGTCGCCGTGCGCGTCGGCTTCCACCAGAACACCGCCCATCAGCGGGATGCTCGGACGAGAGTGGACGCCGAGGCCGGCGGTGGACAGGGCGGCGGCCAGCTCACCACGGGTGGTGGCGGCCGCCGGCCCGCCCATGAGGGCGGGCGCAGCGGTCGGGTTCATCGGATCCCCCTTTTCTGGTCAGGTGTTGCTGTGGGCGAGGTGTCGGGGAAGCGGCGAAGCCGCGGAGCCGACGCGGTAGGTCCCCGGGCGGATCTCCTGCAAAGGGGCGTGCTCGAAGGGCTCCTTCGGGTACGGCATGTGCAGCAGGAGGCACCCGGCCAGCTCGGTATCGGCGTCTTCGGGGACGCGGGTCACGGTGAAGGTGAAGGCGCCGCGCGGGTCCCCGACGGAGATCGAGACGGTGACGGCGTCCTGCTCCTCTTCGAGCTGGATTGCGGCGGAGTTGCACCAGCTCAGCGGGAGCGGATGGGCCTGGTGACCGGTCGGGGGCGAATCGGCCGACGCGGGGCAGTCCTGTTCGCCGTCGTCATCGATCCATCCGGTCGTGGTCTGTGCGATCGGGTTACCGCAGGCGGTACAGGCGTGGGTGTTGCCGCTCTCGTGGTCGAACTCGACGGCGATGGACTCGACGTCGAAGACATCATCCTCTGTGCTGACCGCGGCTCCGTTGACGGTGAGAAGGGGGAACATCGATCCTCCCGGGCGGTCGCCTGGGGCGCCGTCGGCGCCCCGGGGCTTCAGTTGTCGGCGCAGTACCAGTTGGTCTGGCCTGCATGCAGGTGCCAGCCCTCAACGCAGGCGACGTCGAAGAGGGCGGCCTCAAGGCGGGCCGCAAGCGTGTCCATCGCCTCGACACCGTCCGCGGCTAGGCAGGTGGCCCGGATCTGTGCGCCGTCGCCGTCGGGGAAGGCGTCGACTGTCGCGCCGATGACCGGCATTACTGATCCGGGGGCGGTCAGTGGGGTGATGGCTTCGGCGAGTGTCCGGGTGAGCCATTCGGGTGTGGGGTGGGACGCGGGGTCGGTGGTCTCAGGGGCGCGAAGAAAGATCTCGATGCTGAGCACGGCCATCCGAGCTCCTTGGAGGAACCGGGGGCGGAGTCATGGGAGGGTTCCGCTTTCCCACGCACCGACGCCCCTCACGGGGAGGTGGCGGGGCCGGTCATCGTCGGAACCGGCCCCGTCGCCGGTCAGTCGGTGCGGCGGTAGAACTCGATCCAGGCGCGGGACTTGGCGTCCCACAGTTCGGCGCGGATCACGCCGGGGTGGCTCGCGGCGCATTCGGTGGCGAGTGCGCGCGTCATCTCGGGGCGGTCGGGTCCGCCGTGGACTCCCAGAAGCCCGGGATGTCGAAGTCGTCGTAGTGCCGGATGAGGGTCCGGCCGCGGCGCTGTGCCGCGGCGATGGCCTTGGACGTCTCGTGTTCGTCCGTGAGCGCCTCGCCAACGGCTTCTTCGTCGGCAGGGTCGCCATCGGCTGTGCGACAGGCCGCGATGAATTCGCGCATGCGCCGCGCGCCGGCGTCATCGGCCGCTTGGAACTGCGTAGGGCCACCGCGGCCACCGTTGGTGAAGGCTCCCAGCAGGGTCCGACCGTCGCGGACCGTTCCGGACCAGGCGATTCCGGTTCCGATGTCCGTGCTGGACACCTGCGTTACGCGCACTTGCTCGGTAGGGACGACCAGGCCGCTGTGCGGCAATCTGATCAGGGCCACGTCTCCTCCCTTGTCGCTTTCAGCGGTGATTGCGCAGTGGACGCACGTTCCTTCGCCGTCACAGTGGCATTCGGCTTCGCACGCGCGGCAGTCGTACAGGGTTCCGGGTTCGTGCGGGTAGTCCGCGTGGTTGAGCGTGGGATGCTGTCTGCACATCGGCATTCACCGCCTTGAATCGGTGTCCGATCAGGGGCCGCGATACTCGCGGCCCCTGAACCGATACCGGGAAGGCGGATTCGGGGTGCCGACCGTGGCGCGGTCGGCACCCCTTTTGCTTATCCCGCGCGATAGCAGGACAGGTCGTCCGTTTCGGTGCCGCCTTCACCGATCAGGCACAGCCCGAGCATGTCCGCGTTCTCCTCGCACCACGCGAACTGGTCTTGGCTGTAATCGGCGAAGTACTCATCTTCCGTGTCCCCGGGGCGCAGGGTGAGGAAGCCCAGCGCACGCGCGGCGACCTGGTCTTCCGAAACTCCCACAGGGGTCCGCAAGTCCTTCCCTTCGAAGATGAGGGAGTCACCGCAGTAGAGGCCGTAGGACCAGCACTCCCGGGCGACCACGCCGCAGGTTTCGAAGCCGGCGGGTTCGATTATCAGCGTGTGAGGGAGGATAGTGAAACCGTCGATGACGAATTCCGACATGGCACACCTCACCTAGGGTGCGAACTACTGGGGTTCAGCAGGGTTCGATTCGGATTCCGCCGCGCAGACCGAAGAGGATGCGACGCTCGATCAGGGACAGATCAGCATCGGGCGACCGGTAGAGGTCGATGTAGCTTCCTTCGGTGACCGCAGGCGTCAGAACGCGTTCCGGCCGACGGAAGACGTAGTCGAAGTGCTGGCGCTGCGAGTAGCCCATATAGGTCCGACTCCACAGCGCATCCTTCGCTGCTTGCAGTGAGGGGAAGCGTTCCATGTCCTCTTGGGACGACGGAGTGAATCCGGGTCCGCCGTACCACACCCCGTACCAGGCCATAGCATTCTCCGGGGGAGTGTTCTTTGCTTGGTCACCCTTATTAATACCCACACGGAAGATCAATTAACGAGACAGAAGAAAATATTCCGGCCGGCACATTGAAATCATGGCGACAGTTCGACATGCACTCTCGCACGTCAATCCATGATTCGAAGTGTAGAGCGAGGGTTACAATAGACCATAAGACAACACACCAAGAAAGCGCCTGTAAATAGAGGAAGGGAATACGGCATTCGAATTGATATCCGTCAATCCGATCGCACCAGGGGACGAATCCGACCAAACCCCGCACCATCCCGATAGAGTTTGCGGACCATGCTCCGCACCTGTCGGGCGACACACAGGCACCCCCCACACGCCACCTGACCAGCTATTTCTTGACAGCGACGCCTTGGCCGCCATACCGCCTCAGGGAGAGCCGCCCCCGCGGACGCCCCGTTCGACATCCCCGTGGACACCCATTAGCAAAGGCATTCGCCCAGCAATTACCCTTAAAAGGAAACCCTGACAGAACGACCCGGCAGGGCAACACGCACCGCACAAGCCAAGGAAAGGAGAAAGGGGGTTGCCCCTGCCGCGCCTCGCACTATCACTTTTCTAGGATAGTTGTGCGCGTAATTCAGGTGCGACCTCCGCTCCGATTTCTCGCATGGCCTGTTCGTAGGCGGCAAAGGCCGTAGCAGCTGCCCTGGTGTCCCCTTGTTCGAGTAGGCAGGTGACGAGCTTGCGGTGGGGTTGCTCGGTGAGCGGCGCGATCTGCACCGCCCGCCGCAGGAGCCGGACAGCTGTGTTCGGCTCGGAGTCGTCGACCGCTGCGAGGAGGGCCTCGATCAGCCGTTGCCGCAGCCGCTCGCGGTGGAGCTCTGCCCAGCGGAAGTCGGAGTCGGCAGCAAAGTCCTCATAGTCAACCGTCGCCTGGAGCAAGTCGTCTGCCGTCCCGTCCGACCCCATGGCCTTGTGCAGGTCCCACAGGTCCGTGCTCACCGCCTCGGGATCGAGGCGGTAGTGGTCGTCGTGCAGGACGACCGTGGCGGTGGCGCTTGCGGCGGCGGTCTGGCGCACGGCTCCGCGAAGCGCGCTGACGGCGTCGTGGAAGCGCCGGGTGGAGCGCGTCGCGATGTCGTCGGGCCACATGTCCTCTACCGCGCGGTCGAGACGGACACCGTCGGGGTGCAGCGCGAGGTAGGCGGCGACTTCGTAGGCGGAGCGCCGCCGCGGAACGGCCGCCTTGCCGCCTACGGTCATGCCGACTCGTCCAAGAACACGTAGGCGGACGGGGCGTTCAGGTGCTTCGGCTTCTGGCCCCTCGTCCTGTGTTCCTGCGGCCACCTGGCCGTCGTCAGAACCGTTCTCGCTGTCCGAGTCAATGGGGCGGTTTCGTTGCGCGTCGATGAGTGCGTCGATGACCTGTCCCCGTGTGGTGAGCGGCCAGGCCGTACCCGCCAGACCTCCGATGTCTCCATCGCCCTTGTGAACGTGGCCTGCGTGGTCGATTACCGCGACGCGCCCTGACCAGCGGCTGAGGACGAGGGCCGCCACTGGTGCTCCCCCGGCGTCCAGCAGGTCGTCGACCTGTTGGGCCTCCTCCCGGTCTGCAGCGGCGATGAGCACATTCACCTCGCCCTCGTCGTCGGCTTCACGGTTCGGCGGCTCGACGGGCTCTTGGTCGTCGTCTTCGTCCTCCCCCAGGTTGGTGAGCATCTCCGCATGCAGGTGGGCGATGGCCTCGCTCAAGGTCGTCGTGATGCGGATCCCTGGAGGTGCGCCGTCCCGGACGCGCTCCGCGGCGGCATCTCCCAGAAGCGTGACGAGGCAGTCCTCCGGGAGCACGACTCGCAGCCCTTCGCGCTGCAGGGCCATGGCCAGGACCGTTCGTACGGCACCGTGTGCTCCGACTCCTGTGATCCCCAAGGCGCCGCGGAGTCGTCGAAGGGCGAGGGCCTCCCCCTGCTGCTGTGGTGTGGGCGAATCGGCCTCGACCGGATGGGGTGGTGACCACAGGGAGGTCGACGCGTGGGCGGGATCCTGGGCTGCGCCTGCAAGAGCCTCATCCTCGCTCTCGTCCCAGTCGTCCTCATCGCCCTCCCCTGGGCCTCGGTCCCGGTCAGGGCGTGGGCGGCGGCCGAGGAGGTACCCGGTCGCGCCGGCGACGACGCCCGAGGCAGCGGCGGCCCCTGCTGCTGTCGCGGCCGAGGGGATCTCGACCACGACGACGGGGCGCTCGTCCGGTGCTTGTTCGGGAGGCGGCTCCGGCGCGGGTGATTCAGGGGTCCGTGCGGCCGGTGGAGGGCCGGAGGCGACGGTGTAGGTGATCTCGACCCGGCGCTGCCCGGAGTCGGTGGCGTCGTCCAGGAGCTCGTCCGCTCCGACGCCCTGGACCACGACCTCGGGAGCATCCGGCCCCAGCTCGGCGGTGAGGTGCTCGGCGACGGATTCGGCCCGCCGCTGGGAAAGCTGCTGGTTGTACTCGGGATCCCCGCTGGCATCGGTGTGTCCGGTGACGACGATGGGGACTCCGGCGGCGCCGTGGTCGCGGATCATTGCGATGACCGAGGCGAGGCCGGCTTCCATCTCGGGCGTCAGTTCGGCGGAGTCGAGGGCGATGCCGCTGAGGACTCTGTTCCGCTCGATATGGACCCGGCCCTCGGGGCCCGCTTCCTCGTGGGCGCCGCCTTCCGGGGCGGGCGGCGGTGCCCCTTCCTCGACCGGAACCTCCCCCTCAGCAGCGTCGGCTGTCGCTGCGGGCTCAACGGCGGCGTGGGCGACCGGTGTGCTGACTGTGGCCCCTGCAGCGGTGGCCGCCAGGAGTTGAAGGGGGCCGAACAGGCGCCGCGCCGGGCGGCTCCGCATGCGCTGCCAGAGTTCGGTGGCGGCCGCAGCGAGGTACAGCCCCCAGAGCACCCACAACAGGCCGACGCCGAACGCCGTTGCCACACCTGGAGGAAGCGAGCCTCCGCGCAGGTAGGCCATCGCGCTGTCGGCGTCCCAGTCGAGGCGGGGCCAGGCGAGCACGGTGGTCGCCACGTAGGGGACTCCGGCGAGGACGGCGATGCTGAAGAGAAGTGCGCCGGTCTGCAGGACGATGCGTCGAGCCATGGGGGTTCCTCGGTTCAGGGGCCGGTGTGCGGTGCGGCGCTCGCGCTGGCCGCGAGGGTGCGGCTCCCCAGGGGCATCAGCGTGAAGTCGTAGTCGAGTTGGGCGGTCACCGTGACGGCGTCCTCTCCGGCGGAGACGGTGCCTGTGGCTCCGGCCCGGTCGAGAAAGTTCCGGGCCGCGCGCTCGGCGGCCTCAGGGTCGAGCAGGATCTCCTCCCCTGTCCGGTAGGTGGCCAGGTCGATCTGCTGTGCCCCGGCTCGGGCCGCCTCCTGCGCCAAGGAGAGGGCCCGGCTCCGCTCGGCCAGGGCCGATCCGCCTTCCCACACCAGGGCGAAGACGAAGACGAGGGTGAGGGCGGTGGTGGTGACGAAGGCGGTCACCTGCCCGGCGTCGGATCTGGAGCGTCCGCTCATGGACGCCCCCGGTACACGTCGACCACGGCGTCGGCCTCGCCCTCGACGTCTCGGTGGAGGGGCACCCCGAGGCCGGTGAGGCCACTGAGGTCGGCCCGGCAGGTCAGCTCGGCTCTCACGGTGCCGCCGGGCTCCAGAGCGCCCGTCTCCAGGGTCAGGGTGTGGCTGCTGCAGCTCAGCTCGTGCGTACGCAGAGCGTCCGCAACGGCCCTTTCGGCGGCGGCGCGTGCCTGCTCGGGGCTGCGTTCCAATGTGGCGGCGCGCGCTCCCGCGTGGGCGGCGGCGTCGGCCGCCTGTGTCGCCGTCGTGAGGCGGTGGGCCAGCACGATCAGCAGGACGAGCAGGATCAGCAGCGGGGTGAGGACCGCCAGCTCCACGGCCGCGCTCCCCCGCTGTTCTCCCTGGAGTCGGAGTTCGCGGCCGGTCATGGCGGGCTGGTGAACCTCTCCACAGGTGCCGAGCTCTCGTGTCGGATCGGCCAGGTCAGTCCGGGTAGGACGGACGGGACCTGCGCGGTGACGACGACGCGGGCCGCCTCGTCGTCGCGGTGCACCTCAACGTTGAGCCCGCGCAGGAGGCGCCCGCCGAGCTGTTCTCCTGCGTGTTCTCCGGCGGCCTGGCCGTCGGCGTCGGTGGCGTCGACGGCTCGGGCCTCGGCCAGGGCCGTGGTCGCGATGGACTGGGCCACCTGTGAGGCGTGGGCGACCAGTCCGGCCTGGATCACCAGGAGCAGCAGAAGCAGCAGGAGGGGCGTGGCGACCGCGAGTTCCGCGCTGCCCCGGTCGCTGCGGGTGCGTGCGGCCCTCATTCGGAGAGCATGCTGACGATCTCGTCAGCCTTGTCGGTGACGGCGGGGGTGAGTACGGCGAAGACCGCGATGGCCAGGCCGACGAGCAGGGCGATGACGACGACGGATTCGGTGGAGTAGCCGGAGTCGGGGCGGCGGGGCCGGAGCGGGAACACGGTGTGGGAGCGGTGCATGGGGATGTCTCCCTCAGAGGCTGGTGAGGATGAGGCTGAGCGCCGGGTAGCCGACGAGGACGAGGAACCCGGCGAACAGGAGGACGACCGGCAGGCTCATGCGTTCGGTGGCGGCTTGGGCCTGGGCGTCGAGGGCCGCCAGGTGGCGGGTGCGCAGGGAGCGCGCTTTGGCGGCCAGGGAGGCTCGGACGCGGGCGCCGTCGGTTCCGGCGAGTTGGAGGCTGGCGGCGAGCTCGTTGAACTCGTCCAGGTCGTAGCGGTCTCCGAGTTCTCGGAGGGCGGACCATGGCGGGTCGCGGCGCAGGGCGGCGGCGCGCAGGGCGATCCGGATGCGCGCCATGGCCGTGCCCCCGGTGCGGGACGCCTCGTCCAGGGCCCCGCTGACTCCGGCGCCGCCGGCGAGGGCGACGACGACCAGGTCGGCGAATGCGGCGACGGTCTGGCGCATCTCCGTGCGCCGCTTGGCGGCTTCGTCGCGCAAGGACAGGTCCGGGGCCAGCCAGAGTACGCCTGCGGCCAGGGCCCACAGCAGGAAGCCGGGCAGCGGCGCGATGGGCACGCCGGCCACCGTTGCAACTGCCCCGACCAGGGGCGGGAGCGCCACTCCGACCAGGGCGGTGGTGGTCTTCTCCGCCAGGTAGGAGGGGATGTCGCGCTCGCAGAGGAGGAGTCGGGCGCGCGTCCGCTTGGTGGGTAGCCCCATGGCCGCGAGCACGGGGATCCCTCGGCTTCCGAGGCGGGCCGCCCAACTGCCCGCCGACACCGTGGAGGGCGCGGGGCGCGGTGGTGGGGGCTCGGTCAGGAGGTCGGCCAGGCTCGGGCGCGCCCACCGCAGGGCGATGAGCACCCAGGCTCCGGCGCCGATGAGAGTGCCGCCGATCCCGGCGAGGAGGAGGGGGCTCATGTGCTCACCTGCGCATGGGGCTCGGCGCGCAGCACGCGTGGTCCGAGGTCGGTTCGCGACAGCCGGGCGAGCCAGGTCAGGGCGAGTGCCCAGAGCGCGCCGATGCCGGCCAGCACGAGCTGTCCGAGCGCGCCGTCGTAGGGGGCCAGGTAGGTCGGGTTGAAGACCAGGAGGAGGACCGCCAGGGCCAGGGTGGTGGCGGTTATGATGCGCATCGCGGTGTGCACCCGGGCCCGGGTGGCGGCCACGCGTACGAGCATCGCGGCCTGCTCCCGGGTCGCCTCGGCCAGCCCGGACAGCAGCGCCCCGAGGTCGGCCGCGTGCCGGGTGGCCGCGTTGCTCAGGGCGGCGGCCACCAGGTCCGCGGTCGGGGTGTCGACGGCTTCGGCGAACTCGGTCAGCGTCTTGTGCGGGTGGTCGGTGCGGATCCGCTCGGCCAGGCGCACCACGTGCTCCCGGATGGAAGCCGGGGCGATGGGAGCGGTGGCGGTGATGGCGCTCTGCAGGCCCGATGCCGCCGACATCAGGTCGCGCACCTGTTCGGTCCAGGCCGCCACGGCCTCGATGCGCTCCAGCCGCTCGTGGTGCTCGCGGTCGGGGCCCAGCAGTCCGGGCAGCCACCAGGCCGCGGCGGCCGCGAGCAGAGCAGCGACGGGCCAGCCGGTCACTGCCCAGGCCGCCGCTGCGGCACCGAGGACGCCGACGGCGCGCAGGGCGCGGCGGCGGTCGGTGAGCAGGGTCCTAACGTCCAGGGCCTTGCGCGCAGGAGCGTTGCCTTCGACGGCGGCAAAGGCGCCGTTGAGCGTGAGCCATAGGCCGCCGCCGAGGGCCGCTCCCCCGGCGATGCCGATCAGGGTTGCGGCGTTCACCCGGACCACCCCTGCATGTCGGGTTCGACCAGGCGGGCGATGTCGAAGCCCGCCGCAGTGAGCACATCGATGGTGGGCGGGCTCGGCGGGGCGGCCGGTAGCCGTCCCGCCTCCCGGGAGCGGCGGTAGATCTCGTTGGAGGCCACGCGCGGCCCTTCGGCGCCCACGACCTCGCGGATGCTGGTGACCACGCGTTCCCCGGTAGGGGTGGCAGAGATGTGCACGACCAGGTGCACGGCGGTGGCGATGAGCAGGCAGGTGGCGTCGAGCGGGAGGCGCTCGGCGGACTGGGCCGCATAGGCGCCGAGCTTGGCGAACGCACCGTCCGATGAGGCGGCGTGCAGGGTGGTCAGGCTGCCGTCGTTGCCCTGGCTCATCGCGTTGAGCAGCGGGACCGTCTCGTGGCCGCGGGTCTCGCCCACGATCACCCGGTCCGGGCTCATGCGCAGGGCCGCCCGGACGAGTTCGGCGACGGTGACCTCGCCGGCGCCTTCGACGTTGGGCGGACGGGCGTGCAGGGCGACGGCGTCCGGGTGGGCATGGGGGTCGCGCTCCAGCCCGAGTTCGGGGACGTCTTCGATGGTCACGATGCGCTCGTCCGGCGGGATGTGGGATGCCAGGGCCCGCAGCAGGGTGGTCTTTCCGGCTCCGGTGCCGCCGGTGATGACGATGTTGCGGCGGGAGCGCACCGCCGCGCCGAGCAGTCCGGCGGCCGCGTCGTCGAGCGTGCCCAGCTTGCGGAGTTCGCGCAGGGTGGTGGTCCGGTGGCGGTGGCGGCGGATCGACACCGAGGGGGTGTGGACCACGTCCATCACGGCGTTCATCCGGGAGCCGTCACGCAGGGGCATGTCGAGGATCGGGGCAGCCGGGTCGAAGCGGCGCTCCCCGGCGGGGGATTCGGAGGCGATCCGGCGCACCAAAGCGACCAGCTCGTCGGGTGTGGCCACGATCGGCGGGCGCCTTTCGCGGCGCCCGTCGGCGTAGCGGACCCACACCTGCGTTCCCGTCAGGTTGATGTTCTCGATGTCGGGGTCGTCCAGGAGGTCCTGGAGGGGGCCGGTGCCGCATACCTGGGCCAGGGCCGCTTGCAGGACCCGCTGCTCGACCTCGCGGCTGAGCACCCGGTCACCGCGGGCCAGCGCCCGTTGGGCGGCCTGGTCGAGGACCTCGCGGATGACGCGCTCGGCCCGGGCCGCGAAGTCCTCGGGGGTTTCCGCGTCGTCGAGGTTGACGGTCGCGCTGAGGCGGCGCAGGGCTTCACCGCTGGTGTAGCGGACCCATCGGGCCACCAGTTCCTCGGTGCTCATGGGGCGCTCACCGGCCTGGAGTTCATCTGCGAGTCGAGCTCGCCCGCGAGCCGCCGGGCCGTGGCGAGCAGGGGCCGCCTGCTCCATCGACGCGGGGGTACCGAGTCGCCTCGCAGCAGGCTCGCGGAGGGGCGATCGGCGGGGATGCGCGCTCGTACTGGCGCGCCTATGGCTTCTTGCAGGGCCGCGTCGTCGTGCGGGCCGGTCGTGACAGCCAACTCGAGATTCGAGATCCCGGCCTTCAGGGCGGGAAGAGCGTCTCGGACCCGTTTGAGGTGTGCGACGTCGTCGTTGGCGACCAGGAGAGTTGCGTGGGCAGCGGCGGCCAGGCGCACGGCCGGCGACCGCGGGGCCATCCGCCCCAGGTCCACGACCACGATCCCGTTCCCCGAGGTCAACGCCTCTGTGTTCTCGGCCAGGAGGGCGACGGCGTTGGCGGCGCGGTCGGCGGCCGATGGTGCCGTGCAGGCGCGCAGGCCGCCGGGAAGGACCTGGGTGAAGTCCTCGGGCCGGGCGCGGCGTTGAGGGCCGTCGAGGCGGGAGGCGGCGGCGAGCTCGACCAGTCCGGGGGAGGCAGGAAGGTGGCGCCAGGCCGCGATGTCTCCTCCGGAGGCGTCGGCCTCGATCACGGTCGCGGTCTCGGGTTCGGGCCAGGCGGCGGCCAGGGCCAGGGCGAGTGTGGTGGCCCCGGGCGCGCCGCTGAGCGAGCACACCGCGGCCAGGCGGGTCACGGGACGCCTCCGCCGACTTCAACGACCGACAGGGCCTCGGCTGCGGCGGCCTGGGCGACGCGAGCAGCATCGGCGGCGTCGACGACGAGCTCGACGCGGGTGGACTCCGAGGTGTCGCCGGTCGGGGCGTGGATGGCCTGGACCCTTGCGGGAACGCCAGTGGTCTCGGCGTCGCCTTCACCGTCGCCGAGTTCGGAGATGATCGCCGAGACCTGTGCGCCTTCCTGGAGGGAGGCGGGGAACTGCGCGGGCGACAGAACTGCGCCGATGACGGCCTCCCCGTCTTCCAGGTGCGCGGGTTCGGCGGTGACGGCTTTGGAGGGGATCAGCGACCGTTCGGGCACCGCGGTGGACAGGCGTTGGCCGACAAGGCCGTCGCGCTCTTCGACAGGGACGGCGGACAGCGCGTCGGCACCGGCGATGTGAACCACCTGCAGGTCGCCGGATTCCAGGAGGCGTCCGGCGGGAAGGTCGCGTGCGGCGGCCACGTATCCGCTTCGGTCATCGCTCCGGTCGAGTGCGGCGCCGGCTGCGACGGCGCCGAGTGCCATCAGCACCAGCCCTGCGGCCAGTCGGCGCCATCGGCGCGCCCCGGCCTTAAGCCGGAGCTTTGAGCCACGGCCGTCTGGTTGCGTCATTGCCGTACTCCTTCGACAGCTCTCGTGGGCGCGGGGTCTCAGAGGGCGGCGGCTCGCGTCTGCACGAGGCCTTGGGACTCCACGACGTCCACCTCGGTGTCGGCTTCGGTGAACAGCGGGGCGAGTTCACCGCCGGTACCGTCGGTCGCCTCCCAGCTCACCGACCAGGTCACTTCCACCGCGACCGTGTAGTCACCGGTGGAGGCGCGAGTGTAGGTGTGGCCGCAGTCGGGAGAGGCGGAGGCGGGATCGTCGCGCCCGGGGGCATAGGGGCGACCGGGCCCAGAGCAGGTGACGACCTCGCCGTCGCCCATGGACCAGTCCGCCGACGTCGGGGTCGCGGTCACCGAGACGGCTCCGCCAGGGACTTCGGCTTCGGCCGTCACGGGCTCCCACACCTCTTCGTCGACCCACAGCCAGACCGGGACCTGCACCAGCACCGGCGCGTCCGCGCCGGGAGAGGTGTTCAGACCGGGGCCGGGAAGATGCATCGCGTCGCGAGCGGCATCGGCGAGGGCGACGGGGTCGAAGGCCGGTCCGCCGTCATCACCGCCGCCACCGGCCCCTCCACCAGGCACCGCGAGAGTGGTGGTGCAGTCCTGAACGGCAGCGCCTGGTTCCGTGCACACCGTCCCGGCGTAGGCTCCGCCCGTGCTCGAGGATCCGCTGCCGCCGCCGTTCTCGCTGGAGGCGCCACCACCAGCTCCCCCACCAGGCCGCCCCGGCGTGCCTTCCCCTGATTCAGCGCTGACGTCGCAGCCGGGACCGCCTTGGGTACCGCACTCGGCCCGCCCCAAGAAGGATGGATCGTCGGCGAATGCCGGGGCAGCTTGGACCAGAACCAGTGAACAGACTGCGGTGCTTCCGACCACACATCGCCTCAGCACGACCCCTGCTCCCAGATACGTAACTCGGAGACACGCCAAACCAAGCCGTCATTGGAAACGGTCGCATCCACCTTGCGCGGCCCTGGTTCAGCTTCTGCTGACGAACTCGCCTCCCCCTGTTCCACCCACTCTGAGTCGTCAACGCAATCGAGGATCGTCACTTCACGCTCAGATGATTCGGTGACTTCCGGGGAGAGCAACGGCTCCCCGACCACGGTGACTCCATCGTCACTCGCCCCTTGAAGGGTTTGCCGCATCAGTTCCAAAGCATCCCCTGAAGCATGATCCGCTAATTCCTCTGGATCCGGATCTCCCGAGTGCGAAGCTTCGACCACCACATTCCACATATCTGTGTAGGCCCCCACCGCCGCCTCCTCATCCGACTCAGGAGTCGGCGACTCGGAGGGAGGATCCGGCTGGTCCGACTCCTCAGCGGGCACACATGCCGCTACACCCCCGACGAACAGAACGGCGAGCGCAACACGAGGCAGGGTCATTAGCTTCCTCATCAGCAATTACCACATCAGCCAAGGAAGACTGACGGTAACGCGCACACCACCAGCGGTCAAAGACAGAAACCCGCAGAAGGGGGCCCATTACAGCGATCTTACCCATAGGTAAGCCTGACCCAAGAGACAACCGAAGGTCCCACTCAGACACAAAGAGTAATCTCTAGAGAGCCGAACACCACACGAAGCAAAGCTGACTCTCCGTCACGTAAGAATGACCACAAGGCAAGAAGGCGACCAACTCAGCCACGAACACACGGTTCCCCACCTAGGACCCAACCGAGAAACAAATGGATGAATCGCCAGCAATTACTCAACCACCCTCTTATCGACACACATCGAAGGTGGAGACTCCAGGTAAACCAGCGCTCTCATTCCCCTTCGAAGCCGTGGGATGGCGCCACCGCCCAGCCCAGCCTCATCTCGATCGATGCAGTAGTTACGCTGGCGGCATGCCGCTTGAGCCCCTGCGCCTCCAGCTCCCCTCCCCGCTGGTCGAGATGGACGACGAACGGCTGGGCAACGTACGCCTGCTTCTGAAGCGGGACGACCTCATCAGCCCCGAGGTCCCGGGGAACAAGTGGCGCAAGCTCCGGCTGAACCTCGAACAGGCGGGCGAGCTCGGCCACCACACCCTGCTGACCTTCGGCGGCGCCTACTCCAACCACCTGCGCGCGGTCGCTGCGGCAGGCGCCCACTACAAGCTGGACACCATCGGCGTGGTGCGCGGCGACGAGCTCGTGGCCAAGCCGAGGAACTGGTCGCTGGCCTACTGCGAGCAGCGCGGCATGCGGCTTGTGTTCATGGACCGCCAGACCTACCGCGAGAAGCACAGCACCGAGGTCGTCGACCGCCTCCGCAGCGAGCACGGGGACTTCTTCCTCATCCCCGAGGGCGGCTCCAACGCCCTGGCGGTGCGCGGCGCAATGGACGTCCCCGGAGAGACCACCGCCCCCTACGACGTGATCTGCTGCCCAGCCGGGACCGGAGGAACCCTCGCCGGGATCGCAGCCGGTGCCCCGCCCGGAGTGCACGCCATCGGGTTCTCAGCCCTCAAAGGCGATTTCCTCACTGACGAGGTGCAGCGACTCCAGGCCGAGGCCGGGCTCACCACTGCGAACTGGCGGGTGGAGACCCGCTTCCACTTCGGAGGGTTCGCCAAGCACCCGCCGCAGCTGCACGCGTTCGCCACCGATTTCGAGAATCGGCACGGCATCCGCCTTGAGCTGACCTACGTCGCGAAAATGCTGGCCGGCATCTACGAGATGGCCGCCAAAGGCGAGCTCTCACCTGGTACCACAGTCGTCGCCGTCATCACCGGGCCAGCGGAAAGTGGGGCGGGCGGGACTTGAACCCGCGACCCACGGATTATGAGTCCGCTGCTCTAACCGGCTGAGCTACCGCCCCGGGGCTGATCCTAACGATCCGAGCCCCTCACAGGCGCATGTGATACTCGCGCACGACCCGCTGCGACACCGCGTGATCAACCCAGGTCAGGTCCCACTCCCCCGTGTTCACCTTGAAGTTCTTCCCGAACCCCACCCACCGGCCGGCCATCTCGCGCCCGGAGGGGTTCACGAGCAGCTGCAAGGTGCCGTGGTACTCCGCTCCGCGGTAGTGCCCGGTCGGCGAGGTCTTCTCCGACCACGTGCCGGAGGCGACCATCCCGGAGATGGTCAGCGTGAGCTCGAGTCGGGAGCCGGTGGTGTGCGGCAGCGACTGCCCCAGCAGGCGGGGCCCGTCCTGGCGCAACACCACGTAGTGCTCGCCCTGTTGCGGGCCACGGCTGCTGCTGGTGTAGAGGTAGCGCGACCGCCACACCCCGGTGTAGTCCGGCCCCGGCGAGGCAGGCTCCGGTTCCGGTTCGGCATCGTCCGGCAGGGTCGCCGCCAGCGACAGGGCAGCTGACAGCTTCAAGATAGGGCCGCGCCGCCCTTCCCCGAGCCGGGCGGTCCACCGGGTGACGGCGGCCGCGATCTCGTGTACCTCCAGAGCGGCGACCTGCTCGGCGGCCTTCTCGACCGCTCCCTCGTCCGACTCGCCTGCCAGCGGGGCAAGAGCCGCGTGCGCGCGGTGCGCACCGTCACCGCTGCGGTGGTCGGGACCGTCAGCGAGGAGGTCGACGATGTGGCACTCGTACAGCTCGGCCAGCCGCCCCAGGACCGTCAGGGACGGCTCGTAGCCCGTGGGCCCGGGCCAGAGCTCCCAGTAGCTGATCGCCTTGTCGCTCTTGGGATCGGCCGGCCACCTCTCGGACCACATCTCGGCGACCTGGCGCTGGGACCACCCGCGCGCCAGGCGCATGCCCACGCGCGCGTTCACCCGGTAGCGCTCTCGCATGACATGGGCGACCTCGCCCCATGAACGGCCTTCGGCACGTAGGCGCTCAGCCAGCTGCGCCTGCTGCTTGCGTCGGCTGCGGGCTCGGGCGGGGGGCATTGGTAGTCAGAGGCGCGGTGCCCAAAGA
>NZ_ANBH01000291.1 GCF_000341185.1 Nocardiopsis chromatogenes YIM 90109
GGCATAGTTGCACTCACCAGTTGACACCACCGGCCGCCATAAGGCCGACTTCCCCGAGATCAACGTGGGGTCGGGCCGGTCCTTTGCCGCCTCTAGCCGAAACCGCCCAGGTCGGCGGGGCCCCACCGGAGCCACCGGGTCGCGCCCTGTCCGGACTCGGGGCGGACGACCGCCACGGCGAACCCGTCCGCCGCCTGGGCCGGTGTCCGGAAGGCCGCCACCTCGGGCGCCCGGTCCGGTGCGCTCGGATGGAAGGCGGGGAACCGCCACCCCGCCCCCTCCAGCGACGACATCTCCGACCCGTCGGCGGTGCTCCACCGCCGCACCAGTCCGCCGGGCGCCTCCGAGGCCTGCGGTGAGAACGCCAGCGCCACGGTCGAGTCCCCGGTGAACGCCAGACCGTCCACGGGGCCGCTGTTCGGCGCGTACGGGAACTCCTGCAGCACGCTCTCCGTGTCCGGGTTCCACACGACGACCGCCCCGCCGGTGGTGTAGGCGAGCAGGTCCCCCTGCCCGAAGGCCACGCGGGAGGAGGCCCGGTCCCCGATCGGCTCGCGCACCGAGTAGTCGGTCTCCTCGCGGCCCGACGCCGTGTCGATCAGCGCCACCGACCGCGGGCCCGCACCGGTGACGGCGGCCAGCCGACCGCCGTCCGCGTCGAGGTCGATGTCGAAGTAGGGGTCGTCCTCGCTCAGCAGCCGCTCGCCGCCTTCGGTCCGGAAGACCTGCAGGCGCCGCCGGTCTCCCTCGGCGCCCCCGGAGACGGCGACCGTCCCGCCGTCGCCGCTCACCGTGACGACCGGCCCGTCCAACGCCTCTTCCAGCTCGATCGGCGCACGCTCCTCGCGGGCCTGAAGGTCCCAGGACAGGATCCGGTCGCCCTCGGGAGCGACCTGCACGGCGATGCGCCCGTCGTCGCTGACGTCCATCCGCCGACCGGTGCCGGAGGGGCCGACCTCGCCGTAGCCGCGGCACGCGGGCCCGCCGTCGTCCGCGCCGCCGCCCAGCCGGGCCACCTCCTCGCCCTGCTCGGTGTCGAACAGCGACAGGCCGTAGTCCGACAGCACGACCAGCTCGGGGCCGTACCCGGCCCACGCCGCCCCGTAGACCCCCACCGGCCCGCGGTCGCCCGAGCACTCCAGCTCCGCGAGCCCGTCGGCGACCGGCGCGGCGTCGGCCTCCCCGGTGTCGCCGATGACGCTGTCGGTGGGGACGCCCCCGCCCGGCGGGTCTGCGGCTCCGCCTCCGGTGGCCGGGTCGGGCGGGCCTCCGTCCAGGAGGTCCCCGGCCGAGGCCGCCAACGCTCCGACCGCCAGCATCACCACGGCGAGCACGGCCGCCCCCGCCCACGCCCAGGGCGGCACCCCGGTCCGGGCTCCCCGTGGCGATGGGGTCGGGGCCGGGTCTCCCACGGCCGCCGGCGGCTCCGGTCCCGCCCGGTCGGCCTCGGCCGCGCCGCGCGCGATCCCCTCGGCCACCCCGGCGGGCAGCAGCACGGTCCGGGCGATCTCGGCCGCGCCCGGCGGGGCGGAGGCCCCCGGGGCGGCCAGTGCGGCGCGCACCTCGTCCAGGCCGGGCCGGTCACCGGGGTCCTTCTCCAGGCAGGCGCGGACCAGCTCGGGGACGGGCCCGTCCAGCCCGTCCAGACCGGCCAGGTCGGGCTCCTCGTGCAGGGAGCGGTAGAGGATCCCCATGGGGTCGCCGCCGCCGAACGGCCTGCGCCCCGTCGCCGCGTACAGCAGCACGCCGCCGAAGGCGAAGACGTCGCTGTACGGCCCGGCGTCGCCGCCGCCGACCTGCTCCGGCGCCATGTACCCGGGGGTGCCCATGGCCTGGCCGGTCCCGGTGAGCGCGGTGGCGTCGGCGGCCCGGGCGATGCCGAAGTCGATCACCTGTGGGCCGCGCTCGGAGAGCAGCACGTTGGAGGGCTTGAGGTCGCGGTGGACCAGCCCCGCGGCGTGGATCGCGCGCAGCGCCTCGGCCAGCCCGGCGCCGAGCATCCGCAGCGGGTCCCCCCGGAACTCGCCCACCTCGCGCACGGCGCGGTCCAGGCTCAGTCCGGGAATGTACTCGGTCGCCATCCAGGGCACGGGGCCGTCGGTGCGCGCGTCGAGCACGCGCGCGGTGAACGGGCCGTGCACCCGCCCGGCGGCGGCCGCCTCGCGGCGGAAGCGCGCCCGGAACTCCTCGTCGTCGGCGTACTCGGCGCGGACGACCTTGACGGCGCTCAGTCCGCCGCCCGGGGCGCGCCCGAGGTAGACGACGCCCATCCCTCCCGCCCCGATGCGGCGCAGCAGCAGGTGGCCGCCGACCTCGCGGGGATCGTCCGGCCCCAGGTTCCGCACTCCCGACCGCCCTCTCCGTCCCGGTGCCCGTCGGGCGGCTCACGCTACCAGTCCGGTATATCCCTTCCGTCGCCCCTATTGCCCTTTGTTGTGGTGGGGCAATGGAGAAGGCCGGGGAGCGGGCGGCCGGGCGGGGCTCACCCGAGGGGGCGGAGGCGGAGTTTGCGCCAGGTCTGTACGGTCCCGCCGGAGTCGGCCTGTTCCCCCGTCCATGTCCGGTCGATGCGGAAACCGGCGTCGGCGGAGAACTCCCTCAGGCGGTCGAGCGGGTAGGAGAAGAAATGCCGACGGTGCACGGCGCTGTCGGCCATCGGTTCCACGGAATGGCCGTCGCCTTCCTTGAGCGAGATCTGCGCGAATCCGTCAGGGGTGAGAACGCGAAGGAATTCGCGCAGCGCCGCGACGAAACCCGCGGCGTCCATATGGAGGAGGACCGCCGAACACCACACGGCCCCGACGGAGGAGCCGCGCAGGGGGAGGGCGCGGACGTCGGCGGTGACCGGGCGGACCCGGGCGTGCTGCGGCCCCGCCTCCAGCAGCCCGGGGACGGCGTCGACGGCCACGACGTCGCGCCCGCCCCGCGCCATCTGGACGGCGTCGCGGCAGCACCCGGCCCCGGCGTCCAGCACGGTTCCGGAGGCGGTCCTGCAGAATTCGAGGATCTCCGTCCGCAAAGGCGAGTACGGAGTGACACCCCTGGTCATCCGCGCATACCAGTCGGCGTAGGCGGAGTACGCCCCGAGCGTCTCGGTCTGGTGCCCCGCCGCCGCGGAACGCGCATCGCCCCGGACGCTGCCGTGGAGTCGGATGGCGGCCTCCTGAAAACGGTCGAAAAACGGTAGAAGAAGGAGAAAGCGGCCAGTCCCCGTTCTTCGGGGCGCCCGATCGCCGCCGCCCGCCGTCGCCGGGCCGCACTTCGATCCCATCGCTCCATGGACGGAATGTGGCCGCTGCCGTCCGACCGGGTCAGGAAATAGTAGTTCAGCCATCACACGGAGAGCCACCGGAACCGGCAGAGAGCCCGTCGGGCGGACGGCGGTCCGGCGCGGCCGGGGGGGGGACGGGGGAGAGGGGTGTGCGTCGGCCGTCCCCTCGTCCGAATACGGGATGATTCCCTGAATTCACTGGGAAGGCGGGCTGATGCACGGGAGCGGTCCCGGTTCTGCATTCACATTCTCGGTCCCCTCGTCTGTGAAAAAGGATCATGGGCGCGGGGATTGACGCTCCGTATTCGAGTGCCTACATTCCAGAGGAAGCGTTCGTCCGGTACATCCTCCGAATCCCCTTCCCCCTACTCGGCCATGACCGGGCACCGGTGGGCACGCGCCCCTCCGGAACCGGTCGGCGGAGACGCCCCGCGTCCCCCACACGCACGGCGCTCCTACCCGTGCCGGCAGCGCCGGGCGGACGCACCGCCGGGACCGGCCCCCCGACCGGCCCCGTCCCCCATTCCCCCCGAAGGTGGTCCCCCCATGCCCAGATCCCGCCTGGCAGCCACCGCCGCGGCCTTCGCCGCGGCCCTGGCCCTGTCCGCCGCCCCGGCGGCCGCCTCCGATGCGCCCGACACCGTCGTGCCCTTCCCGCCCACCGACCCCCCGCCGCCCGGTCAGGTCGAGATCGACCTGGTCAACGCGAACGGCTCCGGCTGCGCCCCCGGCACCGCCGCCGCCTCCGTGGCCCCTGACAAGACCGCGTTCACCGTCACCTACAGCGAGTACCTCGCCCAGGCCGGAGGCGGGTCGAGCCCCATCGACAGCCGCAAGAACTGCCAGCTCGCGGTGCTGGTGAGCGTCCCGCAGGGCTACACCTACGCCATCGCCCGCGCCGAGTACCGCGGCTACGCCGACCTCGCCGACGGCGCCACGGGCACCCAGAAGGCCAGCTACTACTTCCAGGGCATGCCCCAGACGGAAGCCGTCACCCACGAGCTGCCCGGCCCGCACCAGGACAACTGGCAGTTCAACGACCGCGCCAACGTGGCGATCTACGCCCCCTGCAACGCCGAGCGCAACTTCAACATCAACACCGAGCTGCGGGTGGACGCCGGGAGCGACCCCGACCGGCTGAGCTGGATGGCGATGGACTCCACCGACGCCAGCATCACCACCACCTACGTCTTCTCCTGGAAGAAGTGCGACTGACCGGCGGCCGCCTCCCCGCGCGCCCGGCCCGCACGGGTCGGGCACGCGGGGGAAGAGAGGACGGGCGCCGCGGCCTGTGCGGCCGCCTGCGCCCCTACCCCTTCGTGACGCTGTAGGCGTTGGTCCGCAGCTCTCCCGATCCCCGGAAGACCTCGATGCCCGACTGGACACTGGACAGGTGCTGGTCCCAGGAGAGCGATCCCCTGGCGGCCAGGTGGTCCGTGAACGCGGTCAGGTCGCCGCTGTAGGAGTCGGTCCCGCTCGTGTGCACGAACGAGTGGACGTGCCAGAGGAGCCGGCCGTCGTCGCCCCTGATCTCGCCGCGGTACAGGTCCCACTGCTCGCCGCCGACGGTCACGGTGTCGATCCTCTGGCCCAGCGGTCCCGCGCCGTGGTGCGCGGACAGCCAGACCATCACCTCGTCGCTGGGGTCGTCCTCCCAGGTCGGATCGGAGACGTCGTGAACCCACATGTCATAGGCGACCGAGGCGGGGCCGTCGGTCCGGATGCCGTAGTCCCACGTGGTGTTCAGGGGCTCCTCGGTCCACAGCGGGACCGGGAGCCCGGTGTCGTCCGCGTTCCAGCCCCAGTGCCACCCGAGCACCGAGCTGACGTAGGACTTCACCTCGTAGGGCTCGCCTTCCCACTGCCACTCGGTGCGCCACCCGATGGTGTCGCCGCTCTGGTACAGGTCCTCGACGCACTGGGAGCCCGATCCGGCGTCCTGCCCCCACAAGTTGTTGTTGAGCCAGTACTTGCCCATGGGGATCGTGTCGAACGGTTCGCAGACGGCGGTGGCCGCGCGCGGGGCGGCGGCTGCGGCCGTTCCGGGGGTGAGCGCGGCGGTGGTCAGGAGCAGTGCGGCCGCCGCTCCGCCAAGGCGGGCAGGGGTGCGCGGGGTCGTGGCCATGACGGGGTTCTCCTGTTCCTAGCGGGAAGGGGGAGAAAGGGGCGGGGAGGCGAGGCGCTCAAGGGAAGCGCTTTCCTTGCCCTCGGACCGCCCTGGGGAGGCCGACTCTACGGCGAGGCGGTGCGCGCGGCAATCGCCCCCGGGGACCCTTCTTCGCCGGAAGGGGCGTCCGGCCCGGTCAGTGCGGCCGATCGGCGCGCCCAACGAATTTCATCACTCCATGTAAAGAGATGATGATTCTGGGTTAGAGTCCCGTTCGGGTGGCCGCCTGTCGGCCGCCCGGCCCCCGACGTCCTCCCGACCGCGCCAGGAGACCGATGCGTTCCCGACTCCTTCCGCTCTTCCCGCTCTTCGCCACGGCCGTCCTCGTCGGCCCCGTGACCGCCCCGGCGAACGCCGCGGATACCGCGGCCGCGACCGAGTCCGCACCCGAGTCCGCACCCGAGTCCGGCTCCGTGCGTCCGGCGTTCCCCGACAGCACCGACGACGTGTTCCTGGGTGAGGCGCTCGAAGCCGCCAACGCCCACCGCGAGCGGCACGGGGCGCCCCCGCTCGAACCCGACGGGGAGCTGAACGCCTACGCCCTCGAACGTGCCCGCGAGTTCTCCGAATACGAAGGGCTGGACGAGGGCCACCGGGGGCGGGAGCCGGGGCGCGGCGAGACCGTCTACTACTCCGCCTCGACCGACCCCGAGGCCGAACCGGGCGGCGGCGACGCCGTCGACCACTGGTACGCCGCGAACGAGGACTACGACTACGGCGACCCGGGCTTCTCCCCGGAGACCGGCCCGTTCACCCAGCTCGTGTGGAGGGCGACGACCGAGGTCGGCGCGGCGCGCGTCAGCGAACCCGTCTCGGAGCAGGACACCTGGCGCGAGCACTACGTCGTCCTCGTCTACTCACCGCCCGGCAACATGCGCGGCGAGTACGAGGAGAACGTGCTGCCCCCGGAGAGGTGAGGACCGCCCCGGGGTTCCCCGGGTCACTCCAGCGCGGCGACGGCGCGCTCGGCGACCCCGAGCAGCGTCTCCTCATCCTCGGAGAGTCCGGCCTCTCCGGAGCCGCCCCGCGCATCACCGGCCTCGTTCGCCGAGACCCGCACCAGCACGTCGTCCACACGCACCACGACCCTGCTCGACGCCGTCAGGTCGTCGTCGGAGCCGCCCCAGCGGTAATGGACCACCAGTGCCTCGTCCCCGAGGTCGGGCTCGTGGGAGTCGACCACCTGCGAGGTCCAGTACTCGTCGTCCGACTCTTCGAGCAGGTCCTCCGACTCCGAGGAGAACTCATCCTCGGCCGCCCGCGTTCCGGGGTCGAGCTCGCCGTCCTCATCGGTCGGCAGGCCGTAGGAGACGCGCAGCCACCCCAGGGTCCCGTCGGAGAAGGCGCTGTACCAGGAGCAGTCCGAGCTGTTCTCGTCGACCGATGCGTTCGGCAGCTCGGCGCCGACCCGGTCCAGCTGGTCGCGGGTCGGAACGCCGCACGGAGGCTCCGGCAGGTCCTCGTTCCGGGGAGAGGCCCCCTCCGTCGCGGACGGGGCCCTGAGGGCGAGCACGGTCCCGGCCGTCCCGGCGACCACCGCATAGGCGCCGAGGGTGATCACCGCCGTGACGGCCACGGTGCGCCCGGTCCTGCCGCGCCGCGGGGGCGGCGGGGGCTGCTGCTGCGGCGGGGCGCCNACGTTCGGTGGGCCTGTGTACACGCCCGTGCTCCTTCCGGGTCAGCCGTTGTGATCTTCGGCCGCCCCGGAGGGCGGCCGCCAGTTCGTGGTCAGCCGAACGCCGCGGCGGCGGCGTCGCCGAGAAGGTCCTCGGCATCGTCGATGTCGATCTCGTCGGCGTCCTCGGGGAAGGAGAGGACGAGTGTCCCCACGGTCTCCCCTTCGCGGACGACGACGCTCGCGCGCTGTTCCGAGCTCTCGGAGTAGGCGAGTCCGTTGTCGACGGTGGTGAGGATGAGCACGCTCTCCTCGCCGAGGTCGAGGTCCCTCTCCTCGGTCTCGGCCTCCGCCTCGTCGGGCGCGTACCGGTCCGGCTCCGAGGCCTGCTCGATCTGCAGGTCGTAGGCGGAGTCGAGGTCCCGGGGCGCCTCTTCGTCCCCGTACCGCTCCACGAGGTCGGCGTCGGACTCGTTGTAGGGGGCGATCCAGATGGCGTCCAGGGTGGCCTCTTGGCCGTCGACCTCCGCCTCCCACGTGCATCCGGTCTCGTAGTGCATCGTGCCCTGGCCGTCCGGCTCGGCGCCGAGGTCGCGGAGGACGTCCTCTCCCGGGGCGCCGCACGGATCGGCGGGCAGGCCGGGGGCGGTCTGCGGACCGGTGGTGGCGAGGCGGCCGTACGCGAACACGCCCGCCGCGGTGAGCGTGCCGGCGACGGCCAGCGTCACGGCGACGGTGATGCCGACGACCATCCCGGTGCGGGCGGGCCGGGGCGGGGGCATTGGCGGCGCGGGAGGCGGGTACGTCATTCGGTGGCCTTAGCCGGGAAACAAGGGGCGGACTGCCCACCAATGTTCGCATACGGTGATCGCGCGGTTCGTGCGGGGTAGTCGGGATGGGCGGGGATTCTGAAACGAAGGGCGTTCCTCGCCTCCGCGCCCCGTATGTGAACCCTCACCCCGCGTAACAGTTAGGAAACTATCCAGTTTTCCCGGATTGCCCTCTTCGGCGCCCCATTCGACACTCGGGGCTCGTGCAGCACATGTGGGAGCGCTCCCAAAGTTCGGTGCTCCCGCACGGACCGCATCTCCGAGGAAAGGCCGACCATGGCACGTACCCGCGACAGACGGCGTGTCCTCCGCGCCCCCGGTGCCCTCCGCGTCCCCCGACTGCGACCCGGCCCCGCGGCACTCGCCGCGCTCGTGATCGGCGGCGCCGGTCTCGCGGCGGCCGACGCGGTGCAGGACCCCTCCGGAGCCGCCCCGGCGTCCGCCGACTCCGCCGCCGTCGTCCCCGTGGGCGACGGGAGCTACACCGACGTGCGCCCCGCAGGCGAGCCCGGACCGAGCGACCAGAACGGCGACCCCGTCGAGCCCAAGGTGGCCGACGGCTTCACCGGCCCCGCCCCCACCAACGAGTGGTGGTCCTCGCTCATCTTCCAGCGCTATCCCGGCAACCCCTACGGCGAGAACCTCTTCGCCCACCCGTTCAGCTTCCGTCCGCACTCCGGCGGGCTGGAGGTGGGCTACCCGGACGAGCACCGGCTCGTGGCCGACGGGCTGAAATACGAGTACCCCCATACCGCCGACCTCACCATGGGCGCCACCGGGCTGGACGCCCCGCGCACCGAGGTCGCCGACAGCGGGGACTGGACCGTCACGGCCCAGTGGGAGGGCGGCGGCACCCTGCGCGCCACCATCGGCCAGGGCCTGCCCTTCGCCTACGCCGAGACCGAGGGGGCCGACCCCGAAGTCGCGTTCACGGGCACGCCCGAGGTGTGGCACTCCGGGGGCGGCGTGGTCGGCGCCAGCGTCGGCGGCCGCCACTACGCGCTGTTCGCCCCCTCCGGCGCCGAATGGACGCGCTCCGGCGACACCCTCACCGCGGCGGGGGCCGGCCACCC
>NZ_ANBH01000292.1 GCF_000341185.1 Nocardiopsis chromatogenes YIM 90109
CCTCCGGCGCCGAATGGACGCGCTCCGGCGACACCCTCACCGCGGCGGGCGCCGACCACTACTCGGTCGCCGTGCTGCCCGACCCCGGGGACCTGGACGCGTTCGCGCCCTATGCCCACTCCTTCGTCACCGATTCGCGCGTGGGGTACTCCTACGACGAGGCGGCCGCCGAGCTCACCACCACCTACCGGCTCACCACCGAGCCGAAGGAGGGCACCGAGGACGGCACGCTCATGGCGCTCTACCCGCACCAGTGGGAGAACACCGGCGACCCGCTGACGGACCTGGCCTACGCCTCCCCGCGCGGGGAGATGCGCGTCGCGGACGGGGCGGAGTTCACCACCTCGCTCACCACGCAGGGCCTGATGCCGAGCCTGCCCACGGCCGAGGGCGCCGACGAGGAGCGCATGCGGGCCCTCATCGACGAGGAGCTGAACCACGAGGACCCGTTCCGGGGCGGCGACGACACCTACTGGAACGGCAAGGCGCTGGGGCGGCTGGCCCAGCTCGTGCCCATCGCCGACTCCATCGGCTACACCGAGGGCCGGGACGGCCTGCTGGAGCTGGTCAAGGGCCGCCTGGAGGACTGGCTGACCGCCGGAGGAGGCGGGCGGCAGTTCCACTACGACTCCGCGTGGGGCACCATGCTCGGCTACCCGGACTCGTTCGGGGCCGCCGACCAGATCAACGACCACGACTTCCACTACGGGTACGTCGTTCAGGCCGCAGCCGTCGTCGCCCGCTACGACCGCGACTGGGCCGCCGAGGACGCCTGGGGAGGCATGGTCCGCATGCTCATCCGGGACGTGGCCGAGACCGACCCGGAGTCGGACATGTTCCCGCGCCTGCGCTCCTTCTCGCCCTACGCCGGGCACGGCTGGGCGTCCGGGCACGCCGGATTCGCCGCGGGCAACAACCAGGAGTCGTCGTCGGAGGGCATGCACTTCGCCGCCGCCACGGCCCACTTCGGCGCGGCCACCGGGGACCGGGAGCTGCGCGACCTGGGGGTCTTCCTGCACACGACGCAGGCCTCCACGGTGACCCGCTACTGGCAGGACAGCGGGGGCGGGACGTTCCCCGACGACTTCGGGCACGACGTCGTCGGCATGGTGTGGGGCGACGGCGGCGACTACCGGATCTGGTGGGACGGCGGCGACGAGGAGCACTACGGCATCAACTACCTGCCGATCACGGCGTCCTCGCTGTACCTGGGGTACGACCCCGGGCACGCCGCCGCCATGCACACCTCCCTGGTGGAGAGGCTGGGCGGTCGGCCCCAGATCTGGCGGGACGTCCACTGGGAGCACCAGGCGCTGTCCGACGGGCCGGGCGCACTGGCTCGGTTCGAGGAGCAGTGGACCTCCTACGAGCCCGAGGCGGGCGAGTCCAAGGCGCACACCTACCAGTGGGTGTCGACGCTGGCGGACGTCGGCACGGTGGACACGTCGGTGACCGCCGACACCGCGCACTACGCGGTGTTCGACGACGGCGGGACGAGGACCTACACGGCCTTCAACCCGGGAACCGCGCCGCTGGACGTCGCCTTCTCCGACGGGACGACGATGAGCCTGGAGCCCGGGGAACTGGCGACCGCCACCTCCTGAGACCCGTCCGGCCCCTGGGGCCCGTCCGGCAGAGCCCTGCCCCCGCTCCGCCGGGCGCCTCCGCCTTCACGCCCGCTTCATGTCCGCGCCATAAGCTGGACGTGTGACATGTCCCAAGTGCCAAGGCCCCATGCAGACCTTCGACCGCCAAGGGATCCACATCGAGCAGTGCACGAGCTGCCGAGGGATCTTCCTCGACCGCGGTGAGCTGGAGCAGATCATCGCGGCGGAGGAGAGCCACTACGGCGCTCCTCCGCCCTACCCCGGCCGGCAGCCGCACGGGGCGCCCCAGGCGGGCGTGCCGCACCGCGGCGGACCGGCCTACCCGGTCCCGCCGGACTCGCCGCGCGGATACCGCGGCCGTCCCGACTCGCCGCGCCCCTACGGCCACGGCGGGTACGGGTACAAGGACTCGCCCAAGCCGTACGGGCGGCGCAAGAACAAGAGCTTCCTGGAACAGCTCTTCGATTGAACCCGCTCATCTGCCCTGAGTGCGGGGAACTCGACGAGGCGCCCGTCGCCGAACCCTCGGGGGAGGGGCTGCGCTGCCGCTTCTGCGGACACGCGCGGCCCCTCCTCCGCATGCCCCTGTTCTGCGTGACCGGGCCCAGCGGGACCGGCAAGTCGACCGTCGGGCGGCTGCTCATCGAGGCGCTGTCGGACCGGTTCGTCGTCCTCGAACAGGACGTGCTGTGGGTCGAGGGGCTGCGCGACGACTCCTACGAGCACCGGCCGTTCCGCTCGACGTGGCTGCGCACGGCCGCGATGATCCAGCAGAACGGGCGGCCGGCGGTGCTCTTCGGGACGGTGGTGCCGCCGGAGTTCGAGCCGCTGCCCGAGCGTGTCCTGTTCTCGCGCATCCACTACCTCGCACTCACCTGCGACCCGGAGGTCCTGGCCGCCCGGCTGCGCGCGCGTCCGTCCTGGCGGGAGTGGGACGAGGAGCGCATCGCGGAGATGCTGGACTACGCGCGGTGGGTGGAGGAGACGGCCGCGGAGATGGACCCGCCCGTCGACCTGCTGGATACCACGTCCGTGCCCCCGGAGAAGACGGCCGAGGCCGTTCGCGCGTGGGTGGAGCGGGAGGCGCGGGGCGTCTGAACGCCCTGTGGCCGAGGGGAACCGGGTGGTTTCCGGCCACGTCGTAGTGGTCCCCCGTCCGCCGGGCTCCCCGGCGCCGTGTTCCTCAGCGCTAGGAAGACAAGACCGCTATGACCGATCTCCCCGGCCTGGACGATGTCGCCTGGGCTTCGATGGGGCATGCCTACGGCTCTGCCGAGGACGTGCCGGACATGCTGCGACGGATGGTCTCCGACGACCCCGGCGAGCGCGGCAAGGCGTTCTCCGAGTTCTATGGGGCCGTCCACCACCAGGGGGACGTGTACGACTGCACCGTCGCCGCGGTGCCCTTCCTGATCGACGCCGTGTGCGACCCCGCCGCGCAGGACAGGGACGACCTGCTGGCGCTTCTGGCCGGGATCGGCGGCGTCGAGGTCGACCACCTGTCCATGGTGTTCGACAACGTCGGCTACTACGAGGCCGTCCTGGAGGGGGCCGACCCGCTGACCGGCGGCGACGCCGCCCGCGTCGTCCCGCCCGCGAACGCCCCCGGCGGGGACGGCGGCGACCGACCCGGGTACGCGGAGATCGTGGAGCGGAACCTCCGGAACGGCAATACCTACGCGCGTGCCATCGTCGCCGTGGCCGAGGGCCGGGCGGAGTATGTGCGCCTGCTCGCCGACCCCGACCCCGCCGTACGCGAGGCCGCCTGCATGGCGGCGGTGGCAGGCGTCCCCGATGCGGAGACCACCGCGGCCCTGGTGGACCGCCTCCACGGGGACGACCACTCCGCGGTGCGGGAGTCCGCGGCCACGCTCCTGGGGATCGTGGCCGTCCGCTCCAGGGCGGCCGACTCCGCGCCCGTCGCGGACGGGCTCGCCGAGGCGGCCGTGCGCGATCCGAGTCCGTCGGTGCGCATGCGCGCTTTCACCGAGCTGATGCGGCGCTTCCCCGGCCGCCCGTCCCCGCTCGACACGGACGCGGTCCTCGAACTGGTGGCCGACGTGCAGGGCGACGAGATCCCGCCTCTCCAGGGGGGAGGCGACCGGGAGTACTACCACGGGGTGCTGCTCACCCTGGTCGACTACGCGCTGGACGGCCGGACGGAGGAGCGGCGGGCCCTGCTGGAGCGGCTCTTCGAGCGGCCCGAGCCGGAGAGCACCGTCAGGACGCTCACCATGGTGCGGGAACTGGTCGAGGGATGGCGCGGCGACCACGGGGCGCTGATCGCCCGCGCCCTCGACCTCCTCGGGAGTGAGGACGAGGAGGTCGCCGTCGAGGCGGCGCGGGTCGTGATCACGGCCGGTCCGGTGGCCGCTCCGTTCGCCGACGCCATCGAAGAGGTGCTGGAGTCCTCCGACGGCGGGGCGGCGCTCGAAGCGGCCACCGACCTGTGGGCCGAGATCGGCGACGAACGTGCGCTGGAGATCATCGAGGAGATGCTCGACGTCGCCCACTGGGCCGAGTTCGCCCTGATGAAGGCGCAGGCCATGGGGCCCGCCGCCGCGGAGCTGGGCCCCGCCCTGCAGGAGTTCCTCGCCGCCCGGCTGGCCGAGGAGGAGCCGGACGCCGAGTCCGTCAAGGACGCCGTCAAGGCGCTGGTGGCGGTCGGCGCCGACGCGGGCGCCGCGGTCCCCTTCCTCCTGGCCCAAGAGCCCGGCCGGGACGTCTTCGAGCTTCTGGGGAGCATCGGGCCCGCCGCGGAGCAGGCCGCCCCCGCCCTCGCGGCCCACCTGGCCGACGGCGGGCTGCCCGCGTGGGGCCCTCCGCTGGCGGCGCGCGCGTACTGGCTGATCACCGGCGACGCCGAGCCGGTGCTGCCGGTCCTGGCGCGTGTCATGGAGGAGCGCGGCCCCTGCCTGGGCGACGCCCTGGAGACGGCGCAGCTCATGGGGGCCGAGGCCGCGCCCCTGGCCGACCTCGTCCGCGCGTGCGTCGAGGACCCCGGGGAGATCCGGGTTCGGAGCCGGGGGATCGAGACCCGGAGCCGCGCGGCGCAGGCCCTGTGGGCGGTGACGGGCGATACGGAGGCCGCGTCGGCCGCGCTGCTGGCCGCGTGGCAAGAGCAGCCGTCGGAGGAGATCGCGGAGGCGTTCGAGCAGATGGGGTCTGCCGGGTCCCCCGCCGTTCCGGCGCTGCGCAGTGAACTCGCCCAGTGGCGCCGCGCCAATCTGCGCCGCGGCGTCGCGATCCGGGTGGGCGACCGCCGCCCCGACTTCCGGGCCGCCCGCGCGGACGAGGAGCTGCGCGAGGCCTGCACCCGCGCGCTGGCCGCCATCGAGGGCTGACGCGGAGGGCGGAACCGGTGGGTTCCGCCCTCCTCCGCAGAGGTCCCCTCACACGGCCGGGCCGCCGTGGCGGGTCGCGGCGGCGATGGCCGCCGCCAGGGCCGGCATGTCGCTCCGGTCCAGGGACGACACCGTCACCCGCAGCGCCGGGCGCGCGCCGCTGCGGAAGCGGGAGCCCGGGGACACCGCCCACCCGCGCGCCAGCAGGCCCGCCACCGCGGACCCCTCGTCCGGCACCGGGACCCACACGTTCACGCCGGACCGTCCGCGCGCCTCCAGGCCGTGCCCGGCCAGGTGGTCGATCAGGGCGGTCCTGCGCTCGGTGTAGGAGCGCCCCACCTCCTCGGCCGATACCGCGCCCGCGCGCCACATCTCCACGAATGCCTCCTGGAGGGCGTGGCTGACCCACCCGGGCCCCGTCTGGATCAGGGCGCGCACCCGGTCGACGGTCACCATGTCCCCCGCGAGCATCGCCAGCCGCAGGTCCGGGCCGTACCCCTTGGCCACCGACCGGACCACCGCCCAGCGGTCCGTGGCGCCGAACACCCCGTGGAAGGGCAGCTCCACCCAGCCGAAACCGTGGTCGTCCTCGACGGTCAGCACCGCGGGGTGCTCGGACAGCACGCCGCGCAGGGCCCGGGCCCGCTCCGCGCTGAGGGCGGCCCCGGTGGGGTTCTGCGCCCTGTTGGTGACCACGATGGCGCGGGCGCCCGCGCGCAGGGCCGCGGACAGCTCGCTCGGCAGCGGCCCCTCGTCGTCGATCGCCATCGGCACGCTCTTCAGCCCGATCGCGGCGAGGAGGTCGTGCTCGCTGGGCCAGCCGGGGTCCTCCAGGGCCACCGTGTCGCCGGGGCGCAGCGCCGAGCGCAGCACCCGGTCGACGCCGTCCAGCGCGCCGGAGGTCAGCGCGAGCGAGGCCGCCGGGACGCCGTCGGCCCCGAACACCTCCCCGGCCGCCTCGGCCATCGCGGGCAGCACCGGCGCGTCGCCGTACAGCGGGGGCGTGCGCCCGCTTCGGCGGCGGGGGGCGGGCC
>NZ_ANBH01000293.1 GCF_000341185.1 Nocardiopsis chromatogenes YIM 90109
CCCTCCCCGGCCGCCTCGGCCATCGCGGGCAGCACCGGCGCGTCGCCGTACAGCGGGGGCGTGCGCCCGCTTCGGCGGCGGGCGACGGCCGCCAGGGCGCCGCCCAGGTCGGGGAGGAGCCGCGGGTCGGGGTTGCCGGTGGCGGCGTCGACGGTCCCCGGCGGCACCGCGCCGGGGCCGGTCTCGCGCGGGGCGGCGGCGGGCCGCTGCCGCACCCGGGTGCCGCGCCGCCCGCCGGTCTCCACCAGCCCGCGGTCGCGCAGCAGGCGGTAGGCGGCCGCCACGGTGTTGGGGTTGACGCCCAGTTCGCCGGCGAGGTCGCGGATGGGGGGCAGGAGCGCCCCGGCCTGGAGTCCTCCGCCGACGATCTCCCGTTCCACGCTGTCGGCGATCTCGTGCGAGCCGCGTCCGGTGATGACCATGACCGCATTATCCAGCAGTGCGGCCCCGCCGGGCACACCGGCGCGGCGGGCGGCCCGGTGCGGCGAACAGGTGCCACAGGGGGCACAAAGGGGTCGACCCGGCGCGGCGGATGGACGATTATCGGTGGGCCGCGATTCACTTTCATTTCTCCGGTATTTTTTATCAATTGTTCATTGCGTGCTGCGCAATGCGTTGCGCCCTGCGATTCGTCGGGGTCGCCGCGGAATGCGCGTCCGACGCTCCGAAGGGGGGTCCGGGGGTCCTCGCGAGGCCGTGTGCAGGGGGTTCGTCCAACGAATTTGTCCGCTCTGACCTGCGGTTAAGGCATCTTTGCGGCCCAGCCCACTTGAAGTGGGGTGGGGGTCATGCCTTTCAATGGGGATACGCGAAGTTTCACCCTCGACGTCGTGTGCCGGACGTCCGGGGAGTGTTCTAGTGTGAGGAGTCGACCTATTAAAGGGCAGGATCAGCAGCGATTTGGAGACGACCCGCTAGCCGTTCGCGACACCGACCACTACAAAGCCGAATACGTCACCGGGTTCGTTGACAAGTGGGACGAGCTGATCGACTGGAAGCGCCGCTACGAGAGCGAGGGGCGCTTCTTCGTGGATCAGCTCAAGGAGCGCGGTGTCCGCGAGGTCCTCGATGTCGCGACCGGGACCGGCTTCCACTCGGTGCGCTTGGTCGAAGAGGGGTTCGACACCGTCAGCGCTGACGGAAGCCCTGAGATGCTCGCCAAGGCCTTCGCCAACGGCATGGCCTACGGCGGGCACATCCTGCGCGTCGTCCAGGCCGACTGGCGCTGGCTCAACCGCGACGTGCACGGGACCTATGACGCGATCATCTGTCTGGGCAACTCGTTCACCCACCTGTTCTCCGAGCGGGACCGCCGCAAGGCGCTGGCCGAGTTCTACGCGATGCTCAAGCACGACGGCGTGCTGATCATCGACCAGCGCAACTACGACGCCCTGCTGGACGGCAAGTACGGGAACAAGCACACCTACTACTACTGCGGTGAGGAGGTGTCCGCCGAGCCGGAGCACGTCGACGAGGGCCTCGCGCGCTTCGTCTACCGGTTCCCGGACAAGTCCGAGTACCACCTCAACATGTTCCCGCTGCGCAAGAACTACACGCGGCGGCTCCTGCGCGAGGTGGGCTTCCAGAAGGTGGAGACCTTCGGCGACTTCCAGGAGACCCACCAGGGCGAGGAGCCGGACTTCTACATCCACATCGCCGAGAAGTCCTACCTGCGGGAGGACGACCTCTCCGAGGCGTACTCGGCGGCGGTCCGGACCGCCCGGGAGTACTACAACTCCAGCGACGCCGACACCTTCTACCACACCATCTGGGGCGGCACCGACATCCACGTCGGGCTGTACGACTCCCCGGACGGCGACATCGCCGAGGCGAGCCGCCGCACCGTGGAGCGCATGGCGTCCAAGGTGGAGATCGGCCCGGACACCGAGGTCATCGACGTCGGTGCCGGTTACGGCGGATCCGCGCGCTTCCTGGCCCGCCAGTTCGGGTGCAAGGTGACCTGCCTCAACCTCAGCGAGGTGGAGAACGAGCGCAACCGGGAGATGAACCGCGAGGCGGGCCTGGACCACCTGATCACGGTGGTCGACGGCTCGTTCGAGGACATCCCCTGCCAGGACAACGCCTTCGACGTCGTCTGGTCCCAGGACGCGTTCCTGCACAGCGGCGACCGGCCCCGGGTGCTGGAGGAGGTCTCCCGCGTGCTGCGCACCGGCGGGCACCTGATCTTCACCGACCCGATGGCGTCGGACTCCGCGACCCAGGACGCCCTGCGGCCGATCCTGGACCGCCTGCACCTCGACAGCATGGGCACGCCCGGCTTCTACGACAAGCAGACGGCCCGCCTTGGCCTGTCCAAGGTGGAGTACGACGACCTGACCGAGCAGCTCCCGCGCCACTACGGCCGCGTCCTCGCCGAGACCGAGGCGCGCGAGTCCGAGCTGAACGGCAAGATCAGCGAGGCGTACCTCACCCGGATGAAGACGGGGCTGCGCAACTGGGTGAACGGCGGCGAGTCCGGCTCGCTCGCCTGGGGGATCCTGCACTACAAGGCCTGATCCCGACCTCCCGGGAACGGCGGGCACGGCCCTGGGCCCGCCGCCCCGGCCCGGCCCCCGGCTCGCGGGGGGCCGGGCCGGGGGTTCACCCGGGCGACCCCTTCCAAGGCTCGGGGGCGTGGCGTCGCGTCGGCCTGCCGCGCCCCCGTACCGCTTTTCCAGGGCCGTGCGGGTCGGCGCATTCCCGGGGCCCTTCCGGCGCCTCGAAGGCGCCGGGGACGGGCCTCAGGCGTCCTCCGGCGGGCCCGACCGGGTCAGACCGGCCGCCCGGCCCTTGGCGGAGACCACCAGGGCCATCTTCCGCGACGCCTCGTCCAGCATCTCTCCGTCGAGCATGACCGCGCCCCGGCGTTCCACAGAGGTGGCGTGTTCGTAGGCGTCGAGGATGCGCTCGGCGCGGTCGAACTCCTCCTGGCCGGGGGAGTAGATCCCGTTGGCGGCCTCGACCTGGGAGGGGTGCACCGTCCATTTGCCGTCGTAGCCCAGGGCCGCGGTGCGCCCGGCCGAGGCGCGGAAGGCCTCGGGGTCGCGGACCTTGAGCTCGGGGCCGTCGATCGCCTGGAGGCCGTTGGCCCGCGCCGCCGTCAGGATGCGGAAGAGGACGTAGTGGTAGGCGTCCCCGACGTCGTACCCGGGCGGCTGCGCGCCGACCTCCAGGCTGCGCATGTTCATCGACGCCATGAAGTCGGCGGGGCCGTATACCAGCGTCTCCAGGCGCGGGGAGGCGGCGGCGATCGCGTCCACGGCGGACAGGCCGCGCGCGTCCTCGATCTGCGCCTCGATGCCGATCCGCCCCGCCTCCAGGCCGCAGGCGCGCTCCACCTGCGTGAGCAGCAGGTCGAGCCACTGCACGTGGACCGGGTCGGTGACCTTGGGCAGCACCAGGCAGTCCAGGTCGGCCCCGGCCCGTTCGACCACGGCCGCCACGTCGCGGTAGGTCCACGGGGTGTCCAGGGCGTTCACCCGGACCGTGCGCACCCGTGCGCCCCATCCGCCCTCGGTGAGCGCGGCGGCCGCGGCGTCGCGGGCGCGCTCCTTCTCCGAGGGCGCCACCGCGTCCTCCAGGTCGAGGAAGAACGCGTCGGAGGCGATGCCGCGCGCCTTGTCCACGAAACGCGGGTTGGAGGCCGGGACCGCGAGGACCGAGCGTCGCGACCGGAAGGGCGCCATGTTCCACTCCTGCCGTCGAGGGGGTGCCTGCCGGATCGGGCCCTCCGGCGCGGTGTCCGGGCGCGGCCCTCGCGGAGTCGCCACCGCTCGGCACCGTGCGGACCGGGACTGACCCGGGCCCTGCGATGGCCGTGACGCCGCCGGTTCTGTCGACGGGCCTGATCCAGGAGACACACCTTAGAGGCTCCGCGGGGGGCGCCCCGGGGNNGGCATTCCAGGCGTCTGCGTGCGTAAGCCGCCGCGCCGAGGGGGAACCACACCATGGGGGAAAGGGGAACGATGAGACGGACGAGCGACGCGCCGCCTCGGGACACGGCGGGCACCGAGGCGTATCCGACCAGCTCGCACTGGGGCGCCTACGAGGTGCTCGTCGAGAACGGGCGGGTGGTGGGCACCCGCCCCGACCCCGGCGACCCCGACCCCTCCCCGCTCATCGGCAACACCCCCGCCGCCCAGCACCACCCCACCCGCGTCGCCCGCCCGGCCGTGCGGCGCCGCTGGCTGGACAACGGCCCCGGCCCCGACCCCGAGCGCGGCGCCCCCGGCGACACCTACGTCGAGGTGGACTGGGACACCGCCGCCGAGCTGGTCGCCGCGGAGCTGAAGCGGGTCCACCGCGAACACGGCGGCGAGGCCGTCTTCGGCGGCTCCTACGGCTGGGGCAGCGCCGGGCGCTTCCACCACTCGCAGAGCCAGCTCCACCGGTTCCTCAACACCGCCGGCGGCTACACCCGGAGCCGGGCCACCTACAGCCACGCCGCGGTGGAGGTGCTCTTCCCGCACCTGGTCGGCCCCCCGGGCGCGCACGCCCTGCTGGAGCGCGCCCCCACCTGGGAGGCGATCGCCGAGCACACCGACCTCATCGTCAGCTTCGGCGGCCTGCGCCTGTCGAACACCTGGATCTCCTCGGGCGGGCGCGCCGCGCACACCGCCGCCGCGGGCATGCGCGAGGCGGCCGCGCGCGGCCTACGCACCGTGTCCGTCAGCCCGCTCAAGGACGACACCATCGAGGAGATGGGCGCCGAGTGGCTGCCCGCCGCGCCCGGCACCGACACCGCCGTCATGCTCGCCCTGACCAACGTCCTGATCGAGGAGGGCCTGGCCGACCGCGCCTTCCTCGACCGGTACACCGTCGGCGCCGACGTGGTGCGCCGCTACGCCACCGGCGAGACCGACGGCGTGGCCAAGACCCCCGAATGGGCCGAGACCATCTGCGAGCTGCCCGCCGACACGCTGCGCTCCCTGGCGCGCCGCATGGCAGCCGGGCGCACCCTGGTCAACGTCGGCTGGTCGGTACAGCGCACCCAGTACGGAGAGCAGCCGCTGTGGGCGGGCCTGGCGCTGGCCGCGTGCCTGGGCCAGATCGGCCTTCCCGGCGGCGGGTTCGCCACCGGGTACGGCTCCATGGGCCGCTACGGCGGCGGCGCCACCCCCGGCGGCCTGCCGCGCTTCCCCAAGGGCGCCAACCCGGTCGACCGCCACATCCCGGTCGCCCACACCTCGGAGATGCTGCTGCACCCGGGGGAGGAGTTCGACTTCGACGGCGAGCGCCTCACCTACCCCGACATCCGGCTGGTCGCCTGGTCCGGGGGCAACCCGTTCCACCACCACCAGGACCTGTCCCGGCTCACCCGCGCCTTCGGCCGCCCGGACACCGTGCTGGTCGTGGAGACGCACTGGACGGCGACCGCGCGCCACGCCGACATCGTGCTGCCCTCCACCACCACCCTCGAACGCGAGGACATGGCCGCCAGCCAGGGCGACCTGCGGCTGAACGTGATGCGCCGGGCGGTCGCCCCCTACGGCGAGGCGCGCGACGAATTCGAGATCTACCGGGCCGTCACCGCCCGCATGGGCCTGGAGAAGGAGTTCACCGAGGGCCGCACCGCACAGGGGTGGATGCGGCACATGTACGAGCTGTGGCGCGAGCGGCAGCACGACATGTTCGGCGCCGACCTGCCCTCCTACGACGCCTTCCGGGAGGCCGGGGGCGTGGACCTGCCCGGCCGGGTGAACGACGAGGCTATGGCGGCCTTCGCCGAGTTCCGCGAGGACCCGGTGGCCCACCCCCTGCAGACCCCGAGCGGCCGCATCGAGCTGTTCTCGGCGACCATCGCGGGCTTCGGTTACGCCGACTGCCCCGGATACCCGATCTGGCTGCCCGCCGAGGAACGGCTCGGGTCGGCCCGCGCGCGGCGCTGGCCGCTGCTCCTGCTGGCCAACCAGCCCAAGGGGCGCCTGCACAGCCAGCAGGACATGGGCGCCTACAGCGCCTCGCTGAAGGTGGACGGGCGCGCGCCGGTGCGCATGCACCCCGACGACGCCGCGGCGCGCGGGCTCGCCGACGGCGACCTGGTACGCGTGCACAACGACCGGGGCAGCCTGCTCGCCGGGGTGCGCGTCAGCGCCGACCTGCGCCCCGGCGTGGCCCAGCTGTCCACGGGCGCCTGGTACGACCCGTCCTCCACCGAGGTGACCTGCGCGCACGGCAACCCGAACGTGCTGACCGGCGTCGCCGGGACCTCGCGCCTGGCCCAGGGGTCCACCGGCCAGCACGTGCTGGTGGAGATCGAGGCCTACCGGGGCGACCCGCCGCCCGTGACGGCCTTCACCCCGCCGGTGCCGGTGCCCCCTTCCTCCTGATCTGGAGCATAGGTTAGCCTCTACTAAGTTCCAGCGCCGGTGCCGGTCCCCCGACCGGCGCCGACGCCCCCGTGGCGCCCTGCCGCGCCCGGAACCCGAACCGGAACGAACGTCGGAGGAAGACGAGTGCCCTTGCCAAGGCGGTGCGCCCGCCCGGCCCCGGAGGCCGGGGGCCGGTGAGCGCGGAGACGGCGGCGCCGGACCGGGCCGCACCCGTCCGCGAGGAGGCCGCGCAGGCGCTCGACAGGCGCACCCGCGCCCACGCCCGGGTGCACACCGCCAGGGCGCTGGGGCTGCTCGCCGCCGTCGGCGTGCTGGTGCTGTGCATGGGCCTCAGCGTCTCGGTGGGGGCCAAGCCCATCCCCCTGGGCACCGTGTGGGACGCGCTTTTCGCCAACGACGGCTCCTACGACCACAGCGTCATCGTCGAGCTGCGCATCCCCCGCGCGGTCCTCGGCGTGTTCGTCGGCGCCGCCCTGGGGCTGTCCGGGGCGCTGATGCAGGGCCTGACCCGCAACCCGCTGGCCGAGCCCGGCATCCTCGGCATCAACTCCGGCGCCGCGGCCGCCGTCGTGGCCGCCATCTACGTCTTCGGCCTCACCAGCCCCAACGCCTACGTGTGGTTCGCCTTCCTCGGCGCCGCCGCGGCCTCCGCGGCCGTCTACGCCCTGGGCAGCCGCGGCCGCAGCCAGGCCACCCCGGTGCGCCTGGCGCTCGCCGGGACCGCCGTCGCCGCCGTGCTGCAAGGCCTGGTCTACACGGTGATCGTGCTGGACGACTTCGTCTTCGACCGGATCCGCTTCTGGCAGGTCGGCTCCCTGGTCGGCCGCGACCTGGAACTGTTCTCCCGCATCTGGCCGTTCCTGGTCGCCGGGGTGGTCATCGCCCTGCTGCTGGGGCCCGCGCTGAACACCGTCGCCCTCGGCGACGACCTGGCCGCGGCGCTGGGCGCGCGGATCAACCGCACCCGCCTGCTGGCGGCCGTGGCGATCGTGCTCATGTGCGGGGCGGCCACCGCCACCGCCGGGCCCATCTGGTTCGTGGGGCTGACCGTGCCGCACGTGGCGCGCACCATCACCGGCCCCGACCAGCGCTGGCTGCTGCCCTACTCGGCGGTGCTCGCCGCGATCCTGCTGACCGCCGCCGACACCCTGGGCCGCGTGGTGCTGCCCAACGGCGAACTCGAAGTCGGCATCATCACCGCGCTCGTGGGGGCGCCGGTGTTCATCGCCCTGGTCCGGCGCAAGAGGATGGCCCAGCTATGACGGCGACGACCCCGCGCACCGCGCCCACGGCGGACGGGAGCGTGCGCCCCGGCCGCCCGGTGCGCTTCGGCGGCGTGTCCTTCCTGCTCCGGCCGCGCACCGCCGTGGTGCTCGGCGCGCTCGTGGCGGCCATCGCCGCCGTCTTCGCGGCGCTGCTGATGCTCGGCGAGTACGAGATCTCCCTTCCCCGGGTGGCCGCCGCCCTGGCCGGGACGGGCGAGCGCCTGGACCTGTTCTTCGTGCGCGACGTGCGCCTGCCCCGCGCCTGGGTCGCCGTGCTCGTCGGCGCCTCCCTCGGGGTGGCGGGCGCGGTCTTCCAGAGCCTGTCCCGCAACCCCCTGGGCAGCCCGGACATCATCGGCTTCACCGGTGGCGCGGCCACCGGGGCGGTGCTGACCATCCTGGTCCTGGGCGGGTCGATGCTGCAGGTGTCGCTCGGCGCCGTCGTCGGCGGCGTCGCCACCGCCGGACTGGTGTACCTGCTGGCCATGCGCGGCGGCGTGCAGGGCTACCGGCTGATCCTCGTCGGCATCGGCATCAACGCCATGCTCGTCTCCGTGCGCGACTACCTGATCACCCGCGCCGACCTCACCGAGGCCAAGGCCGCCCAGGTGTGGATGATCGGCAGCCTCAACGCGCGCGGGTGGGGCGAGGTCGTCGCGGTCGCCGTGTGCATGGCGGTGCTGCTGCCGCCGCTGCTGGCGATGGGCCCCCGGCTGCGGCTGATGGAGATGGGCGACCAGACCGCGCACGCCCTCGGCGTCCCGGTGCAGCGCACCCAGGCCCTCGCGCTGCTGGCGGCCAGCGCGCTGACCGGCGCGGCGATCGCCGTCGCCGGGCCGATCTCGTTCATCGCCTTGGCCGCCCCCCAGCTCGCCCGCAGGCTGCTGCGCTCCGACGGCACCACGCTGTTCGGCTCGGCGCTGATGGGCGCGCTCCTGCTCACCGCCGCCGACCTGGTCGCCCAGCACGCGGTGGGGGAGGCCCGGCTCCCGGTGGGCGCGGTGACCGCGGTCATCGGCGGAAGCTACCTCGTCTGGCTCCTCTACCGTGAATGGCGGACCGGACGTGCCTGACCGGCGCCCCCGACACGACAAGCGCCCCCGACACGACGCACACACAGGAGAAAGCGCGATGCCCGAACCGTCCCGGCTGTGGGGGGAGAACCTGACGCTCGCCTACGACCAGAGCGTCATCTCCCGAGACCTGGGGATCAGCATCCCGGACAACTCCTTCACGGTCATCGTCGGCCCCAACGCCTGCGGCAAGTCCACGCTGCTGCGGGCGCTGTCCCGGATGCTCAAGCCGCAGTCGGGGGCGGTGCACCTGGACGGGAGGCTCATCTCGTCCTACCCCTCCAAGGAGGTGGCGCGGCGGCTGGGCCTGCTGCCGCAGTCGTCGGTGGCCCCCGACGGCATCACCGTGGCCGACCTGGTGGCGCGCGGCCGCTACCCGCACCAGAAGCTGCTGCGCCAGTGGTCCCGCTCCGACGAGTCGGTGATCACCGAGTCCATGGAGGCCACCGGCGTCGCCGAACTCGCCGACCGGATGGTGGACGAGCTGTCCGGCGGGCAGCGCCAGCGGGTGTGGCTGGCCATGGTGCTGGCCCAGCAGACGCCGCTGCTGCTGCTGGACGAGCCCACCACCTTCCTGGACATCGCCCACCAGATGGACGTGCTCGACCTGTGCGCGGAGCTGCACCACGAGCGCGAGTACACGCTGGTCGCGGTGTTGCACGACCTGAACCAGGCGTGCCGGTACGCCACCCACCTGATCGTCATGAAGGACGGCGCGGTGGTCGCCGAGGGCGAACCCTCGGAGATCGTCACCGGCGACCTGGTGGAGAAGGTGTTCGGGCTGCCGGTGCGGGTGGTGCCCGACCCGGAGACCGGGACCCCGATGATCGTCGCGGTGGACCGGCGGGGCACGATCTCCCGCCGCGCGCGCGGCGGAGCGGAGGCGGCCGGATCCTCCGAGTCCTCGGAGTCCTCGGAGTCCTCGGTGGACACGGGGTCCGACGGGGACCAGGGGTCCGTGGAGGACACCTCCCAGGACGGCGGCACGGACCAGGACGGCGCGCTCCTGGAGAAGCGCTCGGCCTGAGCCCGCCCACCCGGCGATGATCTGGGGGAGGTCGGCCTCATGATGGCCGGTGTGGGTCCCTCCTCCCCGGAATCAGCGACCGTGTGACGGGCCCGACTCCCATACCCGTTGGGCCTCGGCGAGCAGGTACGGCGCCGCCGCCGTCTCCGCGCCCGCCAGGGCCGCCAGCGTCGCCGACGCCGATGCGCGGTCCGGGGCGGCCCCCGCGATCCGCCCGCCGGACACCGCGATGAAGCGGAGGGCGGCGACCCCGTCCTGGTGGTCGCCGAGCACCTCTTGGAGCGCGGCCGTCCAGCGGCGCAGCCGGGTGGCGCGCTTGCCCAGTACGGGTTCGGCGGCCATGGCCGTGTACCGGACGCGCTTGGCGGCCTTGCGGACCTCGTGCCACGCCTCGCCCCGGCCGGGCCCGTGCCCGGCCGCCAGCGCGCGCTCGTGGAGGGTGCGCATGCGGTCCACCGCGTCGCCGAGCTGGGCCTTCATCACCTTCTGGGCCGGGTCGTCGGCGCGGCGCCCCGTCAGTGGCGCGGTGCGCAGCCGGTCCAGCTCGTCGAGCAGGGCGAAGTACTCCGGCCCGTCCAGCGCGCGCACGGATTTGCGCCGCGCCTCCTGCAGTCGTCGGTCGAATGCGTCGAGCCAGTCCGCCGTCAGGGCCACCCCTCCGGCGCGGGGCGGAAGCTCCGCCAAGCGCGCCCTGAACCTCTCCCGCAGCACTTCGAGGTCGCGGGCGGTCCCCAGGGACGCGGCCAGCTCCCGCAGCGCCGCCGCCGTGCCCCGGACCGCCGTGCGGTCGACGACCGACGGGAACCCCTGCAGGACCGTGCGGATGCGGCGGGTGGCCACCCGCATCTGGTGCACCGCGTCCTCCTCGCCGAGCCGCACCCGCGGGTCCAGTTCGAGCACGCGCTCGACCTGGTCGAAGAGGTAGACGCGGACGGCGGCGTCGGCGGTGGCCCCCGACGGGCGCTCGGGTGGCGCGGGCACCCTGTCGCCCAGCAGCGTCAGCAGCTTGGAGCCGGTGCGCGCGGGCCGCGCTCCGGCGTCCAGCAGGCGGCGGCCGATCGCCTCCAGGAGGTCGCGGTCGCCCGACCCCAGCTCGGCCTCCACCTCCCGCCAGCGGATCTCCCGGCCGTCGCCGCCACAGTCGCCGCCGCCGTCCAGGACCTCGCCGTGCACACGGTCGTCGGCGATGAGTGCGAGCGGCCCGCCCCCGTCGGCGAGCAGGCCCAGTTCGGTGCGCTCGGTGGTGATCCGGGCGACGGGGGCCGGCGGGGCCCCGCGCGCGGCGGACGCCGCCAGCCGGACCAGCCGGGCGGGGATCCGGGCGGCGTGCGACCCCTGGGGCGCGTGGAACTCCCGCTTGCCGTCGCGCCCCCAGGGGATCTTCAGGTGCCACCCGGCGTCCGGTCCGCCGAGGCGGCGGCGCAGCGTGATCCCCCGGGCGGCGAGGCGCAGGTCCTCGGTGTCGAAGTAGGTGGCCGTGAGCCGGTACCTCTGCTCGTCCACGCCGCCCGGGGCGAGATCGGCCGGCCGGGGGAGGGAGAACCCGGCACCGACCTCGAACGTCGTCTCGATCTCCAACTGATCGACCATCGCGCTCTCCAGCGGTCGGGCCGGAACCGTGGGTGTTCCGGGTGCCCCCGTTCTCCCCCGGCGGGGAGATCGTCAACCGAGCGGCTCGGGCAGCGGTCGGGAGTGCACCACGTGCAGGCGGCTGACCGCGCGGGTGAGGACCACGTAGAGGCGGTTGAGCCCGCGCTCCTCGGCGTCGGCGATCTCCGCGGGATCCACGGCGACGACGGTGTCGAACTCCAGGCCCTTGGCCAGCGAGGCGGGGACGCAGGCGACCCGGTACGCCTCCAGCGCGTCCGGTTCCCGGCCCAGGTGGCCCGCCTCGATCCCGTGCTCCCGCAGGGCCGTGTGGAGCCCGTCGAGGCGGGCGTCGGCCGCGATGACGCCGATGGACCCCTCGTCGTCCAGCGCGCGCTTGCAGGCGTCCAGCACGGCACCGGTGAGCCGGGCGGCGGGCGCGCCCTCGATGCGCAGGGCGCCGGGCGCCTGCCGGGCCGCGCTCGGGGCGGGCAGGTCGGGGGCGATCTCCGGGAGCAGCCGCGCCGCGAAGTCGATGATCTGCGCGGGCACCCGGTAGCCGCGGCTGAGGACCTGCATCCGGGCGTCCTCCTTGCCGAGGTGGCGCAGCAGGTCCGCCCAGGTCCGGGCCGCCGCCGGGGCGGTGCCCTGGGCGATGTCGCCGAGTACCGTCACCGACCCGGCCGGGACGCGGCGGGCCACCGCCCGGCACTGCATCGGGCTCAGGTCCTGCGCCTCGTCCAGCACGATGTGGCCGAGCGACGGGGGCCGCTGCACCAGGCACGCGGCCTCGTCGATCAGCACCAGGTCGGCCGGGGACCAGGGGGCGGACCGCGCCGAGCGCGGGCGCCCGGGGAACCGGACGGCCGCCTGCTCCTCGGGGTCCAGGACGCCCTCGGCCGCGCGGGCCAGCAGGCCGGGGTCGGAGAGCAGGCCGAAGACGAGCTTGACCGGGTCGGCCTTGGGCCACATGGCGGCGACGGCGGCCTTGACTTCGCGCGAGCGGGCCATGCGGCCGCGGGTGCCCGCGTCGGGGGTGCCGCCCGAGGCCTCCATGAGGCTCTGCACCGCGCCGCCCAGCCGCTGGGCGAGCAGGCCCCGCCCGGCGCCGTAGGAGGCCCGCTGGCGGCGGATGCCGTCGACGATCTCCGCGATGTCCTCCGGCGGCACCCGGTGCTTGCGTGAACCGACCGTCACCACAAGCGTCTCCTCGATCGGGCGCACCTGCGCCCACAGGGCCCGGGAGACGACCTCGGCCATGCGGGCGTCGCCCTTGAGGCGCGCGGCCTCGGGGGAGTCGGTGCCCTTGGGCGCGCCCCGGCCGGCCAACTCCTCCAGGGTGAGCTGGCCCGCCTCGGCCTCGCCCAGAGCGGGCAGGACGTTGCGGATATAGGAGAGGAAGGAGCTGCTCGGGCCGACGATCGCCACGCCGCCCTCGCGGCGCAGGCGCTCGCGCTCGGCGTAGAGCAGGTACGCGATGCGGTGCAGGCCCACGGCCGTCTTGCCGGTTCCGGGGGCGCCCTGCACGCACAGGCTCGTGTCCAGGGAGGCGCGCACCAGGTCGTCCTGGTCGGGCTGGATGGTGGCGACGATGTCCCGCATGGGGCCGGTCCGGGGGCGCTCGATCTCCGCGGCCAGGAGCGCTGCCGCGGCGTCGCCCGGGGCCGGTTCGGGGAGGGTGAGGTCCTCGTCCTCGAACGCGGTCAGTGCGCCGTCGGCGCCGAACCCGTAGCGGCGGCGGGAGAGCACGCCCATGGGCGATTGCGGCCCGGCGCGGTAGAAGGCCGCCGAGACGGGGGCCCGCCAGTCCAGGACCATGGAGGCGCCCGACGTGTCGCGCACATTCCGGCGGCCGATATAGGCGAAGTCGGCTCCGGGGGTGCGTGTGGAGGTGAAGGGGGCGCCGGGTTCCGCCTCATAAAGGGCGCCTGGAGGGTAGGTGAGGCGGCCGAAGAAGAGGGGCGCGTCCGGGAGTTCGGCCAGTGCTTCGGCGCGGCGTTCGCGTGCGCGCTGCAGAACGGCGTTGGTGTATTTGTCGACCGAGGCGTCGCCGAGGGCCGTCTCGGTGGAGAGGACTTCTTCGCGCATTCGGCGCAGTGCCTCGCGGGAGGAGGCGAGGTGGCGCCGTTCCGCCCGGAGTTCGGCGGCCCCGCCGTCGGCGGGACCGCCGCTGGAACCGCCGTCGGAACGGTCGGCGGAATCGGGCATGCGTGCTGGAGGCGTGCAGGAGGACACGGAGGACTCCCCGGGATCGGTCGGGCTGGTCGTCGGGGCGGCGGATGCGCGGGTCCCGCCCCGGCGCGCCGTGGCGCCAGCCGGTTCGTTCCGATCCTCTGCGCGTCGGTGTGCCGTGGTGCACTTCCGCCGCGAAGAAGCGATGATACTCGCGGGGAAGAGGGATGGCAATCCTCCTTTCTCCGCTTTCCCGGCCGGGGAAACGGCGCGGTGCACGACCGGTCCGCGGGCCGCCGATCGGGCGCGACCAGCGGTAACGATGGGATAAATCGGCGGGTGAGCGCGCTTTCCGGGATGGTGATCACGGGCCGGAAGGGGTATCCGTCCGGTATTTCCACCGGTGCGATCGGAGGCGACGGTGACTACGACGACGATCTTCTTCGGAGAGCTGTTCGGAACGGCGATCCTCGTCCTCTTCGGCTGCGGCGTGGTCGCCGCCCACGTCCTGAACAAGTCCAAGGCGCACGGCGGGGGCTGGGTGCTGATCACCTTCGGGTGGGGCTTCGGCGTCATGGCGGGGGCCTACTTCGCGCTGCCGCTGTCCGGCGGGCACATCAACCCGGCCGTCACCTTCGGCCTGGCCGCGGCGAACGGCGAGTGGGCCACCGTTCCGGTCTACGTCCTGGGCCAGATGCTCGGCGCGATCATCGGCGCCACCCTGACGTGGCTGGTCTACCTGAGCCAGTTCAAGAACTCCGACGGCCCGTTCCTGGGGATCTTCTCCACCGAGCCGGAGGTGCGCAATCCCGGGGCGAACTTCCTCACCGAGTTCATCGCCACCGCCGCCCTGCTGTTCATCGTCACCGCCACCGGGCAGAACAAGGAGCTGGCGCTGTCCGGAGTGGGCGTGCTCATCGTCGCCCTGGGCGTGGTCGGCATCGGCATGAGCCTCGGCGGGCCCACCGGCTACGCCATCAACCCGGCACGTGACCTGGGGCCCCGCATCGTCCACCAGCTCCTTCCCCTGAAGGGCAAGGGCGGCTCGGACTGGGGCTACTCGTGGGTCCCCATCGCGGGCCCGCTCGCGGGCGGCGTCGTCGGCGGCGTCCTCGGCGGTTGGGTGTACGGCCTGCTGTGACGGAGCGGGTCGGCTCCACCGGGACGACCACGCACACGACCGCCGACACGACCGGAGCGGGCGGGGGCGACCCCGCCCGCTTCCCTCATTCTCGTGCGACCTACCGCTGCACAGGGGCCACCCGGTGACCGGGACCGGACCGCTTCAGTGAAAACGCCCCCCGATGGGCCTCCGACACGGCAGTGTCGTAACCGCACGTCCCCCATCGGAAAGAAGCACGTCAATGGTCTACGGCAACGTTCCCCCGCCTCCGCCCCCGCCCCAGCCGCCGAACCGCGGCATGTCCACCGGAGCCAAGATCGGACTCGGGTGCGGTCTGGCCGCAGCCCTCGGATTCCTCCTGCTCATCGGGGGCTGCGTGGCACTGCTCGTCTCCTCGTCGCCCGACTCGGACGGGTCCGCGAACCCGTCCGGCGGCGGAGGAGACGACGGAGGTGCGGAGGGATCGGGCGGCGGTTCGGACGGCGGCGGATCCGGAGAGGAGGAGCCCGCGGCGATCGGGGACACCGTGGAGTCCGGGGCGTTCGCGTTCACCGTCACCGGGGTGGACACCGGTGTCACGGAGGTCTCCGACGAGTCCGGGTTCGTGACGGAGACGCCGGACGGCCGGTACGTCGTCGTGGACGTCACCGTCGAGAACATCGGGGACGAGTCCGGCTACTTCGACTCCTCCTCGCAGAAGCTGGTCGACGTGGACGGCAAGGAGTACAGCACGGACACGGCCGCGGAGATCATGGCGGACACGGACAGCTTCCTGAACGAGATCAACCCCGGCAACAAAGTCGAGGGCCAGTTGATCTTCGACGTGCCCGAGGGGGTCGAGCTCGACAGGCTGGAGCTGCGGGACTTCATCAGCCTCGACTCCTCCGCCGTGGTGGACGTCTCCGGGGCGTAGGAGGCGCGGGCCGCCCCTCCGCCGGGCGCCGTGACCGCGCCCGACGGCCCCGGTTCAGAGCCCGGCGCGTCCGTACTACCGTATGTAGTAGCAATCCGCGCTGGTACGGACGGGCGCCGGAGCCGACCGGGAACAGGGAACTGGGGAGCGGACGTGGTCGAGGGGCTGACGAGCACCATCCAGCTGGTATCGCTGGCGATGGCGGTCTGGTGCATGGTCTCGGCCTTCCGCGACCGGCCCATGGTCGTGCCGCACCTGGTCGGGATGGGCGTGCTGTGGCTGCTCACCATCGCCCAGGCCGTGGTCTCCACGGTGGTCTGGGCGGGCGGCGACCCGCCCGCCGAACCGGCGACGCTCGTGGGGTACCTGGCCACCGTGGTGCTCCTGCCCCCGGCATGCGCCGTGTGGGGGTTCATGGAGCGCAGCCGGTGGGGGCCCGCCGTCATCTCCGTCGCGTGCTTCATCCTCCCGGTCCTCATGGTCCGGCTCGACCAGATCTGGAACCCGCCCGTTGTCTGAGAGCACCGCCTCCGCGAACGCCGCCAGCCGCTCCGGGCCCGGCCGTGTCCTGGTCGCGCTCTACGCCCTGTTCGCCCTCGCCGCGACGGCACGCGCGGGCGTGCAGATCGCCACCCGGTTCCAGGAGGCGCCCCTCGCCTACCTGCTGTCGCTGGTGGCGGGCATCATCTACATCATCGCGACCGTGGGGATCGCCCGCAGCGGGCGCACCTCCCACCGGGTCGCCATGGTGTCCTGCGCGATCGAGCTGTGCGGCGTGCTGGCCGTCGGCACGCTCAGCCTGCTGGACCCGGCGGCGTTCCCCGACGACACCGTGTGGTCGCGCTTCGGCAGCGGCTACCTGTTCATCCCGCTGGTCCTGCCCGTGCTGGGCATGCTCTGGCTGCGGCACGTCGAAAAGGGCCGGACGGCGGAGAAGGCGCAGGCGGCCTGAGGGAGCGCCATCCTAGGGTGGTCCCATGAGCGAACCGCGCAGTGACCACCCTTCCGTTCCGCCCGTCGTCTCGCCCGCGCGCTTGGCCGAACGCCTGCGTGAGGGCGGAGAACTGGCCGTCGTCGACGTGCGCTGGTACCTCGACGGACGGGACGGGCACGCGGCCTACCTGTCCGGGCACCTGCCCGGGGCGGTCTGGGCCGACGTCGACACGGACCTGTCCTCCGAACCGACCCCGGAGGGCGGGCGCCACCCGCTGCCGACGCCCGAGGCGTTCGCCGAAGCGCTGGGGCGGCTCGGTATCGGCGACGCCACGGAGGTCGTCGCCTACGACGACGCGGGCGGGTCCATCGCCGCGCGGCTGGTGTGGATGCTGCGCGCGCTGGGTTCCCCGGCCTCCGTCCTCGACGGCGGCATCCAGGCGTGGGACGGCCCGCTGGAGACGGAGGAGGTGCGCCGCGAGCCGCGCACGCGCACGGCCGTCCCGTGGCCGGCCGAGCGGGTCGCCACCACGGAGGAACTGAAGGACCTGAAGGCGCGTCCCTACGGCCGACTCCTCTTGGACGCTCGCGCGCGCGTGCGCTACACGGGGGAGGAGCCCGCGCCCGTCGATGCGCGGCCCGGCCACATCCCCGGGGCGCGCAGTGCGGAGTGGCAGGGGAACCTCGGACCCGACGGCCGGTTCGCCTCCCCGGAGCGCCTGCGCGAGCGCTTCGCCAGGCTGGGCGTCGAGGGGGCCGAGTCGGTCACCGCCTACTGCGGGTCCGGTGTGACCGCGTGCCACGACCTCATCGCGCTGGAGCACGCCGGCTTCACCGGGGCGCGCCTGTACCCGGGCTCCTGGAGCGCGTGGGGGGCCGACGCGTCGCTGCCGGTGGAGACCGGTGATGCGGAGGGCGGGCACTGACGGCGAGCCGCGTGAGCGGCGCACCGCCGGGACTGCACCGCGTGGCCATCGGACATCTCGGGTTGGCAGGCGGCCACGCGGTGGACCTCGTGAGGGAGGCAATGACCATGTTCCGCCACGATGGGGTCCGAATGGGGACGACGCGCCGATCCGACCTCGAAACCGCACCTAGGCGCCGTCTCACCGGGCTCTAACCCCGGGCGCCGATACTCATCGCAACACGGACGAGAAGCCGGAGGAATCGGATGAGCGCGGAGGACAGGCGAGAGGGACCGGGCGAGGAGCCCCGGACCGACGAGACCCCGGAGACCCCCGAGACCGGCGGTGTGTCCGCGACCGCGGCCGACGGCGCACCGGAGAGCGCCCCGGAAGGCGCTTCGGAAGGCGCTCCCGAGGCGGAGGCGCCGCACGGGGCCGGTCAGGAGGCCGGTGCCGGGCAGGCGGCGCAGCAGCAGACCTCGCCCGCCCCCGGTGGGGCGGCCCCGACCGGGCACACCGCCCCGGAGATCCGGACGCCCGCCGAGGCCGGGCCGTGGTCCCCTCCCGGCGCCGGTGCGTGGAGCATGCGGGCCCAGGCCGGCGAACCCCACAGGCAGCACGGACAGCACGGGCAGCACGGCCACGTCACGAGCGCGGGCGCCTTCGGCGCGCCCGCGGGCGGGGCCCCCGCCCCGCAGTACCCCGCCGCCCATTACGCCGGGCAGCCCTACCCCGGCGCCCACCAGACGCAGCACACCGGACCCCAGCACACCGCCCCGCAGCCCGGGATCGGCGGCGGGGGGGCGGGCCCCCC
>NZ_ANBH01000294.1 GCF_000341185.1 Nocardiopsis chromatogenes YIM 90109
CCCCCGGCGCCCACCAGACGCAGCACACCGGACCCCAGCACACCGCCCCGCAGCCCGGGATCGGCGGCGGGGGAGCGGTCCCGCCGAGCGGGCCCGGCGCGGTTCCGCCGTTCGGGGGCGCCGAAGGGGGCGGCCCGGCCGGTCCCGGTGGCCCCGAGGGGGCGGGCGGCAAGCGCAAGCGCCCCGGCCCGGTGGCGATCGCCGCCGCGACCGCGCTGGTCACCAGCCTCATCGTGGGGCCCGCGGCGGCCGTGGCCACCACCTACCTCACCGGGGGGTCGAGTTCCCCGGTCAGCTCCCTGACCGGCGGCACCGCGGGCTCGGTGTCGTCCGGGAACGTCAGCGAGGTCGCCGAGAAGGTGCTGCCGAGCGTGGTGTCCATCGAGACCGAGAGCGGGAGCGGCAGCGGGGTGGTGATCAGCTCCGACGGGCAGATCCTCACCAACGCCCACGTGGTGGCGGGGGCGCGCGGCGACAGCGTCCGGGTGCGGTTCAACGACGGCTCGGACGCCGAGGCGCGCGTGGTCGGCACGGACGAGGTCTCCGACATCGCGGTGATCAAGGCCAAGGGGGTGAGCGGGCTGACCCCCGCGACCTTCGGCGACTCCGACAAGGTCGAGGTCGGCGCGGACGTGGTCGCGATCGGGTCGCCGCTGGGGCTGTCCGGGACGGTCACCTCCGGCGTGGTCAGCGCCGTGGACCGGCCGGTGAACACCGGGACGGTGGACGGCGGGCAGGAGCGGCAGCAGGACCCGTTCGGCCTGGGCACGCCCGAACAGGGGCAGGACCGGGTGCAGACCTCGACGGTGATCAACGCGATCCAGACGGACGCCCCGATCAACCCGGGCAACTCCGGCGGGCCGCTGATCAACATGAACGGCGAGGTGATCGGGATCAACACGGCGATCGCCGGGACCTCCTCGGGCGGGCAGGGCGAGCCGGGCTCGATCGGGCTGGGCTTCTCGATCCCGATCAACCAGGCCAAGCCGATCGCCGAGCAGCTCATCGACCAGGGCAGCGCGGACTACGCGGCGATCGACGCCACCGTGGCGGCCGACAGGGGCGGTGTGCGCATCGTGGACACGTCCAAGGGCGGGGCGGCGGCCGAGGCCGGCCTCAAGGGCGGCGACGTGGTGACCTCCGTCGACGGTGACGCGGTGGACAGCCCGGACGCACTGATCGCGAAGATCCGCTCGAAGCAGCCGGGGGAGACGGTGAAGCTGGGGATCACCCGCGACGGCAAGGAGCAGGAGATCGACGTGAAGCTGGCGGCGCAGTCCGCCGACAGCATCGGCGGCTGAGCCGACCGGGCACCGTCGTCCGAACGCCGACCCGGCGCGGACCGGACGCGGGCTGGACGCGGACCGGTTCGGGCCGGGTCGGACCAAGAGAAGAGAGAAGAACGGCGGGGGGGGGGGGGGGGGGGGGGGGGG
>NZ_ANBH01000295.1 GCF_000341185.1 Nocardiopsis chromatogenes YIM 90109
TGCAGGGGAGACGGACGGCGGCGGCGCGAGCGGGGCACCGGCTCAGCCGCCGCCTCCCGGAGGGCCCCCGTCGCTTGGTCGCCGTCCGAACATCGAATGACGAAAGTGCGAGCGGAAAACGAAGGTTCGGCCGATCTGTCGCCCCTCGTGAAACTTTTTCCCCGTGCTGTGCGTTTGACCTCTCGGAAGGGGGCGATAACCCCTTCCACGGGGGTACGGCCGGATTCGGCCGTCGGCGGCGACCTGCGGATTCCTTCCTCATCCGCAGTCGCCGCCCACTGTTTTCCACGGGTTCGCCGTGAATGCCCGCCGGCGCGGGTAAACACTCGGCAACATGGACGCCGAACCGGGACCGCGCGGCGGACCGCCCGGAGTATCGTCCCCGGGACCACCCGGGTTCCGGCCGTCCTGGCGGCCAGGGGCCCGGTCCGTCCGGCATGCGCGACCGCGCACACCCCCAGGAGGGCCGAGATGGCCGCACCCGCTTCCGCCGCCACCCGTGAGCGGCCTCCCCAACCCCGCCCCGAGCGCCTGCGCGTGCTCATCGGCACCGACACCTACCCGCCCGACGTCAACGGCGCCGCCTACTTCACCGCCCGCCTCGCCCGCGGCCTGGCCGCGCGCGGGCACGATGTGCACGTGGTGTGCCAGTCCCCGGACGGTCCCCCGCACACCGCCCGCGTGGACGGGGTCGTGGAGCACCGGCTGCGCTCGATGTCCTCACTGGTCCACGAGACCGTGCGGCTCGCCCTGCCGCCGGGCGCCCCCGGCCACCTCGACCGGCTGATCCGGCGGGTGCGCCCGGACGCGGTGCACGTGCAGAACCACTTCGTCGTCGGCCGCCTGCTGATGGCCGCCGCACGGCGGCACCGGGTGCCGGTCGTGGCCACCAACCACTTCATGCCGGAGAACCTGTTCAACTACCTGTTCGTGCCCGAGGCGCTGCGCCGCCCCGTCGGCCGCATGGCCTGGCGCGACTTCTGCCGGGCGCTGCAGGGGGCCGAGCACGTCACCACGCCCACCCCCACCGCCGCCCAGCTCCTCCTCGACCAGGGCTTCGCCCGCCCGGTGGAGGCCGTCTCCTGCGGCATCGACCTGCGCCGCTTCCACCCGCCCGCCGACGGCGCGCCGCGTGCGGCCCTGCGGGAACGGCTCGGCATCCCCGACCGGCCCACCTTCGCCTTCGTCGGCCGCCTCGACGAGGAGAAGCGCATCGGCGACCTGGTCCGCGCGGTGCGGCGGACCACCGTCGACGGGGCGCAGCTCGTGCTGGCCGGGACGGGCGCCCAGCGGGGCGCCCTGGAGCGCCTGGCCGAGGAGGAGGGCGTGGCCGACCGGGTGTGCTTCCTGGGCTTCGTGCCGCACGCGGACCTGCCGCTGGTGTACCGGGCGGCGGACGTGTTCGCGATCGCCGGGATAGCGGAGCTGCAGTCCATCGCCACCCTGGAGGCGATGGCCAGCGGGCTGCCGGTGGTGGCCGCCGAGGCGATGGCCCTGCCGCACCTGGTGGAGCAGGGCCGCAACGGCTACCTCTACGAGCCGGGAAGCTCCGACGACCTCGCCAAGTACCTGAGCGCCATCCTCGCCTCGCCTGAGGAGCGGGCCCGGATGGGGGCGGAGAGCCGCGCGATGGCCGCCCGGCACGACCACGAGCGCTCGCTGGACCGCTTCGAGCGGATCTACGCCGACGTGGCGCTGAGGTCGTCGCTGCGCGGCGGCTGACCGGTCCGTGCGGGCTGCTGCGGGCCGGAGGCGCGGGCCAGGGTCACCACGCCCACGGCGCCCAGCACCGCCGCCCCGGCCGCGACCACGGCGTGCGCCGGGTCGGTGGGAAGCCGCTCGCCGAAGTAGGCCACGCCGATGAAGGTGGCCGCGATCGGGTCGCTGAGCATCAGGGTGGCGTAGGCCAGGGTGAAGTGGTCGGTGCGGTAGGCGTTCTGCATGATCAGGCCGCCGGTGAGGCCGATGCCGACGGCGACCATGGTCATGGGCTGCAGCGCGGCGAACGGGTCGGACAGCGCGGCGATGCCGATCACCCGGCCGAAGGCCGAGGTGGCGGCGTAGGCGATGCCGCTGGCCAGGGCGAAGGATCCGGCGCGCAGGGCGCCGCGCCGGGTGCGCCCCACCGCCACGCACAGCGCCATGGCGCCGACCGCGATCACGGCGATCTCGGACAGGCCCATCGCGTCGGGGGTGCGGCCCTGCGCGTGCGGGACGGTGGTCAGGAGCCCGGCCAGGGCGATGCTGACCGCCAACGACCCCAGGACCTGCGCGGGGCTGGGGCGGCGCCGCCGGAAGACGGCGGAGAGCACGACGGCGAACAGCAGGCCGGTGATGCCGATCGGCTGGATCACCACCAGGGGCGCCTGGGTGAGCGCCCACAGGTGCGCGACGATGCCGCCCATCGTCAGGAGGGTGCCGAGCCACCACAGGGGCATGCGCAGCAGCGCGCGCAGCAGGGCGAGCTGTCCGATGCCGCGGATGGGGGCGGTCAGCAGCGCACGGTCGTGCACGGCGGCGCCGGCGGCGACGGAGAACGCCCCGGACAGCGCCGCGGCGACGGCCCACGTCATCGATCCCGCCCTTCGTGTCCAGGTGCTCGCGTGGCGCGCGGCGCCCGCCCGGGGAGGGGGTTCCCACCGCGGGTCTGCGTCGTATCGCCCTTCACCGCCCTCGCCGCCGGGATGGACCTCGGGGGTCTGGGGCGGGGGACGCCGTGCAGACGAGGGCGTGTCGAGATTACTGCAGAGCATGGATCTACGTGTGCACGAAGGGGACGGATCGCGTCCGGAGGCGGTGCGTACCCGTGCCGCTCCCTGCGGGGCTTCGGGGCGCCCGACGGTTCGCCGGTTCCGGACATGCCGGGGCGGCCGCCCGAGCGCGGGGGAGTGATATGCGCGACATTCGCCGGGTGCCGGGGAGCGGGCGCGGCCGCCGATGGCGGTCACGCCTTCGACGCGATCGCGTCCTGCGGAGCGGTGTGACCGATTTCGGGTCGGCATCTCCATGAGCACCGAGCGGCTGGCGGGCACGGGCGCTCGTGTTCGGACGGCATCGGAGGGTTCCACCACTCCGGCGGACGCGGCCCTCGGAGCGCGTTCACCCGGAGAAGGGCTGGTTCTGTCAGGCCAGGTCAGCATGGTCGTCGTGGCGTCGGGCCCGTCCTGTTCCGTTCCGGGTGTGAGGCGGGACCCGGTCACACGTCCCGGAGCGCTGCCGCGGGCAGGCGGGCAGCCGGGCACCCCCCCCGAGACGCTGTGCGACCGGGGCCCGCCGGCCGGGTCCGAAGGTGGGCCCGGACCGGCCCAGAGCCGGGACGACTGCGCCGACCTGGCCGGACGCACACGCACTGGTCGGACACAGACGGCACCGCGTCGACGGCCGCGGCCGCCGATGGCGGTCACGCCCGTCGGAGGTCCCTCGGACGGAGGTCCCTCGGACGCCGTCCCCGTCCCTCAGCGCTCCACGGTGGGCAGGGTGAATCCGATGACGGCCCCGCCCCCCTCGCGGTTGGCGGCGAACACCGTCCCCCCGTGGGCGTGCACGATCTCCTTGACCATGGACAGGCCCAGCCCGGACCCCGGCAGCGCGCGGGCGGCGTCCGACCGGTAGAACCGCTCGAAGACGTGGTCCACCTCCTCCGGGGCGATCCCCGGGCCCCGGTCGCGTACCTCCACCCGGCCGTCCCGGACCACGATCTCGATGGGCCCGCCGCTCTCCGCGTCGAACTTCGCCGCGTTCTCCACCGGGTTGGACAGCGCGCGCTCCAGCGCCGTCGGGCGCCCGTGCACCATGCTCCCGTCCGCGTCGACCGCCACCTCCCGGCCCGTCCGCCGCCGGGTCCGGTCGGCCACCCGCTCGGCCAGCGGCCCCAGCTCCACGTCCGCGGCCGCCTCGTCCTCGCGGGTCCCGGTCGCCAGCTGCACCAGCTCGTCGACGAGCTTGGACAGCTCCCGCGTCTCCCCCTGCAGGTCGTCCACGAGCCGCTGCTGGGCGTCGGGTCCCAGCCGGTCGAACGCGCGCATCACGCTGACGTTGGTGCGCAGGCTGGTCAGCGGGGTGCGCAGCTCGTGCGAGGCGTTCTGAACCAGGCGCCGTTGCTCGGCCTCGGCCCCCGCCAGCCGGGTCAGCATCGCGTTGAACGCCCGGCCGAGGCGTCCGACCTCGTCCGGGGACGCGCCGCCCTCCGGCGCCACCAGGTCCAGCCGCCCCGTCGTGCGCACCTGCTCGGCGGTGTCGGTCAGGCGCACCAGCCGCTTGGTGACCCGCCGCGCCAGCAGCCACCCGGCCCCGGCGGCGACCACCAGCACGCCCACGCCCGCCACCGCGATCTGCAGTGCGAGCACGTCCAGCATCCGCTCCATCGGGGAGAGCCGCTGGCCGATCTGGACCGCGCCGCGGCCCCCGCCCAGGGAGACCGTGGCGATCCGGTAGTCCTCCCCGTTCGCGCTGTCCTCGCGGGTGTGCACCAGCCCGGCCTTCTGCTCCGCCGCCACCGCCCGGTCGTCGTCGCGCACGGGCAGCACCTCGATCGACCGGTCGGCCCCGATCGGGACGGCCACCGACCCGCTGGCGGTCACCCCCTGGTAGGTGAAGTCGTCCGAGTGCAGGAAGGTGAGGGTCTGCCCCGCGTTCAGCTCGGCCGTGGGGCGGCTGACGTCGGCGGCCAGGCGCTCGGCGGTGGCCTGGAACTGGTCCCGGGCGTCGGTGCGGATGAGTACCGACGCCGTGCTGTAGGCCAGGGTGCCGGTGAGCAGGCTGGCGGCCGCGGCGACCACGGCGAAGGCCACCGCGAACTTGGTGCCCAGCCGCCACCGCTCCGGCGACGCCGCGTGCCGGGCGATCACCGCCGCGCGCCGCCTGAGCACCGCCAGCCGCTCGCGCATCTCCTCAGCCCTCCTGGGGGCGCAGCGTGTAGCCGACCCCGCGCACGGTCTGGATCAGCGGCGGCGCGTCCGGCGCGTCCAGCTTGCGCCGCAGGTAGCTGATGTAGACGGCGAGGTTCTTGGAGTCCGGCCCGAAGTCGTACCCCCAGATGCGGTCGTAGATGGTGGGGTGGTCGAGCACGATCCCCGCGTTGCGCGCCAGCAGCTCCAGCAGGTCGAACTCGGTCTTGGACAGCTCCACCTCGCGCCCCGCCCGCCACACGCGCCGCGCCGCCGGGTCCAGCCGCAGGTCGCCGACCTGAAGGACCGGTTCGGGGCGCTCGCCGTCGTCGGCGGAGGCGGGGGCGGCGCGGCGCAGCAGCGCCCGGATGCGCGCCATCAGCTCGTCCAGCTCGAACGGCTTGGGCAGGTAGTCGTCGGCGCCCGCGTCGAGCCCGGCCACCCGGTCGGAGGTCTCCACCCGCGCGGTCAGCATGAGGATGGGCCGCCGGTCGCCCTCGGCGCGCAGCACCCGGGTCACGCCCAGCCCGTCGACCCCGGGCATCATCACGTCGAGCACCAGCAGGTCCACCGGTTCGGCGTGCGCGGCGGTGAGCGCCTGCACGCCGTCCTCGGCGGTCAGGACCTCGTAGCCCTCCAGCATGAGGGCGCGTTCCAGGGACTCGCGGATGGCGCGGTCGTCGTCGGCGAGGAGCACGCGACCGGCGGGGGCACTGGCGGACGTCATGGAGGACATGGTCGCCCATCCGGGTGAGACGACGGTAAGAGGACACGGCCGCCGTCGCCGCGGTGAGCAGGAAGGGTGACGGACGGGACAGCCTTCGGCCCGGCTGCCCCGGGGCCTGCCGGGGTAGGTACCGGGGTGGCCGCCCGCGCCGGCGGCGCGGGCGGCCGGGCAGGACCCGACCGGCTCGACGGAGAGCGAGGCAGGCGATATGGACACCGGAGAGGACCCGCGCTGGGTGGTCGTCGGTGTGGACGGTTCCGACTCCAGCCGGTACGCGCTGGAATGGTCGGCCAATCAGGCGATGACCTACGGACTCGGCGTCCGCATCGTCACCGCCGTGTGGCCGCCGGATTCCGAGGGGCCGTTCGGTGAGCTGATCCGCAGGGGCGGGGACGGCGGCGACGGGGACGGCGAGGAGTCGCCGCGGCAGCACGATGCCCGCGCGCTGCTGGCGTACGCCCGGGACTGGGTGCTGCGGCTGTTCCCGGAGCTGTCGGTGGAGACCCGTGAGGTGGAGGAGCGTCCGGCGCAGGCCCTGTTGGAGGCCGCGTCGGAGCCCGCGGTGGCCTGCGTGGTCGTGGGGTCGCGCGGGCTCGGCGGGCTCGCTTCGGCCTTCGTGGGATCGGTGGGGGTGGAGCTGGCGGCCAAGTCGCCGGTGCCCACGGTGGTGCTGCCCAAGCACCACGAGACCGCCGAGGGGCGGCGCGGGCGGATCGTCGTGGGCGTGGACGGCTCCGAGACCGGCGGGCGGGCGCTGGAGTTCGCGTTCCGCCAGGCCGAGCGGAGCGGGTCGGAGGTCGTGGCGATCTGCGCCTGGCAGCCGATGGCGGCGTTCGCCTCGTCGGTGGGGCCGGTGCCGCCGGAGGCCTTCGACGACGAGGCGGTGGAGGCGGCGGCGCGGCGTACAGCCGAGGCCGCCATTCAGGACCTGCGCGCCCGGCACCCCAAGGTGGTGGTGGACGTGCGCACGGTGCGGGCGCACCCGGTGGTGGCCCTGCTGGAGGAGGCGTCCCCGGCCGACCTGATCGTCGTGGGTTCACGGGGCAGGGGCGGCTTCCGGGGCCTGCTGCTGGGCTCGGTGAGCCAATCCGTCCTCCACGGCGCGCACGGCCCGGTGGTCGTGGTCCGCTGACGCCGACCGGTCGACTGGCCGACCGGCTGACCGGGGCGGTGGGGGCGGCGGCCCGGCGGGTACTCCGCTCACCGGCATCGGCCGCCCGGCGGGTCGGCGGGTCGGCGGAGAGCGAGGCAGCGGGCGGCGATGACGGACGTCGGTGGCCCTACCTGCAGCGAGGGCTGCCGACCTCCGTCGTCGCCGCCCCTCCGCCTCACACTCTGGGGGCCGGTTCAGCCCGGCCGGGGCCCATGAGCGGGGTATCCGCTGACCGCCGCCCGTCAGGGCGGCCCCCACGCGCCGGATGGCCGACGGAGCCGCCGAGTGGGCCCCTTCCCTTCGCGGCAGCCCTCCGGTTGACTTGCGGGCGTCTTCCGACCCTTGACCGCGTGCCCGGGGGCGCGGTTCACTGGCCGTCGACGATTACCGACCGGTTGGTATCTACGGAGATGGCGGAGGCGGCAGTGAAGGCGTTGCGCGTACACGGTCCCGGCGAGCCCGCGGACGTCCTGCAGGTGGAGGACACCCCCCGCCCTGAGCCGGCGGAAGGACAGGTCCTCGTCCGCGTGCGCTCCGCCGCGGTCAACTTCCCCGACGCCCTGCTGTGCCGCGGCACCTACCAGGTCAAGCCCGATCCGCCCTTCACCCCGGGCGTGGAGCTGTGCGCCGAGGTCGTCCAGGCGGGCCCCGGAACCGACGCCCCGCCCCCCGGCACCCGCGTCCTCGGCGGTGCCGCCCTCCCCGACGGGGCCTTCGCCGAGTACGCCCTCATGCCCGCCGACGCGGTCTTCCCCGCCCCCGACGCCCTCGGCGACGACGAGGCCGCCTCCCTGTTCATCGGCTACCAGACCGGCTGGTTCGCCCTGCACCGCCGCGCCGCCCTGCAGCCCGGCGAGACCGTCCTGGTGCACGCCGCCGCCGGAGGCGTGGGCAGCGCCGCCGTCCAGCTCGCCAAGGCCGCGGGCGCCCGGGTCATCGGCGTGGCCGGGGGCCCGGACAAGGCCCGCGTCGCCGCTGAGCTGGGCGCCGACGTCGTGGTCGACCGGCGCGCGGAGGACTTCGTCGAGGTCGTCAAGGCCGAGACCGGCGGACGCGGCGCCGACGTGGTCTTCGACCCGGTCGGCGGCGACTCCTTCGCCCGCTCCACCAAGTGCATCGCCTTCGAGGGCCGGATCGTGATCATCGGCTTCGCCTCCGGGACCATCCCCGAGCAGGCGCTCAACCACGTGCTGATCAAGAACTACTCGCTGCTGGGCCTGCACTGGGGCCTGTACCAGCGCCGCGCGCCCGAGCTGATCCCCGAGGCCCACCGCCGCCTCACCGAGCTCGCCGACAAGGGCCTGGTCAAGCCGCTGGTGAGCGAGCGCGTCGGGTTCGGCGGCCTGGCCGACGGGGTGCAGCGGCTCGCCGACGGATCGACCGTCGGCCGCCTGGTCTTCGCCCCCTCCGCCTGACCCCCGCCGCCCGGCCGCCGACCACGCCCCCGAGGAGCCCCCGTGCCCGGACCCTTCTCCGTCCCCGGAACCAACGCGGTCGTCACCGGCGCCGCCGGAGGCATCGGCCGCGCCGTCGCCGCCCGGCTGCTCGCCGACGGCGCGGCGCACGTCGTCATCGCCGACCGGGACGCCGATCGCGCCCGCGCGGCCGCCGACGAACTCGGCCCCAACGCCTCCTGGGAGGCGTTCGACGTCGCCGACGAGTCGGCCGTCGCCGCCGCCGTCGACCGCGTCTGGGACCGGGTCGGGCCGATCGACCTGTGGTGCTCCAACGCCGGTGTCGGCGCGGGCGTGGGCCTGGGCGACGATGCCGAATGGGACCTGTCCTGGCGGGTGCACGTCATGGCGCACGTGTATGCGGCGCGCGCCCTGTTCCCGAGAATGGCGGGCCGCGGCGGCCACTTCATGGTGACCGCGTCCGCCGCCGGGCTGCTGACCAACCTCGACACCGCCCCCTACACGGTGACCAAGCACGGTGCGGTGGCACTGGCCGAGTGGCTGGCCATCCGCCACGCCGACGACGGCATCGGGGTGTCGTGCCTGTGCCCTCAGGGGGTGAACACCGCCATGACCGCCGGGGATGGGGCCTCGGCCTCCACCCGCCTGGGCGGGGAGTACCTGGAGCCGGAGGACGTCGCCCAGGCCGTGGCGGCGGCCCTGCGCGACGGGCGGTTCCTGATCCTGCCCCACCCCGAGGCCGCCGACTACGAACTCCGCCGCGCCCAGGACCGGGACCGCTGGCTCAAGGGCATGCGCAAGGCCTGGGCCAAGCTCAAAGGGGCGTGAGAGGGGGGGCGGGCCGGAGGCGCGGAGCGCCT
>NZ_ANBH01000296.1 GCF_000341185.1 Nocardiopsis chromatogenes YIM 90109
CCGGGTGGTGGTTGGCCCCGGGTGGTGGTTCGTCCCCGCGAGTGGCCTGTGCCCTCCCCCGAGCGGTCCGTGGCCCCGCCTCCCGCCTACACGCGGTTCCGGAGCGTCGGTTCCGGGAAGCGGGGAATGACGGTCCCCGGAGGTGGTGTCCGTGATCGTCATCGGACTCTCATCAGGGACCTCGGTGGACGGCATCGATGCCGCCGTGGCCGACCTTCGGCTGGAGGGCGACGAGGTCCGCCTCGATCCGCTCGGCCACCTCACCGCCCCCTACCCGCCCGCCGTCCGGGACGAGGTGCTGGCCGCCCTTCCGCCCGCCACGACCACCCTCGAACAGGTCTGCCGGATCGACACCGGCATCGGGCGCGCCTTCGCGGACGCCGCCCGCACCGCCATGGCCGAACTGTGCCCCGGCGGCACCGCCGACCTCGCCGTCTCGCACGGCCAGACGCTCTACCACTGGGTCGAGGACGGCGCCGTCCAGGGCTCGCTCCAGCTCGGCCAGCCCGCCTGGATCACCGAGGCCACCGGCCTGCCCGTCGTCTCCGACGTGCGCGCCGCCGACATCGCGGCGGGAGGCCAGGGCGCGCCGCTGGCCTCGGTCTTCGACGTCCTCTGGCTCTCCGGCCTGGGTGCCCCCGCCGCCGCCCTGAACATCGGCGGCATCGCCAACCTGACCGTCGTCTCCCCGGACGCCCCGCCGACCGCCTTCGACACCGGCCCGGGCAACGCCCTCCTCGACGCCGCCGCCGAGCTGGCGCCCGGCACCGGGCGGATGGACGCCGGAGGGGAGCGCGCCCTCCGCGGCCGCGTGGTGCCCGAGCTGATGGAGCGCCTCCTCGCGGAGCCCTACTTCGCCCGGCCCGCCCCCAAGACCACCGGCAAGGAGCTGTTCAACACCGCCTACCTGGAGCGCGCGCTCGCGGGGGTGGACGCCTCCTGGGACGACGTGTTCGCCACGCTGACCGACCTGACCGCCGTGACCATCGCCGACGCCTGCAAGGCCCACGGCGTGGGCGAGGTGGTGGCCTCCGGGGGCGGCGTGCACAACCACGGCCTGATGCAGACCCTGCGAGCGGCGCTGGTGCCCGTCCCGGTCCGGGGTTCGGAGGCGTTGGGCGTGGACCCCGACGCCAAGGAGGCCTACCTCTTCGCGCTCCTGGGATTCCTGACCTGGCACGGCATCCCGTCGACCGTCCCGGAGTGCACCGGGGCCGCACACCCGGTGCTGTCGGGGCGGGTGGGGCGCCCGGCGCCCGACGCGCCGCTCCCGGCGCGGCTGCGGATCCGCGGCGACGCCCATTCGGGTGTTTAGGCCCGGACGGTGTCACCGTGCCGCTGGTGCCGATTCGCCCGATCGGTGTACCTGATCATGGTTCATCGGTGACCATGTCCCTGTGCGCGGATCCGCCGGACCCGGGGGCGGGGCGGGCGCGGACGGACCGGCGGTCGGCGGGCGCGGCGACGAGCTCGTCGCACTGCTCTACCGGGAGTTCCGCGCCCCCCTGCTGCGAAACGTGCGCCTGCTGACCGGCGGCGACGAGCAATGGGCCGAGGACGTCTTCCAGGAGGCCGCGCTGCGCGCCTGGCGCCGCGCCGACGGCCTGAGCAGGGAGCGCGGTGAGCTGTGGGCGTGGATGATGACCGTGTCCCGCCGCATCGTCATCGACGACCGCCGCCAGCGCGGCACCCGCCCGGCGGAGGTCGAGGCCGAGCGGGGCGAGGACCCGTCGGTGCCGGACGCCTCCGAGCCGACCCTGTCGGCCCTGGTGCTCGCCCAGGTGCTGCCGGTCCTCGCCGAGCACCACCGTGAGGCGCTGGTGCTCGTCTACCTGAGGGACCTGTCGGTGGGCGAGGCCGCCGAGGAGATGGGGGTCCCGCCGGGCACGGTGAAGTCCCGGCTCCACTACGGCCTGCGCGCCCTGCGCGAGGCGGTCGGCCCCGAGGAACCGTCCTCCGACTCGGTTGCCCCTGCCGACGGGTCGGGGGAGGCAACCGGTGGCCGGGGGAACGGCCGGGCCGACGGGGGCAACGGGGGCATCGGTGCTTCGTAGGCGCGTGCCTGATTCGTGAGCCGCGGCGGTTGCCCAACCCTGCTTGCCGGGCGCCGGGTCGGCGGAATGCGAGGTGGCTGGGCCGCCGCCCCACCGTCACCGTCGTCGTGCTCGGCGTCTGGGCCCTGGACGTGTTCAGCCCAGCAGGTCCCAGCGGTTGCCCGCGATGTCCAGGAACACCGCCACCCGCCCGTAGGGCTCGCTTCGCGGCTCGCCTACGAAGCGGACCCCGGCGTCGACCATTCGCGCGTAGGCACTGTCGAAGTCGTCTACGCGCAGGAAGAGCCCCACGCGTCCTGCCCACTGGTCGCCGACGGCCGCGGTCTGGCGTTCCCCGTCGGCGCGCGCGAGGAGAAGCCCCGTGCCCCCGCCGGGAGGACGTACGACGACCCATCGCTTCGGCCGACCGTCGGCCGACGTCAAGGCGGGGGAGTCCTCGACCAGCTCGAACCCCAGAGCCTTGGTGAAGAACTCGATCGCAGGATCGTACTCCTCGACGATGACACTGACGTGATCCAGGCTCATCTCCATGCCGCCACTGTAGGGCTGCGCGATTCCGCACCCCCGCCGCTCACCCCTACCGCGGCGGTGTCTCGGGCGACAGCCGCAGGGCCAGCGCCGGGCACATGTCCACGGCCTTGCCCGCCTCCTCCGCGAAGCGTTCGGGGACGGTGACCTCCGGCGCCTCCGGGTACCCGTGCCGGTCCAGCCGGATCAGCCCCGGGGCCAGGTGCGCGCACAGCCCGTGTGCATCGCACCTCGACCAGTCCACCGTCAGCCGCGACTGCGCGGCGGCGTCCCCGGGGAGCGGCAGCACCTTCCGCACGCGGGGGCGGCACGACCCGGTCACGGCGTGCACGGCGATGTCGTCGCGGAAGGCCTCCAGCGCCGACGCCGCCAGCCGCGCCGCGCCGTCCGGGTGGGCGCACGCCCCCCGGCCCGCCCCGATGCCCGCGGCCTCGGCGACCGCCTCGGGCGTCCCCTCGCCCCCGGCCAGGTCGCCGAAGGCGCGGGCCAGCCGCGGCAGCCCGCGCACGCACGGCCCGCACTGGCGGGCGTTCTCCTCGGCCAGGTAGTGCAGGACGCGGGCGGTCTCCTCCAGCGGGCAGGCGTCCGGGCCGATCGGCAGCACGATCCCGGCCCCGAGCGCCGCGCCCCGCTCCTCCATGCCCGCGCGCGAGAGCACGGCCCCCGCGATGTCCCTGGGCGCCAGCCACGCCCCGTGGTACCCGCCCACGAGCACGCCCCTTCCCGGCTCGGCCCCGCACGCCTCCAGCACCTCGTCCAAGGGCGTTCCCAGCGGCGCCTCCACGACGGCGGGGACGCGGGCGGCCCCGCCCACGGTGAGGAGCAGCGTCCCCGGTTCGCCGGGGGCGCCGACGACCCCGAACCGGTCCGCCCCCAGGGCCGCGAGCACCGCGAGCTGGGCGTAGGTCTCGGCGTTGGACAGCAGCGTCGGCAGCCCGTCCACGCCCGCGTCGCTGGCGCGCCGCTTCACCCCCGGCGGGACGGGCGTGCTCCCGTTGACACCGCGCACCAGGGCCCCGCCCTCCCCGGACAGGAACCGCTCGGGCAGGCGCACCACCCGCACCGCCGGGCCGGGCCCGCGTTCGGCGATCGCGTCCAGCAGGGACCGCTCGGCCCCGCCTCCGCCCGTGGTGCCCACCACCACCTCGTGGGCGTCCAGGGCGGAGGCGGCCAGCTCGGCGCCGTCCAGCACCAGGTGCGGGGCGCGCTCCAGCAGTGTCCGGTCCTTGCGGCTGCCCGGCTCGCCCTCGGCGGCGTTGACGACCACGCGGGCCGGGCACCCGCGCCGTCCGCACGCGCGCAGCACGGCGGCGAGCTTGCGGGCGAACGGGAAGTGCGCCCCGCCCCGGCCGCGCAGCTCGCCCAGGCCCGCCAGGGCCACCAGGTCGTCGGGGCGCAGCCGGGGCGGCGCCGGGTGCAGGGCGCGGTGGCCGTCCAGGTCGAGGCGGGCCCCGCCGTCCAGCCCGGCGGTCAGCCGCGCCGGACCCAGGGCGCGCACGGCCGTCGGGGCGTCCGCCGCCGCGCTCACCGCCGCCCCTCCCGGATGGCCGCCCAGAACTCCAGGTCCTCGGCGAGGCCGTCGCCGTCCCGGGGGGCGGCCGGGCGTCCCTGCGGCCCGCCGCGGTCTCCCGGGGGTGCGACAGGCCCGTTCGGGCCGTCCTCCGGGCCGCCGGAGCGGACCACGGTCACCCGCCGCTCGGCGTCGGCGCGGCCCCGTTCGGGCCCGGCGGCGACCAGCAGCCGGGCCGCCAGGGCCAGCCCCACGGCCGCCAGGCACAGCGCGTACCCCGCCACCACCCACCCGGAGGGCTCGCGCCCGGCGGTGAGCCCGTGCACGATCGCCAGCGGCCAGCACAGGTAGGCGCCCACGTGCACGGCCCGCCACAGCCGGGGGCGTCCGCCGCCGGTGAAGCGGCGCCGCAGCAGCCCGGTCACGACGATGACCAGCAGCAGGTCGGTGGAGAACGCGCCGAAGGCGACCGCCGCGTCCGCCCCGAACGGCAGCACCGCCTGGTGGGCGGCCACCCTGCCGAACGCCACCTGCAGGGCCACGTGCGCGAAGAGGAACCCCACCGCGGCCACCGCCACCGAGCGGTGCACCGCCTGCAGCAGCACACGGTGCCGCACGTCCAGCACGATCCGGTCGGTGGCGAGCAGTCCGCAGACGGTCGCGGCGGTCAGTCCGAGCAGCGCGAGCACGCCCGACATCGCCCAGAGGAAATCCTGGAACGCGCGCAGGAAATCCAATTGGCGCGGCGCCGCAACGGCGAGGACGGTGTTCGATATAACTAGTCCGATTAGGAGGAACGCGTGGGCGGCCAATGGCCGCCGCCGCGCCTTGAAGGTGATATCGATCGAGGTCAGAGACTGTTTGAGTGTCTGCACGACGGTTCGCTCGGGCATTATCCGCCTCCACCTGGCACGGGTGGGTGACAGAACATAGCATGCGCGGTGCGCATGTGGGCGGATTCGAGAAAATCGCTTGCGCGGTGAACCGGTGGCGGCTGTCGTGCGTATCTCTAGGCGATAACGACCGTGAAACAGGTGGGAAACTGTTGCGGTCGATGACCGTGGACCCGATGGAGGGACCGTGAAGGCACCCGGAACGACCGCACTGGTCCTGGCCGGCGCAGCGGCGGCGGTGCTCGCCGCCGGATGCGGAGGCCCGGGCGAGACGCCCGAGTACGACGCGGCGCCCGCCGAGGAGGAGGCCGGGACTTCCCCGGACGCCCCCGACGGAGCGCTTGCGGTGCGCGAGGCCGCCGGCGTCGGCGAGGTGGTCACCGACGCCGACGGCTACACGCTCTACATGTACACCCCGGACGGCGCCGAGGCCGCCGCCTCCTCCTGCACCGGCGACTGCGCGCGGCAGTGGCCCCCGGCGGCCGCCGGGGGCGGTGATCCCGAGGGCATCGACGCGGACCTGGTCGGCAGCATCGACCGCGAGGACGGCGAGCCCCAGGTCACCCTCGACGGGCGCCCGCTGTACCGGTACGCGGGCGACGTGGAGCCCGGAGACGTGAACGGCGAGGGTGCGGGCGGCCTCTGGTACGCCGTGGCGCCCGACGGCGGCAAGGCCGCGGAGGCCGCAAAGGCCGAGGAGGGCTCCGAGGACGGCGGCGACGGAGGCGGATCCGGATATGGCGACGACGGCGGATACGACTACTGACCCGGCCCCCGGGCGCGGGCGCCGCCGCCTGGGCATGCGGCCCCTGTCCTCCCTCGGCGCGATCGAGTTCGCCGGGGTGGCCGCGTTCCTGGTGATCACCGCGATCACGGTGTTCATGGTGGTCCCCAACGGGTCCATGTCCGCCACCGGCCTGTTCTGGCGCGAGTGGGAGATGACCGACTACGGCCCCCTCGGCCCGGCCGACCGCGACGCCCTCGCCAAGGTCCGCCAGGCCAACCTGTGGGAGATCCCCACCGGGCAGCAGGCCGAGGAGCGCGCCCGCAGCGACCGCGTCCGCGAGGTCGGCGGCATCCTCGCCGACGACCACACCCGGATGGACGAGCAGGTCCGGGAGGTGGCCCACGAGCTGGAGGTGGAACTTCCCACCATGCCCAACGCACAGCAGCAGGGCTGGATGGACGAGCTCGCCGGGCTCTCCGGCGACGCCTACGACCGCACCGCGGTGAACCGCCTGCGGTTCGCCCACGGCGAGGTGATCCAGGTGCTGGCCGAAGTGCGGGCCGGCACCCGCAACACCCTCGTCCGCTCCTTCGTCCAGCACGCCGTGTTCATGGTGCTCAAGCACATCACGCTGCTGGAGAGCACCGGCCTGGTGGACTTCGAGCGGCTCCCCGAGCCGCCGCCTCCCGAACGCCGCCGGGGCTGACCCCGGCGCGCCACGGGCGCCGCCGCGGCGCCCGCCCGTCCACCCCACACATGACGGAAGGCCCGACGATGACGAACCCCCGCAACCCCGGCAGACCCTTTCCCCGAGAGCATTCACGCGAGCGGCGCGCGCCCCGGGACCGGCGCGGGCGCCCCCGGCACCGGACGCCCGTGCTCCTCGCGGCGCTCGCCGCGGCGGGCACCCTCGCGGCGGCCGCGCTCGTCGCGGCGGCGGCCGCGCCCCCGAACGCCGTCCCGGTCGGCGGCGGCGCCCGGCAGGAGGCCTACGGCGACGGAGGCGGCGACGGCCCGCCCGGGTCGGGCCCCGGCCCCGACGACTTCGTCGACATCCGCGAGGTCCCCCCGGCGCCGCCCGGCCCGCAGCCCGGCGACGCGGGCGGCGCCGACGGCGTCTACCGCGCCGACTGCGGCCGCAATGAGAACGGCCTGTTCAACTCCGAGAACGTGATCGTCGCCCCCGGCGTGCCCAACGGCGCCCAGCACACCCACGACTACGTCGGCAACCAGGACATCAACCGGTTCACCGACGACGTCGATGCCAACAACGCGATCCTGGCCGAGGGCGACACCAGCTGCGCCGACGGCGACCGGTCCATGCACTACTGGCCGGTGCTGCGCGACATCACGCAGGAGGGCGCCGACGCCGGCGCGCCCGGCGGCGGCCTGGACGGCAACGTCGGCCGGATCCTCACCCCGAAGAGCGCGACCATCGAGTTCCGCGGCAACGCGGTCGACGAGGTGGTCGCCATGCCGCGCTTCCTGCAGGCCATCACCGGCAACGCGCGCGCCGCCACCAGCGGCGGCGAGAACGCCAACGCCCAGTGGACCTGCACCGGGTTCGAGGACCGGATCTCCACCGACCGGTACCCCCTGTGCCCCGACGGCAGCGATGTGACGAGGGTCATGGACTTTCCCAGTTGCTGGGACGGGCGGAACACGGTGAGCGAGGACAACCGCTCGCACATCGTCTTCCCGGACCCGGAGACGGGCGCCTGCCCCGACGGCACGCGCCCCGTCCCCCAGCTGCGGCAGACCCTGGTCTACGAGGTGCCCGAGGGGCCCACGTTCGCCGTCGACGGTTTCCCCGAAGAGGGACACGCGGCTGTGACGGATCACTCCGATTTCATCAACGTGATGCCCGAGGGCCTCATGGAAACGGCCGTGACCTGCATTAACACCGGTCGCGCCTGCTGAGGCGCCATCGCGACACGCGCTGCGGGCCGGGTGGGCGACACCCGGTCCGCAGCGCTCTATCGTGGGGCGACGGCGAGAAATAGACCACCGGTCTAAACCTGTTGTCCAGACCAACTGGCCGGTTACGGCACTCGTCGTCGATGATGCGGACCAGACGACGAGAAGGAGCCGCTGTGTCTGAGACCGTTCCCGCCCCGGGCGTCGAGTCCGCCGACCCCACCAGCCATGACGCGCCCACGACCCATAAAGAGCTGGTCACGTGGGTCGACGAGATCGCCGAGCTGACCAAGCCCGACGCGGTCGTGTGGTGCGACGGGTCGGACGCCGAATGGGAGCGCCTGACTGGTCTACTCGTCGAGAAGGGCACGTTCGTCAGGCTCAACCCGGAACTGCGCCCCAACAGCTTCTACTGCCGCTCCGACCCCGGCGACGTCGCGCGCGTGGAGGACCGGACCTTCATCTGCTCCGAGCGCGAGCAGGACGCCGGTCCGACCAACAACTGGATCGCGCCCGACGAGATGCGCGCGACCTTCGCCGACGTGTTCGACGGCTGCATGCGCGGGCGCACCATGTACGTCGTCCCGTTCTGCATGGGCCCGCTGGGCGGCGACATCTCCCAGCTCGGTGTGGAGATCACCGACTCGCCCTACGTCGTGGTCTCCATGCGCATCATGGCGCGCATGGGCGACGCCGCCCTGCGCCTGATCGAGGAGCGCGGCTCCTTCGTCAAGGCCGTCCACTCGGTGGGCGCCCCGCTGGAGCCCGGCCAGGAGGACGTCGCCTGGCCCTGCAACCCCACCAAGTACATCTCGCACTTCCCCGAGACCCGGGAGATCTGGTCCTACGGGTCGGGCTACGGCGGCAACGCCCTGCTCGGCAAGAAGTGCTACGCCCTGCGCATCGCGTCGGTCATGGCGCGCGACGAGGGCTGGATGGCCGAGCACATGCTCATCCTGAAGGTCACCCCGCCCAGCGGCGACCCCAAGTACATCGCCGCGGCCTTCCCGAGCGCCTGCGGCAAGACCAACCTGGCCATGCTGGAGCCGACGATCCCCGGCTGGAAGGTCGAGACGGTCGGCGACGACATCGCCTGGATGCGCTTCGACGACGAGGGCCGCCTGCGCGCCATCAACCCCGAGGCCGGGTTCTTCGGTGTCGCCCCGGGCACCGGCGAGTCCACCAACGCCAATGCGGTGCGCACCCTGTGGGGCAACAGCATCTTCACCAACGTCGCCCTGACCGGCGACGGCGACGTGTGGTGGGAGGGCCTGACCGACGAGGCGCCCGCGGACCTCACCGACTGGAAGGGCCGCCCCTGGACGCCGGAGTCCGGCGAGCCCGCCGCCCACCCCAACGCGCGCTTCACCACCCCGGCCGGGCAGGCCCCCACCATCGCCCCCGAGTGGGAGGACCCGGCGGGCGTGCCGATCTCGGCGATCCTGTTCGGCGGCCGCCGCGCCACCGCCGTCCCGCTGGTCAACGAGGCCTTCGACTGGCAGCACGGCGTGTTCATGGGCGCCAACGTGTCCTCGGAGAAGACCGCCGCGGCCGAGGGCACCGTGGGCGAGCTGCGCCGCGACCCCTTCGCGATGCTGCCGTTCTGCGGCTACAACATGGGCGACTACTTCGCCCACTGGCTGGAGATCGGGCGCGCCACCGACGCCGAGAAGCTGCCGCGGATCTTCTACGTCAACTGGTTCCGCAAGGACGCCGACGGGCGCATCGTGTGGCCCGGGTTCGGCGAGAACGCGCGCGTCATCAAGTGGATCGTGGAGCGCCTGGAGGGCACGGCCGACGCGCAGGCCACCCCGATCGGCCACCTGCCCACCCCCGAGTCCATCGACACCGAGGGCCTGGACCTGTCGGCCGAGGACCTGGAGTACCTGCTCACGGTGGACCGCGCGACCTGGCGCCAGGAGGCCGGGCTGGTCCCCGAGTTCTTCAAGACCTTCGGCGACCAGCTCCCGCCGGAGCTGTGGGAGGAGTACAACAAGCTGACCGACCGGCTGGGGTAGCGCGCCGGCTCCGGCCGGCGGACGCGCGGCGGGGAGGCCCCCACCAGGGGTGGGCCTCCCCGCGCCCGTGTCAGGCCCCGTCCGCGCCCTGGGCCGGGACCATGCGGAAGTACTGCCGGTCCTTGTCCTCGCGCACGACCACCCCGAGCTCGGCCAGCTCGCGCCGGAGCTCCTCGGCGTCGTCGCCCTCGGCGTCGTCCTTCAGGGCCTCTCTGCGGGCCCGAAGCAGCGCGTTGGCGGCGGGCGGCAGCTCCGGGAGCCCGTCGACCCAGCGCCGGAACTCCCCGGCGTGGGGGTCGGCCTCCAGCCACGGCCAGCCGTTCACCCGGAAGGCCTCGGCGACCCGCTCCTCCTTGAGGTCGCAGGGCATGCGCTCCAGGACCCGCCCGTCGCCGCCGAGGAGCACGAGCCGCTTGCCGGTCATCCCCCTGCCGTCGATGAAGGCGCCCTCCACGCTGCCCCGCGCGTGCTCGTGGGTCCGCCCGCGGCGGGTGAGTTCCACCCCGTCGGTGCGCACCGCCACGGTCAGCGCGTCGTGGTCGACCATGAAGGCCAGGACGAGGCCGCCGACCGCGCCGAGCACCCCGGCGCCGACGGTCGCCCAGGGCTGGGGGATCGACTCCAGAAGTTCCAGGGGGCCTTGGAAGGGCGCCCAGGGCAGCGAGATGATCCACTGGGCCGCCCCCTTGACGAGCAGCCCGGCTCCGATCCCGAGGACGGGCAGGGCCAGGCGGATCCAGGCGGGGTGGGCCACCACGGCGGCGCCCCCCGCGGCGCCGCCGGACGTGGACGCGTCGTTGACGTGCATGTCTTCGACGCTAGGGCCCGGGGGCGGCCCGCCGCGTCGGTCGGCGGCATGGATCGGCGCGCTCCGTGTCGTTCCTTGGTATGACCGGGGCGCGCACTCCGGCGCCCCCCGGGGGGCCCTACTGCCGGTAGCCCGACAGGAACCTGCCGATGCGGCCGATGGCGGCGTCGATGTCGTCGGGGTGGGGCAGGGTCAGGATGCGGAAGTGGTCGGGGCGCGCCCAGTTGAAGCCGGTGCCCTGGACCACGTGGATCTTCTCCTGGAGCAGCAGGTCCAGGACGAACCGCTCGTCGTCGGCGACCGGGTGCACCTTCGGGTCCAGGCGGGGGAAGGCGTACAGTGCGCCCTTGGGCTTCACGCAGGACACGCCGGGGATCTCGTTCAGCCGCTCCCAGGCCCGGTCGCGGCTCTCGCACAGGCGGCCGCCGGGCAGCACCAGGTCCTCGATGCTCTGCCGCCCGCCGAGGGCGGCCTGCACCGCGTACTGCGCCGGGACGTTGGGGCACAGCCGCATCCCGGCCAGTGTGGTCAGGCCCTCCAGGTAGTCGCGGGCGTGCTTCTTGGGGCCGGTCACCGCGAGCCACCCGGACCGGAACCCGGCCACCCGGTAGGCCTTGGACAGGCCGCTGAAGGTCAGGCAGAGCACGTCGGGGGCGAGCGGGGCGGGGCTGTGGTGTTCGGCGCCGTCGTAGAGGATCCGGTCGTAGATCTCGTCGCTGAAGACGATGAGGTTGTGGCGGCGGGCCAGGTCGCAGATGCGCTCGACGACCTCGCGGGGGTAGACCGCGCCGGTGGGGTTGTTCGGGTTGATCAGCACGACCGCGCGGGTGCGGTCGGTGATCTTGGACTCCATGTCGTCCGGGTCGGGCAGCCAGTCGGCGGACTCGTCGCAGGTGTAGTGCACCGGGGTGCCCCCGGCCAGGGCGGTGACGGCGGTCCACAGGGGGAAGTCGGGGGAGGGGATGAGGACCTCGTCGCCGTCGTCGAGCAGCGCCTGGACGGCCATCTGGATCAGCTCGGAGATGCCGTTGCCCAGGTAGACGTCGTTGACGTCCAGCTCGGGGAAGCCGCGCGCGGTGTAGTGCTGGACCACGGCCCGGCGGGCGGGGAGGATGCCTCGCGCGTCGCTGTAGCCGTGCGCGTTCGACAGGTTCCGGACGATGTCCTGGACGAGGGCCTCGGGCGCCTCGAACCCGAACAGGGCCGGGTTGCCCGTGTTGAGGCGCAGCACGCTGTGCCCGGCCTCCTCCAGGGCGTTGGCCTGCTCGATGACCGGCCCGCGGATCTCGTAGGAGACGTTGCTGAGCTTGCCCGACTGCTTGTACTCCATGGTGTCCTCCCCGTGGTTCCACTTGGTTCTACCAAGTGAGCACTTGGAAAGTCCAACTCATTGTCTACACTGAGACGCATGCCGCGCCGAAGCTACGACCAGTACTGCGCCGTCTCCCGCGCCCTCGACGCCGTCGGCGAGCGCTGGACCCTCCTCGTGGCGCGCGAGCTCCAGGCGGGGCCGCGCCGCTACACCGACCTGCACGCCGACCTCCCCGGGGTCAGCACCGACGTGCTCGCCTCGCGCCTGCGCGACATGGAGCGCGACGGCCTGGTCGTGCGCCGTCCGCTCACTCCGCGCGGCGGCGCCGCCCTCTACGAGCTGACCGGGCGCGGCCGGGCGCTGCTGCCGGTGCTGCGCGCCCTCGCCGAGTGGGGCGCCCCCGAGTTGGAGAGGCGGCGCCCCACCGACGCGTTCCGGGCGCACTGGCTGGCGCCGCCGCTGCTCGGCGTGGTGGAGCGGGCCTGCCCGGAGGCGTCCGGAACGGTGGAGGTACGCCTGGAGACCGGAGTGTTCCACGTGTGGTCGGCGGGGGCCGAGGGCGGGGAGGGCGGCTACGGCGACGGGCCCGCCGAGCGGCCCGACGCGGTGCTGGCGCTGAACGAGGAGGCGTGCGTGCGCATCGTCCGGGGCGCACTGGCCCCGGCCGAGGCCGTGGCGCGCGGCGAGGCCGCCGTCGAAGGGGCGGGGCCGCTCGCCCGCGCCCTGGGGGCGGTGGAGTTTACCCCGTCTTGAGCGTGACGCGGGTCTCGATTGTCGTCCCCCCGTGCGAAGGTGTGGCCTACGACTCACCGTAGGGGGATCGACATGACGTATCTGCTGCTCATCGGCACCCGGAAGGGGCTGTTCAAGGCCACCAGCGACGACCGGCGCGCCTGGGAGGTCAGCGGCCCGCTCAAACTCGACAAGGAGTCCTGGACCGACATGATGGGGGTCTACGCGGTCGGCATCGACCCCCACAGCCGGCGCCTCCTCGCCGGTGCGGAGAGCTCCCACTTCGGGCCCAGCGTCTGGTACAGCGACGACCTCGGCGCCACCTGGAACGAGCCGGAGGAGCGCCCCATCGCCCTGCCCGAGGACGCCGAGGAGTCCTTCACCCGGGCCTGGCAGTTCGCCTTCACCGACGAGCCCGGCACCGTCTACGCGGGCGCCGAGCCGCACTCGCTGTTCCGCTCCACCGACGGCGGCGAGCACTTCGAGCTGGTGCGCGCGCTGTGGGACCACCCGCACCGCAAGGACTGGTTCCCCGGCGCCGGGGGCGGCGCCGTCCACACGATCATCCCCGGCAAGGTCACCGCCCAGGGGTCGGACCCGCGCGCCATGACGGTGGCCATGTCCACCGGCGGCGTCTACCAGACCCGCGACGCCGGGGCCTCCTGGGAGCCCGCCAACAAGGGCGTGACCACCACCTTCATGCCGGACGAGGTGCCCGAGTACGGGCAGTGCGTGCACAAGGTCTCCGTCGGCCCGGACGGCGCGTTCTACCTGCAGAACCACCACGGGGTGTTCCGCAGCGAGGACCCGGCCGCCGGGTGGGCGCCGATCGCCGACGGGCTGCCCTCGGACTTCGGCTTCGCCATGGTGGCCCACCCGCACCGGCCCGGCACGGCGCTGAACTTCCCGGTCATCAGCGAGGCCTGCCACCTTCCGCCGGACCACCGGCTGCGGCCCTTCCGCACCGAGGACGCGGGCGCCTCCTGGGGCGCCTACGACGCCGGGCTGCCGACCGACCCCTACTTCGGGATCGTGCTGCGCGACGGCGCCTGCACCGACGGCGCCGACGACCCGGGGTTCTACTTCGGCACCCGCGCGGGCGACGTGTACGTGACGACCGACTCCGACGGGCGCTGGCACCCGGTCGCCGAGCACCTGCCGGACGTGCTGTGCGTGCGCGCGGCGGAGGTGTAGGGCCGTGGCCGTGACGGTGATCCTGCCCCAGGTGCTGCAGTCCGACGCGGGCGGCGCCAAGCGCGTCGACCTGCCCTCCGCCCCGGACCTGCGCGGGGTCCTGGACGCGCTGGCCGAACGCCACCCCCGGCTCGACCGCCGGGTCCGCGACGAGCAGGGGGCGCTGCGCCGCTACGTCAACGTCTTCGTCGGCGACGACGAGTGCCGGGCGGTGTCCGGCCTCCAGACCCCGGTCCCCGACGGCACGGAGGTGCGCATCCTGCCCTCGGTCGCCGGGGGCTGACCGGCCGCGCACCGGGACGCCCCCGGCGCCTTCGCCGGTGGCGGAGAAAACTCCCCCGCCACCGGCGAGTTTCGCGTGCCCGCGGAGTCCTATCCCTGTGGGCGCGCGAAACCGGACCGTGAGGGGTGCTGCCATGGTGCACAGGGTCGGCGGGGACACCGTCGGAACGGGCGGGCACGGCGGGGCCGGGGGCCGGAGAGGCCCAGGCGGCCGCGCCGCCGCCGAAGGGACCGGCGGGTTCGTCCCCGACCACGCCTACGCGCTGCTCGAACGGGCCGTGGGCGCCGTGCTGCGGGCCGCCCAGCACGCCCGGCCCGAACTCTTCGGCCGCCCCACGCCCTGCGCGTCGTGGAACCTGGAGATGCTCCTGCTGCACACCGCCGATTCGCTGGACACCCTGGGCGAAGGTCTCGGCGAGGGGCGGGTGGCGCTCTTCTCGACCACCGCCGCGGGCCACGACGCCATCTCCGAGGTGCGCATCCGGGCCTGCCGCCTGCTGCGCCTGCCCGCCCCCGGGGGCGAGGCCGCGGTGGCCGACCGCGCCCTGGGAGCCGCGGCGCTGGCCGGTGTCGGGGCGCTGGAGGCGGCGGTGCACGCCTGGGACATCGCCGCGGCCTGCGGGGCGCCGTCCCCGGTGGCGCCGGACCTGGCCGCCGACCTGCTGCCGGTGGTGCCCCTGGTGGTCACCGACGCCACCCGCCACCAGCTCTTCGACGACCCGGTCCCGGCCCCGCCCTGGGCGGGTGCGGCCGACCGGCTGGCGGCCCCCCCC
>NZ_ANBH01000297.1 GCF_000341185.1 Nocardiopsis chromatogenes YIM 90109
TCCCGGCCCCGCCCTGGGCGGGTGCGGCCGACCGGCTGGCGGCCCTCACCGGCCGGGACCCGCGGTGGCGGCAGGGGGTGTCCCGCGCCCGGCCGTAGGGGGTGGTGCGTGGGTCACGGCGGCCCCGGCCGGGTCAAACGTCGGCGAGCAGGGCGTCGACGAAGGGGTTGCGGAACTTCCCCGACGGGTCGAGGTCCTCGGCCAGCCGTTTGAAGTCGGCGGCCCGCTCGTAGAGGCCGAACAGCTCCGCCGGTGCGAGATGGGTGAGCTTGGCCCAGTGGGGCCGCGCCCCCAGCGGCAGGAGGCGCTCCTCCACCGCCGCGATGACCGGCCGCAGCGCCTCCTCGTCGTTCACCCACGTGAAGTGGAAGGCGGCGGAGTCGCGGCCGTAGGCGGGGCTCAGCCACAGGTCGTCGCCCCGCACGCTGCGCACCTCGGAGGTGTACAGGACCGGCGCCACCAGGTGCCCGATGCCGCGCAGCGCCTCGATGGCGGCCGGGGCGCTCTCGCGCGGCAGGAAGTACTCCGACTGCAGTTCGTCGCCCGCCCCTTCGGGGGCGGACCCGGCGGCGGCGTGGAGGAAGTGGGGGAGGCGCTCGTGCCAGGGGCCGTCGGCCCCGAGCTGCCCGGTGCACAGGACGGGGTCCCGGCCCGGGACGGGGTGGACGGGCTCCCGGGCGGCCTCGCCGCCGGTCCACGCGCGCGGACCGCCCTCCCCGGCCCGGTCCTTGAGCCAGAGGCGGGCGGTGCCGCTGTTCCAGTCGGTGAACGCGCTGACGCTGTAGGCGCCGCCGAAGACCTGGTCGAAGCGGTGCATCGGCACGTCGAGCGGCACGTCGAGCACGACCCGCTGGGAGACGGTGTAGGCGGGTTCGACCTCCAGCACCATCCGGGTGACGATCCCGAGCGCCCCCAGGGAGACGACCGCCCCCGGGAAGGTGTCGGGGTGGGTGTCCCTGCCCAGCTCCACGAGGCCGCCGTCCGGGCCGACCAGTTCCAGGGCGCTGACGGAGGCGGACAGGCACCGTTGAGTGTCGCCGGAGCCGTGCGTGGCCGTCGCGCACGCACCGGCGATGGTGATGTTCGGGAGCGAGGCGAGGTTGCCCAGGGCGTACCCGGCCTTGTCGAGCGCGGCGCCGACGTCGGTGTAGGACATGCCCGCGGCGACGGTCGCCGTCGGGGGGCGGCCCGGCCCGTCGTCGACGGCGACACCGCCCGGCAGCGCGTCCGTCCACACCAGGTCGCCGCCGGGGGCGATGAGGGGGGAGAAGGAGTGGGTGCTTCCCAGGGCGCGGATGCGGCCGCTGGTGCGCACCAGCTCGCGCAGCTCCTCCACCGACTCGGGCCGGTGGGAGCGGGAGGGGTCGTAGGCGACATTGCGCGCCCAGTTCGCGACCGGGAGCCGAGAGGGCGGGGTGAGGGGCATCGTCACTCCGATCCGATGGGGGTGGGGGCGGTGACCAGTCTCGCGCAGGGCGGTAGGCCCGCTTCGCCCGCCACCGGAGTAGGACACGGGTGCGGCCCCGGGGCGCCGCGTGTCACGTCCCGGGGCCGCGTGTCGTGTGGGCCGTCGGGCCCTCAGATGGTGGCCGTGTCGATCACGAACCGGTAGCGCACGTCGCTGGAGGTCACACGGTCGTAGGCGGTGTTGACCTCGTCGGCGCGGATCAGCTCGATCTCCGCGGTGATGCCGTGCTCGCCGCAGAAGTCCAGCATCTCCTGCGTCTCGGCGATGCCGCCGATCAGCGAGCCCGCGATCTTCTTGCGGCCGCCCATCAGGGCGAACAGGTTCACCGACACCGGCTCCTCCGGGGCGCCCACGTTGGCCAGCACCCCGTCGGTCTTCAGCAGGCCCAGGTAGGCGCTCATGTCCAGCGGGGCCGACACCGTGGAGAGCACGATGTCGAAGGCGCCCGCCAGCTCGGTGAAGGTCTCCGGGTCGCTGGTGGCGAAGTACCGGTCCGCCCCCAGCCGCAGCCCGTCGTCCTTCTTGCGCAGCGACTGGCTGAGCACCGTGACCTCGGCCCCCATCGCGCGGGCGAGCTGCACGCCCATGTGGCCCAGGCCGCCCATGCCGACGACCGCGACCCGCTTGCCGGGCCCGGCGTTCCAGTACCGCAGCGGCGAGTAGGTGGTGATGCCCGCGCACAGCAGCGGCGCGGCCGCGTCGAGCGGCAGCGCGTCGGGGATGCGCAGGACGTAGGACTCGTCGACGACGATCTGCTGCGAGTAGCCCCCGTAGGTGGGGTCCCCGTTCTTGTCCAGGGCGTTGTAGGTGCCGATCATGCCGGAGGTGCAGTACTGCTCCAGGCCCTGGCGGCAGTACCCGCACTCGCGGCAGGAGTCGACGAAGCAGCCCACGCCGACCCGGTCGCCGACGGCGTACCGGGTGACGCCGGGGCCGACCTCGGCGACCACTCCGGCGATCTCGTGCCCCGGGACCATCGGGAAGATCGCCTCGCCCCACCCCTCGTTCACCTGGTGGATGTCGGAGTGGCAGATACCCGCGTACGCGATGTCGATCCGGACGTCGTGCTCGCCGACGGGGCGGCGCTCGATCGTGGTCCGCTCCAGCGGGGCCTTCGCGGCGGGGGCCGCGTAGGCGGCGACGGATGTCATCTAGGTCGTTCTCCTCTTGAGGACGGGACGCTCCGGCCCTCGAAGGCCGGGCGATGGCCATCGTCCCCTGTGCGCAGGAACGGACCCAGTCATCCGCTTTACGTACGTTCGCCGTGCCTACCACTGGCGGTGTCAGGCACCGGGCGGTGAGTGCGCCGATACTGGAGTAATGAGTGAAGACACCGCCGACGGGCCCGACGGCGCCGCCGAGCAGCCCTTGGACCGGCGCGCCGAGCTGAGCGAGTTCCTGCGCAGCCGCCGCGCCCGGCTCACGCCCGAGGACGTGGGCCTGCCGCGCTTCGGGCACCGGCGCCGGGTCCCCGGGCTGCGCCGCGAGGAGCTGTCGCAGCTCGCCGGGGTGTCCGCCGCCTACTACACGCGGCTGGAGCAGGGGAACGGGCGCAACGTCTCCGCCGAGGTGCTGGAGGCGATCGCGCGCGCCCTGCGGCTCAGCGACGCCGAGTACGCGCACCTGGTGCACCTGGCCAAGCCCACCAGGAACAAGGTGCGGCGGGCGACGGCTCCGCAGAAGGTGCGGCCCGGCCTGCGGGCGCTGCTGAGCACCCTGGAGGGGGTGCCCGCCTACGTGGTGGGCCGCCGGTCCGACATCCTGGCCTGGACGCGCGCCGCGGCGGCGGTCTTCGGCGACTGGGGCCAGCTGCCCGCACGCGAGCGGAACTGGGCGCGGCTGGTGTTCCTGCGCGAGGAGAACCGCGCCCTGTTCGCCGATTGGGAGGGCAAGGCCGCCGACATCGTCAGCTACCTGCGCATGGACGCCGGGCGCTACCCGGACGACCCGCGGCTGTCGGCCCTGGTGGGGGAGCTGTCGGTGAAGAGCGGCGACTTCCGCAGGCTGTGGGCGGCCCACGACGTCAAGGAGAAGGGGCACGGATCCAAGGTCCTCAACCACCCGCTGGTGGGGGAGATGACCCTGTACTTCGAGACCCTGAACCTGCCCGACGACCAGGACCAGGCGCTGCTGATGTACCACGCCGAACCGGACTCCCCGTCGGCCGAGGCCCTACGCCTGGTCACCGGCTGGGGCACCGACGCCACCCGAGCAGGCGAAGCGGCCCGCCGGGCCTGAACCCGAACCACGCAGCCCGGATTGCGGGAGGTGTACGAGACCGTGCGCGTCCTGCGCGGCGGTCCGGGTAGGCGGCGGCTCGGCCGGTACCCCACTCACGGGCCTTAGCCGGGCGCCGGGCGGCTAGAGGCCGGACCGGAAGCACCTTCCGGACGCCACGGGCGGCCCAGGGGCCATCCTGCGTGGCGGATTCGCCACCCGATCACTCCAGACGCGCCCATTCCACGGCGCAGGATCGCCGGACCCTTCCCGGCGTGCCCGGTACGCCCCCGAGCACGTCCTCGCCGCCTCCTTCCCCGTGCTCCGGTGGCCCGGTGCTCGGCCGGGGCCCGTGAGTGGGGTACCCGCTGATGCCGTCGCTGCCGACCACGGTGACCACCCGCATGCCCGCCGCTCTCTCGGCTCGGCCTGCGGTGGGCGGCGCCCTGTCCGGGCCGGGGCGGGCTCCGGTGTGCCACGTCACAGAACGAAGGCTTGTGGGGGATCACGCGGCCGCACATACTTTTGGGACGAATGTCCCAGTTTCTTGGCGAGCGCGAGGAGCCGACCGTGCCCAACCCCTATGCCCAGATCTTCGCCGCCCCCGGAGCCAAGGGCTTCACCATCGCGGGCCTCCTCGGGCGCATGCCCGTGGCGATGACCAACGTCGGCATCATCACGATGCTGTCGATCACCGAGGACGACTACGCCCTCGCCGGTACCGTCGCCGCGACCTTCACGCTGTCCATGGCCGTGATCACGCCGCAGGTCTCCCGGCTGACCGACCGCTTCGGCCAACGCAGGATCCTGCCCCTGGCCGCCGGAGTGAGCGTGGCCGGCCTGTGCCTGATGCTGCTGTGCGTCCAGCTCGGGCTCCCGGCGTGGACCTACTTCGCCTTCGCCGTGCCCGCGGGCTGCATGCCGAGCATGTCCGCGATGGCCCGTGCGCGGTGGACCGAGCTCTACCGGAGCTCACCCCGTCTCCACACCGCCTACTCGTTCGAGTCGGTCGCCGACGAGCTCACCTTCATCACCGGCCCCGCGCTGTCGGTCGTGCTGAGCACCATGGCCTTCGCCCAGGCCGGACCGCTGGCCTCCGCGGCCTTCCTGGCGGTCGGAGTCCTGCTGTTCGTGGCCCAGCGCTCGACCGAGCCGCCGGTCCGCGGCGCGGACGGGGCCACCCGCGGCCCAAGCGCGATCCGCAGCCTCCCGCTGGTCGTGCTGGCCCTGACACTGCTGGCCGGGGGCACCATCGTGGGCGCCGTCGACGTCGTCGCGGTCGCCTTCGCCGAGTCCCTCGGGGTGCCCAGCGCCACCGGCATCGTGCTGTCGGCCTACGCCTTGGGATCGGCGGTCTCCGGGCTGGCCTTCGGGGCCCTGCACCTGCCCTGGAGGCCGCAGCGCGCGCTCCTCGCCGCCGTCGCCGGGACCGGCCTGACCACTCTGCCCTTCCTGCTGGTGGGCGGCATCTGGACGCTCTCGGCCGCCGTGTTCTTCGCCGGAGTCTTCTTCGCGCCCATGATGATCCTGGTCATGACGCTCATCGAGAAGGTCGTGCCCGCCTCGGCGCTCACCGAGGGCATGACGTGGGCGCTGACCGGTCTGACCATCGGCACCGCGACCGGCACGTTCACCGCGGGGCTGGCGGTGGAGCAGGCGGGGACCACCGCCGGATTCCTCGTCACGGTCGCGGCCGGGGCCCTCGTCGTCGCCGTCGTCGCCGTTTCCCTGCCGATGCTCGGACGGGCGGTGCGGCGCGCCGACGCTGTGCGCGGGGAGGCGCGGCCCGAGGAGGGGGACCGCGTGCGGGACCCCATCGGGTAGAACGGACCGAAAGCGCGGGGCCGCCGTCAGCGGCCCCGCCCGTCCCGGAGGAGGAGACGCTGAGCGAGGCCGAGCCCACCACGGACGGGCGCAGGATCAAAGGACAGCGCCGCCGTCAGGCGCTGATCGAGGCTACTCTGCGTGTGATTGAGCGCGACGGGGTGGCAGGTGTGAGCCACCGGACGGTCTCCCGGGAGGCCGGGCTGCCCACATCCGCGACCACCTACTACTTCAGCGGGCTGGGCGACATCCTCACCGCGGCGCTCACCAGCGTCATGGAGGAGGACTCGGAGCGGATGCGCCGCCTCTCCTCGGGCGGTGACCGCCGCCGTGACCTGGCGCTCCTGCTGTCCGAGGTGGCCGCCGACTCCGGGCGGCTGCTCGCCGAGTACGAGCTCTTCCTCCTCGCCGCGCGGCAGCCGCACCTGCGCGAGGCCACCGACGGGTGGCTGGCGGCGGTGCGGGCGTTCGCCCGCACCTATACCGACGATCCCGTCCGGGAGACCGTCGTGGCCGGGGTCATCGACGGCCTGCTCCTGCACACCCTCCTCACCGATGCCAAGCCGAGCGCCGAGGAGTTCGAGGCGGTTCTCGCCGACATCCTTCCCGCGCCTGAGTAGGGCGAGCAGGCCGCCGACCGTGCCGCACGGCGTCAGTCGTCGTTCGGGGCGAGGCAGACCGTCTCGCCGTTGATCACGGGGAAGAATGACGCAGCGCCGCAGGCCGCCGGGGCCGAGGAGTATTCGGGCAGAGAGGACTGCGTGTACTTCCACGCGACGGTGGTGGTCGCCGCCGCCGCGAAGCAGGGCACCTCGACCCACTCCCCGCCGTCGTCGTCGGAGACGTAGGCCATGCAGTCGCCGATCGCCACATTGTCGGTACCCCCGTTGAGCACACCGCTCATCACAAGGGACACGGGCTCGACGGCGACGTAGGCGACCCCGAGGGCGACGGCGGCCATGCCCAGCCAGAACCCCGTCGAATCGTCCTTCTTCGCCCCGTCCTTCTTCTCTGCGGGAGGCTTCGACCCGCCGGTGCCGGGCTTCCCGCCCGTTCCGGCGGGCTTCGGCGCCGACTTCTTCGCGCGGGGTCCGTCCTTCGCGCTGCTCTTGCCGCCGTCCTTGTCGTCCTTCTTCGTCTTCTTCGGAGGATCCTCCGGCACAGGGGTGGCCACACGCGTCGTCCGGGCCCGGATGACCTCGGTGACGTCGTCCGGCAGCCATCCGGCCGCCTCCGTCCTCCCCTCCTTCCCGGCCAGCCCGTTCAGCCGGGAGAGCAGCTTCTCCAGGCCGGGCCGGTCCTCCGCCTCCTTCGCCAGGCACCGCCGCACCAGCGGGGCCAGCGCGCTCGGCACGCCCTCCAGGTCGGGCTCCTCGTGCACGACCCGGTAGACGACGGCCTCGGTCGGCCCCGTGCCGAAGGGCGGGGTCCCGGACGAGGCCAGCGCCAGCAGGCACCCCAGGGCGAACACATCCGACCGGGGGCCGACCTCTCTCCCGCGCGCCTGCTCGGGGGAGAGGAAACCGGGGGTGCCGATGACGGTGCGGGTCATCGACGTACTGGTGGCGTCCAGCGCCCGGGCGATGCCGAAGTCGATGACGCGCGGCCCGTCGTCGGCCAGGATCACGTTCGCGGGCTTGAGGTCGCGGTGCACCAGGCCGCAGCGGTGGATCGCGGCGAGCCCCTCGGCCAGGCCGGCGCCGAGCACGGCCACCGTGTCGAGGGGGAGCGCCGTGCGCGTCTGGAGCACCTCGTGCAGCGAGGGGCCCGGAATGTAGGCGGTGGCCAGCCAGGGGCGCTCCGCGCCGGTGTCGGAGTCGACGAGCTGGGCCGTGTAGAACCCGCCGACCTTCTCCGCCGCCTCCACCTCGGCCTTGAACCGCTTGCGGAACTGCGGGTCGGCGGCCAGTTCGGCGCGCACCACCTTGACCGCCACCGGGCGCCCGCCCGGGGATCGGCCGAGGAACACCTCGCCCATCCCGCCGCCGCCGAGCCGGGAGAGCAGGCGGTAGGGGCCCACACGATGGGGGGAGACCGTGGGGGGACCGGTCACCGCGCCTCCGTCCGTCCGAAGTGGAAGGTCGAGCCATCATGCCACCCCTCGGGAGCTGCGGGCCAGACCCCGCGGGTACCGCTTCCGGTCACCCTCCCGGCGCCGCCGCCCGAGAGCCGGAGGCGCCGTCCTGCACCTTTCCGCCCCGAAAAGGGGAGGTGTTCATGTCCGAAATTCGCGTGTAGCGGTCACGCGCGATTCCGTCAATTCCGACGATCCGCCCTTTCGGATCAGAGGTGGGATGGTTAATCTGTGCGGGAATCGACGCCTGAAGGAGCACCATGACCTCCGTGCACGGGTTTCCGGACCTCCTCTCCCCGGAATTCGCCGACGACCCCTACTCGGCCTACCGCACCATGCTGGACGACGCCCCCCTCTTCTGGCACGAGGCCACCCAGAGCCACATCGTCTCCCGATACGAGGACGTCTCCCGCGCCTTCAAGGACCCCGTCTTCACCACCGAGAACTACGGCTGGCAGCTCGAACCCGTACACGGGCGCACCATTCTGCAGATGAGCGGGCGCGAGCACGCCGTCCGGCGCGCGCTGGTGGCCCCCGCCTTCCGGGGAAAGGAGCTGGAGGAGCGGTTCCGGCCGGTCATCGAGCGCAACTCCGCCGAACTGGTCGACCGGTTCCGCCACAAGGGCGAGGCGGACCTGGTGCAGGACTTCGCGCGCCGCTTCCCCATCAACGTGATCGTCGACATGCTCGGCCTGGACCGCGCCGACCACGAGCGCTTTCAGGACTGGTACTCCTCGATCATCGCCTTCCTGAGCAACCTCGCCCAGGATCCGGACATCGCGGCCGACGGGATCCGGACACGCGAGGAGCTGGCGGCCTACATGATCCCGATCATCCGTGAGCGCCGCGCCGCCCCCGGCGACGACCTGCTCTCCCAGCTGTGCACCGCCGAGGTGGACGGCACCGTGATGAGCGACGAGGACATCAAGGCCTTCGTCAGCCTCCTGCTGGCGGCCGGCGGGGAGACCACCGACAAGGCCATCGCCGCCGTCTTCCGCAACCTGATGGCCCACCCCGAGCAGATGGAGGCGGTCCGCGCCGACCGGTCGCTGGTCACCCGGGCCTTCGCCGAGACCCTGCGCTACACCCCGCCGGTGCACATGATCATGCGCCAGCCCGCCGAGGACGTGGAGCTGAGCACCGGCACCGTGCCCGCCGGGTCCACCCTCACCTGCCTGATCGGCGCGGCCAACCGGGACCCGCGGCGCTTCGCCGACCCCGACCGCTTCGACATCTTCCGCGACGACCTGCCCACCGAGACCGCGTTCTCCGCCGCCGCCCACCACCTGTCCTTCGCGCTGGGCCGCCACTTCTGCGTGGGCGCGCTGCTGGCCAAGTCCGAGGTGGAGGTCGGCGTCAACGACCTGCTGGACGCGATGCCCGACGTCCGGGTCGCCGACGGCCACGAACCGAAGGAGGAGGGCCTGTTCACCCGCGGCCCGCTCACCCTGCCGGTGGTCTTCACCCCGGTCGGCTGACCGTGCGGGACCGGCGCGACCCGGCCCGGCGCCGTCCCCGTCCCGCCCCGGCCCGCTCCGCGCGGGGCCGGTGCGGAACGGGGAGACGGGGAGACGGGGGGGACGGGGACGGCCTCTCAGCGTCCTGAGACGTAGGCGGGGGTGAACCGCACCGGCAGGCGCTCCAGGCCGCGCATCCACACCGACGGACGCCACCCCAGCGACTCGGGCGGGACCGCCAGCACCGTGTCCGGCAGCCGGTCCAGCAGCACCTCCACGGTGCTGCGGGCGATCACCTCGGCCACCTCCGGCGCCGGGTACGGGCACCCGTGCTCGCCGTGCCCGAACGACATGTGCGCCCGGTTGCCCTGCAGGTCCACGTCGGGGCCCAGACTCCCGTTGGGGTCGGCGTTGGCCGCCGCCAGCCCCAGCACCAGCAGGTCCCCGGCGCGGATCCGCCGCCCGCCCAGCACCGTGTCGCGGGCGGCGAACCGGCCGATGAAGTTCTGCGTGGGCGTGTCGTGCCAGAGCACCTCGTTCAGCGCCTGCCCCACGCTGGCCCGGCCGCCGGTGAGCGTCATCTCGAACCGCGGGTCGGTCAGCATCAGCCGCAGCGTATTGCCGATCCAGTTGGCCGTGGGCTGCTGCGCGGCCGCGGTCACCACCAGCAGGTCCAGCACGATCTCGTCGTCGGTCAGCCCGGCCGGGTGCGCCAGCAGCGCCGAGGGCACGTCCGGCCCGGGCGCGGCCCGCTTGCGCTCCACCAGCCGGGCCATGGCCTCCTGCACCCGCGCATAGGCGGGCATCGCCTCGGGGCCCACGTCCAGCGACAGCGCGACGTCCCGCACCAGGTCGGGCGTCTCGGACTCGGGCATGCCGAACATCCCGGCCACCGCCGCGATCGGGATGCGCTGGGCGAACTGGGAGATCAGCTCGGCCTGGCCGCTCCCGGCGAACTCGTCCACCAGGCGGTCGGCGATCTGCTCGCACGAACGCTGCAGGTCGAACTGGTCCACGTCGGACAGCGCGTCGCCGATGGCCCCGGCGCGGCGGCGGTGCTCGCCGCCCTCGGTGAACATCACCGAGGGGTTGTGCACCACGTACGGCATCAGCGGCCAGTCGTCGGGCACCCGGTCCCACTGGTTCCACCGGCGGGTGTCCCGGGCGAACAGCTCGGAGTCCTCGGTGACCTGGTGCACCTCCCGGTAGCCCAGGACCAGCCAGGCGGGCAGGTCCCCGTCGAGCAGGATCGGCACCACCGGGCCGTGGTCCCGCCGCATCTCGGCGTACATGGCGGCGGCGTCCCGCTGGAAGCGCTCCCCGTAGAAGGGCACGCGCTCGGAGGCGGCGGGCGCGTCGGTCGGCGAGAAGGGTTCGGTCACGATGCGGTCTCCCGGGCGGACGGGGCGGAGGACAGCGCGTACAGGTGGTCGACCAGCGCGAGCAGCACCTGTTTGGACGACTCCCGGTCGCGTGCGTCGCACTCCACGACCGGAATCCCCTCGGGCAGGTCGAGGGCCTCGCGCAGCTCCTCCAGGGTGTGCGCGACCGGCTCGAACCGGTTGCGGGCGACGATGAACGGGATGCCGTGGTGCTCCAGCCGGTCGACGGCGTACCAGGAGTCCTCGATCCGGTGCGCGTCCACCAGCACCACCACGCCCAGCGTGCCGGAGAAGAGCTGGTCCCACAGGAACCAGAAGCGCTTCTGGCCGGGCGCGCCGAACAGGTAGAGCACCAGCTCCTCGTCCAGGCTGATCCGGCCGAAGTCGAAGGCGATGGTGGTGGTCGTCTTGTCGCGGGCGCCCGCGGTGTCGTCCACGCCGACCCCCGCCTGCGTCATCACCTCCTCGGTGCTGAGCGGGCGGATCTCGCTGACGGCGCGGACCATCGTGGTCTTGCCGACCCCGAATCCGCCCACCACGACGATCTTCACACCGTCGGAGGCGGTGGCCCGCAGCGGCGGGCGGGCGGGGCCCCCGGGGTCAGAGGTTGCTGAGTCCAACGAGCACCTTCCTCAGGAAGTCCGGGTCGGGAAGCCGCGCCTCGGCCGTGGCCGAGGAGGGGTGGCGGGCCGAGACCATGCCCCGGTCCAGCAGGTCGGCGAGGAGGATCTTGACCACGCTGACCGGGAGCCCCAGGTCGGCGGAGAGCTCCACCACCGACGTGGGGCGGCGCGCGATCCGCAGGATGCGGGCGTGCTCGGACTGCATGCCGGGGGCCGCGTCGGATTCGCTCACCACGAGGGTGACCAGGTCCAGGCCGGTGTCCTCGGCGCGGCTGCGCCCGCCGGTGACGGTGTACAGCCGGTCCGGGTCCTCCCCGTCGAGCGCGTGCGGGCTCATACCGCCAGGCCGCCGGAGGCGGCGTGCCGGGGCGGTGCGGTGAGGAAGGCGCCGATCTGCTCGACGATCTCCTCCAGGTTGTGCCCGATCAGCCCGCTGTCGGCGTCCTCGGCGGCGACCAGCGCCACGTGCGCGCCGGGCCCGGCCTCCACGATGAACAGGATGCCGCCGTGGAACTCGGTCATCGAGCTGCGCACCCCGCCGGACCCGTCCCCGAACTCGGCGGAGGCGCCCCCGGCCAGCGCCTGCACCCCCGCGGCGATCGCGGCGAGCTGGTCGGCCTTGTCGACGGTGAGCCCCGGCGTGTGGCAGAGCTTGAGGCCGTCGCGGGAGAGCACCAGTGCGTGCCGGGCGCCGGGGGTCTCCCCGACGAGCCTCTCCAGCGTCCATTCGAGGGAGGAATCGGTGGCGTCCATGCGCTCACTCCTATCTGTCGTCCGGTCGGGCGGGGGCGGCGGTGCGGTGCGGGGGTCCTCGGGGCGCCCCGGATCCTCCCGGGCCGCGTCGGCAGGCGGCCGCGGGAGGAGGAGCGGGGCGGTTCCCGGCTGCCGTGGGGCGGATGCCGCCAGAGGAACGCGCCCTAGCCGCCGCCGTCGGTGTCCTCGTCCTTCTGGGGGGCGGAGGGGCGCAGCGGAAGGGGGCCGGTGTCGCCGCTCCGGTGGCCCCGGGGGCGGCTCTGCTGGAAGGCGCCGAACCGGCTGCCCAGCCCGGGGCGCGATTCCCCGCCGCCGTCGGAGGCGGGTCGGGGCGGCGCGGCTGGAGGGGCGGGGGAGGCCGGGGCGCTTTGGGCCCCGGCGGCGATGTCCGGGTCCGAGCGCAGGCTGTGGCCCCGGGGCCGCTTGGGCAGCGGGCGCTTGGGCGCGGCGCCCCGTGCGGGCTCCGGATCGGGCGCGGCGGTCTCGCGCGGCGTCTGCCGGGGCGCGGTCGGCTGGGGCGCGGTCAGAGTCGCGGCCGCGGCATCGGCGGCATCGGCGGGGGCGGCGCGCAGGGCGTGGGCCTCCGGCGCGGGCTGCCCGGGGGCGGCGGCGGGGGAGCCGTTGCGCACCGAAGCGGGCAGCGGGTCCTCCTGGGCGGAGGTGAGCAGGTGGTTCGGCAGGCGCAGCACCACGCCCACGCCGCCGCGCGAGGACGGGCGGAAGAAGACGTTCATCCGGTGCTTGCGGGCGAGCTGGCCCACCACGGCCAGGCCCAGGCGCGAGCCGGACAGCCGGGTCAGGTCGAGCGGCTCGGTGCGGGAGACCGCCAGCTCGGCGCGGGCGAGCGCCTGCGGGCGCATGCCCAGACCGGCGTCCTCGACGGTGAACACCGCGCCGTTGTTCAGGTCCTCGACGTAGACGTGCACCTCCTCGGTGGGGGCCGAGAAGCGGGTGCCGTTGTCCATCAGCTCGGCCAGGGCGTGCATGACGTCCTCGGCGGCGTACCCGGCGACGGCCGAGCGGCTGCTGGAGTGCAGCCGCACCCGGCGGTAGGCGCTGATCCGGCCCATGGCGCCGCGCAGGATGCTCTCCATGCGGATCGGCTTGGTCCACCGCCGTCCGGTCCGGGCGCCGGTCAGTACGGCGATGCTGTCGGCGACCCGGCCGATCTGCGAGGTGTTGTGGTCCACGCGCATCAGGTCGCCGAGCATGTCCGGGGCGCAGCGGTCCTGCATGTCGCGCAGCTCGGCCAGGGTGCGGGTGCTCATCGCCTGCACCCGGCCGGCGGCGTTGGCGCAGGCGGCCAGGGCGGCCGCGCGGCGGCGCTCGCCCACCGCGATCTCGCGGACCAGCAGGTCGAGCAGGCGGCGGTGGTCCTCGTCACCGGGGTCGGGGATCTCGGACAGCACGGTGGGGGCGGCGGCGCCCTCGCGGAGGCGGGCGACGGCGCCGGGCAGCACCCGGGAGGCGAGGTCGTCCAGGCCCCGGCGGCCGGACTCGACGCGCTCCAGGGCGGCGTCCCGCTCCTCGCGGGCGGTGCGCAGCTCCTCCCGGGCCCGATCGCGTTCGGCGGCGCCGCGCTCGGCGGCGTCGGCGTAGCGCACCGCCAGGTAGCAGGCGGTGGCCGCGAAGGCCGTGGTGGCCAGGGCGGCCACCGCGAACAGGAGGCGCCCTTCGGGGACGGCGAGGCCGACGGCGCCCCAGAGGACAGCGCCGCCGACGGCCGCGGCCACCGCGGCGGCGGGGGCGCGCCCCCCGCCCGGGGCGGGGCCGCCCGGGACGGGGGCGGGCGTCCGATCCGACATTGATCACCTTCCACATGTCGCCGCGTGCGCGGCAGGGCGAGGCGTGCCGGACCGGTGGGGGCGGGTCCGGGCGATGGGGATCACGGCCCTGCGCTGCATATTCTTCGCGGCCGCAGACCTTCGATCCGATAGGTGTACGGCACACGGGCATGCTGATTCGGCATTTACCGGGCTTGTTCGCCGGTGACGCGGTGAGCATCCTATTACCCGATCCCCGCTCTCGGGCACAGGGAGCGGAGATCCCGCACCACGAGTGAGGACCGTCCCGAATGGGTGGAATGGGAAATCGAGGCGTTTTTCGTCCAGAGTCCACCGGGCCACCGCGAACAGGACGCCGCCGATGACGGCAGGAAGCTCTCCCACCAGCGCTTTCGGGCGGCGGGTGTGTGCGTGGTCGCCGTGATGGGCGGTGATGGGGGGAGCGGGGCGGTTCCCCGGCCCCGCCTGCCGGGCGGCGGCCCGCTCGTGGTCCGGGTGGGCGGCGGCTGGGCTGGTGCCCCGCTCGCGGGCCCCGGCCGGACGGCGGGTGGGCGGGGTGTGAGGGAGAGGCGGCGACGAGGCAAGGTCGTCGGCTCTCCCCGCAGCGTTGTCGGCCGCCGGGCGTGTGCGTGGCCACTGGAGAGGGCGGCGACGGCACAAGCGGGGCGGTTCCCCGGCCCTGCCTGCCGTCCGCCGGGCCCCTGGTGATCCGGGAGGCGGCGCGGTCGGGTGGGCGGTTGGTCGCCCGCGCTCGTGGCGGCCGCCGGCCCGGTGCGCCCTCTCCCGAGATCATCGGCACGTGGCCGCAGGGTGGGATCGGCGTACCGCCAGGCGGGACGGCTTCATCGAAGTGCGCCCGGCACGCCCGGTATGCGGGCCCCTTTTCGATGATCTCGACGTGGGTGCTGTCATTCCGGTGGTGGTTTCTACTGTTCAGTGCAACTTTTCGTA
>NZ_ANBH01000298.1 GCF_000341185.1 Nocardiopsis chromatogenes YIM 90109
AGGTCGCAGGTTCAAATCCTGTCCCCGCTACCACGGCGAAGGGGCCCGGTACTCGATCGAGTACCGGGCCCCTTCCGCATTCTCCGGGGGCGCTCCCGGGGCACCGCCGGTGTCACTCCGCCGGGCGCGTGCACCCCTCCTCGATGGCGATCCGGCGGTCGGCGGCCGCGGCCACCGACGGCTCGTGCGTGACGATGACGACCGCCGCGCCCCGGGTTCGGGCCTGCACCAGGAGCTGGTCCATGATCTGCTCGCTCGTGGCGCCGTCCAGGGCGCCCGTGGGCTCGTCGGCGAGCACCATGGCGGGGTCCATGCTCAGCGCCCGCGCGAGCGCCACACGCTGCTGCTCACCGCCGGAGAGCTGGTGCGGGCGGGAGGTGGCCCGGTCCCGCAGCCCCACCGACTCCAGCAGCCTGCGGCCGTGCGCGCGGCGCCGGACGGCGGGCACCCCGCCCAGCACCATCGGCACGCACACGTTGGCCAGCGCGGTGCGCCGCTCCAGCAGGTGGAAGGTCTGGAAGACGAACCCGACCCCGGTGTTGCGCAGGCGGGCCCGGCGGCCCTCGCCCAGCCGCGTCACGTCGACGCCGTCGAAGACGTGCTCGCCCCCGTCGGCCCGGTCCAGCAGCCCGATCATGTTCAGCAGCGTGGACTTGCCCGAGCCCGACCGGCCGACGATCGCCACCACCTCTCCGCGGCCCACTTCCAGCGCGCAGTCGACCAGGACCGGCAGGCGCCGCCCGTCCACGGTGAAGGACTTGTGCAGGCCCCTGATGCGCAGCAGCGGGTCGGAGCCGCCCATCAGCCCACCTCCACCAGGGCGCCGTCGGGCCCCTCGCCGCCCTCGCCGCCGCCGGGCACGTCGAACTCCTCGGACAGCGGGACCGGGTCGAGGACCTGCTCGCCCTCCTCCAGGCCCTCGGAGACCTCGATCATCTCGCCGTCGGTGATGCCGAGCACCACGTCGCGGTCCTCCTCGGCCCCGTCCGGGCCCACGACGACGACCTGCCCCTCCTCGGAGCCGCCCCGCACGGCGGTGGCCGGGACCAGCAGCGCCCCTTCGGAGGAGCCGGTGGTGACCGAGACCTTGCCGGTGACCCCGGCGAAGACCTTCATGTCGTCGGGCACGCGGCAGGTGAGCTGGGCGGTGGCCTCGCCGCCCCCGGAGTCGGCCCCGGGCATCATCAACTCCTCGGGCATCCCGTCCCCGCCCGAGTCGCCGGAGCCGTCGTCGGAGGAGGAGTCCTTGGCGCCCAGGGACATCAGCTCGCACTCCTCGGCGGGCGGCCCCTTGTCGATCTTGAGGGTGATCTCCTCGGGGTCGTCGTAGAAGCGGTACAGGTCGTTGGGCGGGATCTCGGCGACCGCGCGGTACCGGCCCCCGCTGATGGCGGCGACGGCCGCGCCGGGCTCCACCGGGTCCCCGGCCTCCAGGCCGTCCAGGCCGCCGACCTTCCCGCCGACCGGTGCGGTGAGGTTCACCTCCCGCGTCTGCGGGCCCTCCCCGCCGTCCGCGCCCTCGCCCCCGCCGCCGTCGGGCGGGGCGTCGACGGGGGCGCGGACGGTGGCGATCGGCGCGCCCTGGTCCACCTCCTGGCCCTCGCCGACCCACACGCGGGTGACGGTGCCCCCGCGCTTGGCGACGACCTCCTTGGCGGGGTCCTCCTGGACGACGGCGTCCAGGACCACCGTGTCGGTGATGTCGCCGACCTGCACCGGAACGGTGGCGGGCTCTCCGAGCCCGCCGCCTCCGGCGACGTCCTCGGGCGGCGGGGAGCCGCCGCCCCACAGGGCCCAGGCCCCGCCCGCTCCGCCGACCAGCACGACGGCGACCGCCGCGACGATGATCCATCTCTTCACGTGATCCGCTCCTCTTCGCCCGTCCGTCGGCGCGGCCGCTCGCCGCTCCGGCCGCCCGTCACTCCCGCAGCCCCGCCACGACGGAGATGCGCAGCGCCCGCCAGGCCGGGATGATCCCGGCGAGCAGCCCGACCCCGGCGGCGCTCCCCAGGCCCACCAGCACGCCGGAGAGCGGGACGGTGACCACCACCCCGTCCGGAAGGCCGTCGGCGAGCAGGGAGTGGGCGACCCCGGCCGCGCCGTAGCACAGCGCCAGCGCGACCACCCCGGCGACCATGGCCACCACCACCGCCTCGGCGACCACCACGACGAACATGGACAGCCGGTCGGCGCCCATCGCGCGGTAGACGGCCAGCTCGCGGCGGCGCTCGCGGACCGTCACGAGGCCGACGTTGAGCACGCCGAGCAGGCCGGTGGTCAGCGTGATGGCGGCGATGCCCAGCAGTCCCAGCGACAGGTAGTCCAGGACCTCGCCGATCGTCTCGGCGTCGTCCATCCGGTAGACCTCGATGGTGTTCGCGTCGGCGTCGGGGGCCCAGCGCCAGGAGGCACCGGCCAGCCGCTCCTTGTAGCCCTCCGGGTCGGCCCCTTCGGGCGGAACCCGGACCGCGTACCGGAGCCCGCCCATCATCCCCGCGGCCCCGGAGGCGCCCTCGGGGAAGGCCATCTCCTCGGAGGCGGGGGAGTTGAGCAGGTAGGCCGTGCCGCCCTCGCCGCCGAAGGAGTCCATGGCGGTGGCCTCCACCACCCCGACCACCCGCACGTCCCGCCAGCTGCGGCTGGCGACCCGGNCCGTCGGCCTCCAGCTGGTCGGCCAGGTCGTCGGTGAGCACCACCACCGGGGCGACCGACGCGGTGTCGCCCTCCTCGAACCACCGGCCCTCGGTGAAGTCCATCCGCCGGATGTCGTCCAGGGCGGGGTCGGTGACGGTGAACTGCACGCCCTGGACCTCCCGGTCCCCCTGGCGCAGCCGGATGCCCGCCTCGGGCGTGAAGTTCATCGCGGCGGCCCGGCCCCCGGCGCGCAGCATGTCCTCCTTCAGGGCGGCGGGGTCCTCGACGTTCCCGGGCAGGGTGACGTCGTAGGTGGCGGCGACGCCCCAGTTGGCCTCGGAGTAGGCGATCGCGTAGCGCTCGCCGACGTGCCCGGCGGTGACCACGGTGATCAGGGCGGCGACGCCGACGACGATGCCGGCGCAGGACAGGATGGTCCGCGAGACGTTGGCCCGGGAACCGGCGAAGGCCAGGACGAGGCCCGAGGTGAGTGAGCGCAGCAAGCAGACGGCCCTTCCTCGGCGGGGTCGGGGTGCGGGGCGGGCCCGGAGGGGTCCATCGACATCATCGCGGAGGGAGAGGGCGGCGGTTCCCCGTCGTGGCGGGGAATTCGGGCCGGAGTTCCGGATGGTCCGGATCGGGGAGCTGCGGTGGGTCCGGTCCGTGTGTGCCGGGCGGTCCGGCGCGGCCTGCACCGACGCGGCAGCGACGGCGGCCGGAGGGCGGGGGGCACGGGAGGCGGGCGGCGCGGAGCGCCGTCCCGACGGGCCGCGGAATGGCCGGATCCGGCCGAGTAGAGGCGAGAAGAGGGGAGGAGAGAGGAGAGGGCCCCGGACGCCCTCAGGGCGCGCCCGCGGGAGCGGCGTCATCTCCGTCCGCCCCCTGCGGCGATCTCGACGGAGGTGCTGCCGAAACCGCTGGTCCGGAAGCACCGTCGTCGAGAGCGCCGCAGGGGCGCCTGGTGGGCGGCGTGAGGGGCGCTCGGATCCGGCGGACGCCAGCGGCCTCCGGCGGCCCCGGAACGGCGGGTCACTTCACGCGGAAGCCGTCGCAGGAGATGAACGCGCCGTCCTCGGCGGAGGACCAGACCACCGTGTAGGTGCCCTCCTCCGGGGCCGCGGCGCCGAAGTCGCCCGGGAAGTCCAGCTCGGCCCAGGAGTCGCCCGCGGCCTGCGCCTCGGCGGCGCCGAGGGCGCCGTCCGGTCCGGCCACCTCGGCGCGGACCGCCAGGTCGGCCCCGCCCGCGGCGTCGCGCAGGCCGAGCTCGGCCGGGCCCTTGCCGAGGGGCTCGCGCGGCGCGGAGGTCTCCCACTCTCCGGGCACGGCGGTCGACGCGCGCGGCTCGCACGCGGCGGCGCCGGGGGAATAGCGCATCTCGGACGGTTCGGGCTCGGGCACGGCCGAGGCCCCGGCGGCGCGGTCGGCGGCGATCCGGGCCTCCAGCTCGGAGGTGTCGGGGCGGGGCGCCGCCCCGCACCCGGCGGCGGTCAGCGCGCACGCGGCGGCCAGGGCGGCCGCCGCGGCCGTCCGGGGCGGGCGGCGGCGGGCGTCACGGTGATCTGCGGGCACGGACCGAAATCTACTACGGAGAGTGTCCGTGTGATCGCGATCCGCTGAATCGGTCGCACCGGCCGGGGCCGGGGCGGGGCTCAGACCGGGCGGACCGGCGTCGGCCCCCCGTTCAGCCAGGTCAGCACGCGGTCGTGCAGGGCGCCGTTGGTGCACACCAGGGCGCCCCCGTCGGTGAAGTTCTGCCCGCGCAGGTCGGTGGCGCGGCCCCCGGCCTCCTCCAGCAGGACCGGCAGCGGCGCGGCGTCCCACAGCGACAGTTCCGGCTCGGCGGCGATGTCCACCGCGCCCTCGGCGACCATCACGTGCGACCAGAAGTCGCCGTAGGCGCGGGTGCGCCACACCGAGCGGGTCAGCCCGAGGAACGCCTCCAGGCGCCCGTGCTCCTCCCACTCGGCCATGTCGGAGAAGGACAGCGAGGCGTCCTCCAGCTCGGCGACCTTCGACACCCAGCAGCGGGTCGCCTTGGTCAGGCTGCGCCCGCTCCAGGTCCCGCCGCCGAGCGTGGCCCACCACCGGCGGAACAGCGCCGGTGCCGAGATCAGGCCCATCACCGGGCGGTCGTGCTCCAGCAGCGCGATCATCGTGGCCCACACGGGGACGCCGCGGACGTAGTTCTTCGTGCCGTCGATGGGGTCGATCACCCACACGCGGTGGCTGTTGCCGGTCTTCCCGTACTCCTCGCCCACCACGGCGTCGCGGGGGCGCGCGCGGGACAGGACGCTGCGGACCGTCTCCTCCACCGCGCGGTCGGCCTCGGTCACGGGGGTCAGGTCGGGCTTGGTCTCCACCCGCAGATCCAGGGAGCGGAAGTGCTGGAGAGAGATGTCGTCGGCCGCGTCCGCCAGGACGTGGGCCAGACGCAGATCATCGTCAAAGGACGCCATGGCCGGTAACGCTACCGTCCCCGCACGCCCCGCGGCAGTCCGGCACCCCCGCGCATGGAGGATCCGCGCCACGGGCCGCGACCTGGGCCCCTCGTCCCGGGGCCCCGGGATGGCACCATGGCCCTATGGCCTCCGAAGCATCCTCCCCCGCGGCGCCCCCGGCGCCGGGCGCCCCGCGCCAGGGCGACGTCCGCGAGCGGCTGCTCGACGCCGCCTACGCAGCCGTGGTCGCGGGCGGGTGGGCGCGCATGCGGATGGCCGACATCGCGGCGAACGCGGGCGTGTCCCGGCAGACGCTGTACAACGAGTTCGGCGCCAAGGAGGGGCTGCTGCAGGCGGTGGTCATCCGGGAGGCCGACCGCTTCCTGGACCGCACCGAGGCGATCGTCTCCGGCCACCCGGGCGACGCGGCCGAGGCCGTCCGCGAGGCGGCGCTGTGGACGCTGCGCGCCTCGGCGGAGAACCCGCTGGTGCGGGCGGTGATCACCGGTGAGGGGGAGCTGCTGCCGGTGCTGACCACCCGGTCCCGGCCGCTGCACCTGGCCCTGCAGGAGCGGATGAACGCCTACCTGCGCCGCCACCACCCGCGCCTGGGGGAGCGGGGCGAGGTGCTGGTGGAGGTCTCCGCCCGGCTGATGGTGTCCTACGTGGTCTCGCCGACCGACCCCGAGGTGGCGGCGTCCCGCGTCGAGGCGGTGGCCCGCGCCCTGACCGGACCGGTGCGCGAGACCGCCTGACCCCGGCCGCCCCGCCCGGTGCGCGCAGGCCCGCACGGGCCCCGGTCCGGCCGCCCGGTGGGCCCTCCGGCGGCCCCGCCGGGGCGGAGCGGCGGATTCCCTTTTCTCCCGTTCGAGACGAGACTGGCAGGGTGAGCGATACGACGACCGCGCCGCCCCGACCCGCGGCGCCCGCACTCCTGTTCGACCTCGACGGCACCCTCATCGACAGCGTGTACCAGCACGTCATCGCCTGGCGGAACGCGCTCGCCGAGGCCGGGATCGACCTGGCCGTGTGGCGCATCCACCGGCGCATCGGGATGAGCGGCGGGCTGTTCGTCAACGCCTTGGTGCGCGAGACCGGCCTCAAGCTCACGGCCGAGCAGGTGGAGGCGGTCCAGCGGGCGCACGCCGAGGAGTACCTCAAGCAGCGGGCCTCGGTGGTGCCCCTGCCCGGAGCGGTGGAGCTGCTGCGCACCCTGAGCGACCGGGGCATCGGCTGGGCGATCGCCACCAGCGGGCAGCGCCGCACCGCCGGGCACGCCCTGGAGCTGCTCGGGCTGCCCGAGGACACCGTCATGGTCACCCGCGACCAGGTGCGGTTCGCCAAGCCCGACCCGGACCTGTTCCTGGCCGCCGCCGAACGGCTGGGCGCCGACCCCCGGCAGGCCATGGTCGTCGGCGACAGCGTGTGGGACCTGCTGGCCGCCCGCCGCGCCGGGGCGCTCGGGGTGGGGCTGCTCTCCGGCGGCTACGGCCGCGACGAACTGGAGCGCACCGGCGCCTACCGGGTCTACACCGACCCGGCGGACCTGCTGGCGCGCCTCGACGAGCTGGGCGTGCGATCGGGGGACGAAGCGGTGTGACGGGCGGTGGCGGGCGACCGGAGAAGCGGGTGACGGCCCGCACGGCCTCTGCTTGCATGGGGGCCATGTCCGACCCTGACGCGCTCCGCCTCCTGGGACTGCTCAGCGCCCCCGACCGGCTGCGCGCGCTGTCGGCGCTGGTGCTCGGCGCCCGCACCGGCGAGGAGGTCGCCGCCCGTACGGGGATGCCCGCCAGGGACGCGCTGGCGGCCCTGGAGAGGCTGGAGCGCGGCGGCGTCGCCGTGCGCGAGGAGGGGGAGTGGCTGCCCCGGCCCGAGGCGCTGCGCGAGGCGGTGGCCCGCGCGGCCGAGTCCCGCGCCGAGGACCCGGTGCCCGAGGGGGCGGGCGGCGAGGAGGCCGCGGTGCTGCGGTCGTTCCTGCGGGAGGGGCGCATCGTGGCGCTGCCGGTGCAGCGGGCCAAACGGCTGGTGGTGCTGGACCACGTGGCCCGTGCCTTCGAGCCCGGGGTGCGCTACAGCGAGCCCGAGGTGAACGCGGTGCTGCGGGTGTTCCACTCCGACCACGCGTCCCTGCGCAGGGCCCTGGTCGACGAGGGGTTCCTCGACCGCGACAGCACCCGCTACTGGAGGTGCGGGGGCACCGTGGACGTGTGAGACGGGGCCGCGGCGCCCCTCGGCGCCCCTCCGGGACGCGCCTCAGCGGGGACGGGCTCAGGCGCCCTCTTCGCCCGTGCGGCTGGCGAGCAGGCGGCGCAGGGAGGCGACCCGCGCCTCGGACAGCCGCCCCTCGGCCGCCCACGCGTCCAGGGCGCACCCCTGGGCGTCGGCCGTGTGCGGGCAGCCCGGCGGGCACTCGGCGACGGCCTCCGCCAGGTCGGGGAAGCCCGTTACCACGTCGCCGGGGTCGATGTGCGCGAGCCCGAAGCTGCGCACCCCCGGGGTGTCGATGATCCAGCCGCCCCGGTAGGGCAGCGCCACCGCCGACGTCGAGGTGTGGCGGCCGCGCCCGGTCACCGGGTTGACGTGGCCCACCGCCCGCTCGGCCTCCGGGACCAGCCGGTTGACCAGCGTCGACTTGCCCACCCCGGAGGAGCCCACGAGCACGCTGGTGCGGTCGGCGAGCAGGCCGTCCAGGTCCGACAGGTCGCCCTCGTGGTCGGTGACCACGTGGCGCAGGCCCAGCGAGGCGTAGCCCTCCAGCAGGCCTCCGGCGTGGGCCAGGTCGGCCTTGGTCAGGCAGAGCAGCGGGTCGAGCCCGGCGTCGTAGGCGGCGACCAGGCACCGGTCGATCAGCCGCGGCTGCGGGTCGGGGTCGGCGAGCGAGCAGACCACCATGAGCTGGTCGGCGTTGGCCACGATCACCCGCTCCACCGGGTCGGTGTCGTCGGCGGTGCGGCGCAGCACCGAGTCGCGGCCCTCCACCCGCACGATGCGGGCCAGGGTGCCCGGCCCGCCGGTCAGGTCGCCCACCAGCGCCACCCGGTCGCCGACCACGATGCTGCCGCGGCCCAGCTCGCGGGCCTTCATCGCGGTGACCTCCTGGCCGTCGACCAGGCAGCGGTACCGGCCCCGGTCCACTGCGGTCACCATCCCGGCGGCCGCGTCCTCGTGCTTGGGGCGCTTGCGGGTGCGGGGGCGCGAGCCTCCGCGCGCGCGGACACGGACGTCGTCCTCGTCCAGGTGGCGGCCGCCGCCCCTCACGCCAGGACCCCCGCCCACAGCCCGGGGAAGTCGGGCAGGGTCTTGCCGGTGGTGGCGATGTCCTCCACCTCCACCCCGGGGACGGCCAGGCCGATGACGGCGCCGGAGGTGGCCATGCGGTGGTCCTCGTAGCTGTGGAACAGGCCGCCGTGCAGCGGGCGCGGGCGGACGACCAGGCCGTCGGGGAGCTCCTCGGCGTCCCCGCCCAGGCGGTTGACCTCGCGCACGAGCGCGGCGATGCGGTCGGTCTCGTGGCGGCGCAGGTGGGCGATGCCGGTCAGCCGGGAGGGGGAGTCGGCCAGGGCGGCCACCGCGGCGATGGTGGGGGTGAGCTCGCCGACGGCGCGCAGGTCGGCGGTGATGCCGCGGACCGCGCCGGTACCGCGGAACTCCAGGCCCGCGTCGGTGAACGCGGCCTCGCCGCCCATCCGGGCGAACAGGTCGCGCAGCGCGTCGCCGGGCTGGGTGGTGCGGCGCGGCCAGTCGCGCACGGTCACCCGGCCGCCGGTGACCAGGGCCGCCGCGAGGAACGGGGCGGCGTTGGACAGGTCCGGCTCGACGGTGACGGCGTCGGTCTTGACCGCGCCGGGGGCCACCCGCCACACGTCGGGTTCGGCGGTGTCGACCTGCACCCCGGCTTCGCGCAGCATCTCCACCGTCATGTCCAGGTGCGGCTGGGAGGGCACGGGCGGGCCGGTGTGGCGGACCTCCACGCCCTCGGTGAAGCGGGCGCCGCTGAGCAGCAGGGCGGAGATGAACTGGGAGGAGCCGGAGGCGTCCAGCTCGACCCGGCCGCCGCGCACCGAGCCGGTGCCGCGCACGGTCATGGGCAGCGCGCCGCGGCCGCCGTCGTCGATGTCGGCGCCGAGGGCGCGCAGGGCCTGCAGCAGGGGGCCGACGGGGCGCTCGCGGGCCCGGGGGTCGCCGTCGAAGCGCACGTCGCCGTCGGCGAGGGCGGCGAGCGGGGGGACGAACCGCATCACGGTTCCGGCGTTGCCCACGTCCAGGTGCACCGGGCCGCGCAGGGTGGCGGGGGTGACGGCCCAGTCCTCGCCGTCCTCGCGCACCCGGGCGCCCAGGGAGCGCAGGGCGTCGGCCATGAGGCGGGTGTCGCGGCTGCGCAGGGGGCGGCGCACGGTGGCGGGCGTCTCGGAGAGCGCGGCCAGCACGAGGGCGCGGTTGGTCATCGACTTCGAGCCGGGCAGCGCGACCTCGGCGTCCACGGGGTGCTCGGCGGTGGGCGCGGGCCAGTGCGGTGCGGATGCAGGCATGCCACCAGCCTAGCCGCCGGGTGCGCGGGCCCTGCCGGGTTCGTCAGGTCGCGCGCGTGGCAAGCTGGCGCCGCGGGCAACACGACCGACGGAAGGGCGGGGCGATGGCAACGGAGACGCGGCACCGGGACAAGGAGCACGGCTACGAGGTGCGCGTGCGGTGGACGGGCAACCGGGGCGAGGGCACGGCGTCGTACCGGGCCTACGGGCGCGACCACGACGTGGAGACGGAGGGGCGGCCGCTGCTCAAGGGGTCGGCCGACAAGGCGTTCCGGGGCGACGCGGACCGCTGGAACCCCGAGGACATGCTGGTGGCGGCGCTGAGCGAGTGCCACATGCTGTCCTACTTCGCGCTGGCGGTGGGCGCGGGCGTGAACGTCGTGGCCTATGAGGACCGGGCGACGGGCACCATGGTCACCCACGCCGACTCCAGCGGGGAGTTCACCGAGGTGGTGCTGCACCCGGTGGTGACGGTGGCGGAGGCGTCCATGGTGGAGAAGGCCGAGGCGCTGCACGAGAAGGCGCACGCGGCGTGCTTCATCGCCCGGTCGGTGAACTTCCCGGTGCGCAACGAGCCGGAGATCCGGGTGCAGGGGGAGTAGGGGGTGAGGGGGCGGCCGTTCCGCGCGCCGCCCCGGCCGCCGGTCCGGGCGGGCCTAGGATCGGTGCCATGGTCCAGAGCGGTGCGGCGACGCCGGAGGAGTACCTGGCCGAGCTCGGCGAGGAGCGCAGGGCGGTGCTGGCCGAGGTGCGGCGCGTGGTCCTGGAGAACCTCCCGGAGGGGTACGCGGAGGCCGTGGACTACGGGATGATCGGCTACCACGTCCCCTTGGAGCGCTACCCGAAGACCCACAACGGCCGCCCGCTGGGCTATGCGGCGCTGGCCGCGCAGAAGAACCACAACGCCCTGTACCTGATGGGGGTCTACGGGCCCGAGCAGGACGAGTTCCGTGCGGAGTGGCTGGCGGCGGGCAAGCGGCTCGACATGGGCAAGGCGTGCGTGCGGTTCAAGCGCCTCGACGACGTCCCGCTCGACGTGGTGGGGCGGTGGGTCGCGAGGTGGCCCGTCGACGCGTTCATCGCCCGCCACGAGCGCCTCCGGGCCCGAGGGGGCGCCGGAGCATGAGGGGGCCGTGCCTCCCACGGGCACGGCCCCCTCGTCCGCCCTCTCCGGTACCGGTCACTCCCCGCCGGGGGTCTGCATCAGGCCGAAGCCCGCGCCCTCGGGGTCGGTGAGGGCGGCCGCGGTGACGCCGCCGGGCATGCGCATGGGCGGCATGACGGTGGTGCCCCCGGCCTCGGCCGCCTTGGCGACGGTGCCCTCGATGTCGGCCGTCGCGAACGAGGGGAGCCAGTGCGGCGGGATCTCCTTCGGGTAGCCCTCGTCCGAGCCCTGGTCGAAGACGCCGCCGAAGGGGGTGCCGTCCAGGGAGAGGACGCGGTAGCCGGTGCCGCCGCCGAGCTCCCAGCCGAAGAGGCGGCCGTAGAAGTCGGAGGCGGCGGCGACGTCGCGGGTGTGCAGGTCGACCCAGCACAGCGAACCGGGCTCGCCCATGAGCTGTGCCCCGGCGACGTCGTTGGCCTGCCAGAGCTGGAAGACGGCGCCGGCGGGGTCGGCGGCGACGGCGAAGCGCCCGTCGTCGAAGACGTCGATGGGCCCGAGCACGGCCGCGCCTCCGAGCCCGCGGACCGTGTCGAGGGCGGCGTCGATGTCCTCCACACGGAACGAGACGTTCCAGGCGACGGGCTGCTCGTCCCCGTAGAGCGGAGTGATGGCGGCGACGCGGCGGCCGCCGCGCGAGGCGATGGTGTACCCGCCGGCCTCGGGACGCGGATCGGTCGCGGTGTCCCAACCGAACACCCGGCCGTAGAAGTCCCCTTGCCGGGGGATGTCCTCAGCCCCCAGCTCGACCCAGCAGGGCCCGTTGACCTTCGGTTCCGTCGTCATCGCCGGTCTCCGTCCGTCGTTGGCGGCCAATGCCCCGGATGCTAGGCGGGGCCGGTGACGTTTTCCGGCAGACGCGCTGGGGGCGCCGCCCGTGCCATGAAGAAGCGGCCCCGCCGAAGGGCGGGGCCGCCGGTGCCGGGAGCGTCAGGCGTCCAGCTTGGCGACGATCCGCGCGACCATGTCCTGCATCTGGCCCATCTGGGTCTTGAGCGAGTCGACGTCGCTCTTGAGTGTGGCCACGTCGCTCTTGAGTGTGCCCACGTCGCTTTCGAGCGAGCCGAGCCGGTTCTCCATCGCGTCGAGGCGCCCCTCGACCGCGTCGAAGCGCAGGTTGACCTGCCGGAATCCCTCCCGGGTCTCGCGGCGGTGCTCCATGAACGCGTCGGCGAGGGAGTTGATCCGGTCGTCGGTGTTGGCCTGGTAGGCCTGGATGCTCTGCTTGTCCAGTGAGCGTTCGACGAAGGCGGCTTCGAGGTTGGTGAGCCGTCGTTCGATCTTGCGCATCGGGGGTGTTCCCTTCCATCAGGGAAGTAGGTGTTCATAGGTTAGCCGCGGTGCGGCCGTCGGGCGGGGTGCCGCGTGGGCCTGTGGATGACTGTTGGGCCCAGCTGGCGTCTGGGCCCTCGGAGCGGCCTGCCATGCTATAAGCAATCTATAGCAATAGATAGCACTTTGTGTCTTTAGGCAGGTCAGGGGTGGTCTACTCTGGCAGGGTGACTGACGAAACCGAGATTCCGGCCTTTGCCCCAAAAGGGCCGCAGCTCGTCTACGTCGCCGTGGCCGACCACATCGCCGCGCGTGTCAAGGCAGGGGAGCTGCGTCCAGGCATGCAGCTGCCTCCTGAGCGCGAGCTGGCCGAGGAGTACGGAGTCGCCTACATGACGATCCGTCGTGCCAATAAGGAGCTGAGGGAGCGCGGACTCATCGTCACCGTTCACGGAAAGGGCACGTTCATCACCGAGTCCTGACCGACGGTACCGAGTCCTGGCCGACGATGCCGGGAGATTCGAGGACTCCCCTGTGGACGGTGATGCCGTGCCGATCGACCTCGATGGCCCAGAACCGCTGTACGAGCAGATCGCGGGGGTACTGGGAGCCCGAATCGCGGACGGGGTCTATACCCCTCGGCGCAGGATCCCGTCCGAGGCGGCGCTGTGTGAGGAGTCCTCCGTCTCCCGGCCGACCGTGAGAGCGGCCGTGAAGCTCCTGAACGATCGAGGGCTCACTGTGACGGTTCGCGGCCAAGGAACGTTCGTCGCGGGGGAGGGCTGATGCCTGGCCCGGCATTCGCCTCGATTACCGGAATGACCAGCCCGACCACCGGATCACCCGGATGAGGATCACGGGCCCTTCCGGGCGCCTGTCGGAGTATTGGGCGTACCTCGCCGCCAAGAGGCCGAGCGCGTGCTCGCGCTGCTCGCCGTCGAAGGCGACCTGCGCGCTGCCGTCCGCCCGTGCCCACCACAGATGGGACCAGTCGTCCGAGTACTCGTCCGCCAGGAGGCACACGTTCGGGTTCTGCTCGATGTTGGCCAAGCGTTTCAGGCTCATCGTCGACTTGGGCTTGTGGTCGATCGCGGTCACGGCGATGTCGCCATCGACTGCGAACGTCACCGGTACGCAGTGGGGTTGCCCCTCTGCAGAGACGGTGGACAACCGCGCAACGCGGTGCTCGGTAAAGGCTGTCCGTGCCCGATCAGGTGTCCAACGCACTCTCCGAGCCTCGCATGGACGGCGGCCCCGGCTCCAGGGGGCGGGAGCCGGGGCCGCTTGTCGGTCAGGGGGTCACACGCCCACTCCCCTCCGCATGGCGCGGGTGCCGAAGATCAGGCCCAGGGCGGCGACCACGGCCGCGGACAGCGCTCCCCAGGCGATGGAGGGGTCCGTGAACGATCCCGCGAACAGGGTCCGCATCGCGTCGGCGATGTGGGCCACCGGGTTCACCAGCGCCACCGCCTGCAGCCACCCCGGCCCGAAGTCCATCGGGAGCAGCACCCCCGACAGCAGCATCAGCGGGAACACCGCCAGCTGCGTCACCCCGTAGAACAGCTCCCCGCTCGGGGCCGCCTTCATCGCCAGCAGGAACGACAGCGACCCGAGGCCGACGCCGAAGACGGCCAGCAGGAGCAGACCGGCCAGCAGCCCGAGCGGATACAGCTCGAACCCCAGCGGGACCGCCAGCAGCACGATCAGCACCGACTGCGCCAGCAGCAGCGCGAACTCCTTCAGCGCCCTGCCGATCAGCATCGCCGTGCGGTTGAGCGGGCTGACCAGCATGCGCTCCATCGCGCCGCCGAGCAGCTCCATCAGCAGCGTGTAGCCCGCCATCATCGGGCCGAACAGGGCCAGCATCACCAGCACCCCCGGCACGAACCACTGCCAGGACCCCTGGTCGCCGCCCGCGCCGACGGTCCCCAGCAGCGGGCCGAAGAAGAACAGCAGCAACAGCGGCTGCCCGAGCGTGAACAGCGGCCCCAGTGGCTCCCGGACCGACGGGGTGATCTCCCTGGTGAACACCGTGGCCACGTCGCGGACGAAGCGGGGCACGGGGGATGCGGACGGCGGGGCGGACGGTCGGGCGGCGGTCGTCGTCGTGCTCATTCGGCGGGCTCCTCTTCGGTCAGGCTCCGGCCGGTCAGGGCCAGGAACACGTCGTCCAGCGTCGGCCGCACACCGCGCGCGGCGGTGACCTTCACCCCGGCCTCCTCCATCGCCGTCAGGACCTCAGGCATCGCCGTGTCCGCGTTCGCGACGGGGACGGGGAGAGCGGAGGCCATGGAAGGGGACGGGGGAGAGGAGGAGGGCGCGGACGAGGGGGCGAACCGGTCGGCCACCTCCGCCGCCCTCGCCGCGTCGGCCTCGTCCCGCAGCGCCAGCTCGATGCGGTCGCTCGCCAGGTCCGCCTTGAGCCGGTCGGGGGTGCCGTCGGCGATGGTCCGTCCGCGGTCCACGATCACCACCCGTTCGGCCATGTCGTCGGCCTCCTCCAGGTAGTGCGTGGTCAGGAACAGCGTCATCCCGTTCTCCTCGCGCAGCCGCAGGATGAACTCCCAGATCTCCGCCCTGCTGTGCGGGTCCAGTCCGGTCGACGGCTCGTCCAGGAACAGCAGCTCCGGTGCGTGCACCAGCCCCAGGGCGATGTCGACCCGGCGCCGCTGCCCGCCCGAGAGCGTGGTGGGCGTCCGGTCCGCCAGCTCCCGCAGCTCCAGCCGGTCCAGCAGTTCGTCCGCGCGCTCCCGGGCCCGCGCCCGGGTCATGCCGTAGGCCTTGCCCTGGGCCACCATCTCGTCGCGGACACGGTGGGAGTCGGAGGCGGAGTTCTTCTGGCTCACGTAGCCGATGCGCCGCCGCACCCCGTCCGGGTCCGCGGCGATGTCGCACCCGGCGACGGTCGCCGTCCCGTAGGTGGGCGGCAGCAGGGTGGTGAGCATCCGCAGGGTCGTCGACTTTCCGGCGCCGTTCGGGCCGAGGAAGGCCAGCAGCGTGCCGGCCTCCATGTCGAGGTCGAGGCCGCGCACCGCTTCGACCGGCGGCCTCCCCCGCTTCTGCGTGAACGTTCTGGACAGTCCTCGGGCATGGATCATGGCCCCTCCTCGGGGTGGCTCGGATGGGTGGCGAGCGGGTCCGCGCCCGCTTCTCGGCACGGCGAAGGCCCCCGCTCGGGGGGTGCTCGGCTCGGAAGGGCCTTGATTCTGACCCGGGAAATCGGGGAAGGCGAACACGAATGTCGTGTTCACGTTCGCTCTGACCTGCGAAAACGCGAAAAGGTGAATGTGGCGTCGAAGAAATTTCTTCGGGCCTCGGCGGGCGCGGGGAACAGTGCTCGCGAAACGGCGAATCCCGGCTTCGGGCGGAACCGGGGGAGGTCACCGTTGCGGGGCCGGAGGCTCCTCATCCGGGCGGCGGTCGGTGAAGAGGCGGACGCCGTCGGCGAGGTCGTGGGCCCGGTGGGAGAAGTGGTCGGTATCGAGGAGGGAGCGATAGGGGCGGGCCGCGCGTGATCCCCCAGCCGAAGGCCTATCACCCTGGTATGAGCGGTGCGCTACGGCTTCTCGACTTCAAGGACCGTGGTCCTGTGGTGTTGGTCGAACACTTGGCAGGTGAAGAGATCATCCATGATGCGGATCGGGTGCGTCACCTCCGTACCTTGTACGGAGCCTTGCAAGGCGAGGCTCTTTCCCTAGAGGAGTCGGCGCATGTGCTCAGGAAGGTCAGGAAGGACTACCGAGATGAGTGAGAAGTGCTGGCACAAGTCGAGCTACAGCGGAGGAAGCACAGGAAGCTGTGTCGAGGTCGCTGAGGGGGCCGCCACTGCAGTTCGGGATACCCGAAATCGGGAGCAGGGGCACCTGGAGTTTCCAGCAGCCGAGTGGACCGCTTTCGTGGTCGGTGCTAGATCCGACGAGCTTTGACGCGGCGTCCAGGCTGCCGCGCACGACGATCCGAGTGGTCGAGATGACGAGCGCCCATCAACCCGGCCTTGACGGCCGGTTCCATGTGTTCACCGTCTCTGAGCAGGGGGACTCGTTTACACGGAGACTCGTTCGGGCGGACATCCGGCCGATGGTGAGGATCAGGAGAGGTACGACAATGATGACGAGTGACTGGGGCAAGTCCACCTACAGCACTGGAGCCAATGAATGCCTGGAGGTGCGCGGAGGCGCCGTGCATACTGACGTCCGTGACAGTCAGCATCCTCAGCTCGGCCACATCGTGTACCCGCCTGGTGCCTGGGTCGCCTTCCTGAACAGCGTCCGCAACAGAGAGCTCTGACGCCTCGCGGCCCCGGTCTTGGCCGGGGCCGTGCGCGCTCCTCCCCGGGCGGTGCCAGACTTGTTCCCATGTGCGGACGTTTCGCCAGGGCCAGGAACGCCCACGAGCTCCAGCTCGCCTTCGACTTCGCCGAGGTGCCCGACCCCTCCGCCCCGGCCGACCCGCGTTCCCGCCCGCCCCTCGAAGAGCTGGAACCGGACTACAACATCTGCCCGGGAAAGCCCGTCCACGCCGTCCTCGGCACCCCGCCCAACGAGGCCGCCCGCGGCGTTCCGCCCGGTCCGCGCAGCCTGGCCACCTTCCGCTGGGGCCTGATCCCCTCCTGGGCCAAGGACGCCAACGTCGGCTTCAAGATGATCAATGCGCGCGGCGAGACCGCCGCCGAGAAGCCCGCCTTCCGCGCCGCCCTGGCCCACCGCCGCTGCCTGCTGCCCGCCGACGCCTACTACGAGTGGCAGCTCCTTCCCGAGGCCGTTCCCGGCACCGCCGAGCCCGGCACCTCACCGGCCACCGACCCCGGGCACAAGCGCCGCAAGGCCTCCGCGAAGAAGAAGCCGTTCTCGGTCTCCTACCCCGACGGCGAGCCGCTGGCCCTGGCCGGACTGTTCGAGCGCTGGCGCGACCCCGACGCCCCCGAGGACGACCCCGCCGCGTGGGTGTGGAGCTGCACCGTCGTCACCACACAGGCCACCGGCGGCCTGGAGGGGATCCACGAGCGCATGCCCGTCGTCGTCCCCCGGGAGGAGTGGGCGGCCTGGCTCGACCCGGCCTCCGGGCTGGCCGACGTGCAGCGCGTCATGGCCTCCACCCCGGTCGACGCGTTCGCCGTGCGAGAGGTCTCCACCGCCGTCAACAGCATCAAGAACAACGGGCCCGAGCTGCTCGAACCCCCGGCCCCGGCCGCGGCGGGCGGGGACGGCACCCTCTTCTGACCGCCTCCCGGCCGAACCGTCCCGTACGGATCCGCGGACGCCCCGGGGTGGATCGCGCCGCCCCGCCCCGGTTAGGGTGGCCCCGGTCATATGATCGCCGCGCCCCACGCGCGGTGCACCGTGACGACGGTGCGTGATCCGACAATCGCAAACACGCGGGAGCTCGCGCTTTGGCGGGCTGAGAGGGCGGCTGCCTCCAGAAGGCGGCGGTGCCGCCGACCGCAGAACCTGTTCGGGTAATTCCGACGTAGGGAGGCGTGCCTTGACGGCGCTCGACAACGTCCGACACTCCGTGACCACCGGCCCCATCATGGGCTCGACGAAGGTCTACCGGGAGGTCCCCGACCCCGATTCCGGGTCGGTGCTGCGCGTTCCCCAGCGCAGGGTCGGTCTCAGCAACGGCACCCACTTCGACCTGTACGACACCTCCGGCCCCTACACCGACGACGACGCCGCCATCGACGTGCACGCCGGGCTGGCCCCCGCGCGCGCCGACTGGATCGCCGCCCGGGAACCGGTGGGCGGCGCGGTCACCCAGCTGGCCTACGCCAAGGCCGGGACCGTCACCCCCGAGATGCGGTACATCGCCGCCCGCGAGGGCCTCGACCCCGAATTCGTCCGCTCCGAGGTGGCCATCGGCCGCGCGGTCATCCCCGCCAACCGGTGCCACCCCGAGTCCGAGCCGATGATCATCGGCAAGAACTTCCTGGTCAAGATCAACGCCAACATCGGCAACTCCGCGGTGACCTCCTCGGTCGCCGAGGAGGTGGAGAAGATGGTGTGGGCCACCCGCTGGGGCGCCGACACCGTGATGGACCTGTCCACCGGCAAGCGCATCCACGAGACCCGCGAGCGCATCCTGCGCAACTCCCCGGTGCCCATCGGCACCGTGCCCATCTACCAGGCCCTGGAGAAGGTCGACGGCGACCCGGCCAAGCTGAGCTGGGAGGTCTACCGGGACACCGTCATCGAGCAGGCCGAGCAGGGCGTGGACTACATGACGGTGCACGCCGGCGTGCTGCTGCGGTACGTCCCGCTCACCGCCCGCCGCACCACCGGCATCGTCTCGCGCGGCGGCTCCATCATGGCCGCCTGGTGCCTGGCCCACCACAAGGAGAGCTTCCTCTACACCCATTACGAGGAGCTCTGCGAGATCCTGCGCGCCTACGACATCACCTTCTCGCTGGGCGACGGCCTGCGCCCCGGCTCCATCGCCGACGCCAACGACGAGGCGCAGTTCGCCGAGCTGCGCACGCTCGGGGAGCTGACGCACATCGCCCGCGCGCACGACGTGCAGGTGATGATCGAGGGCCCCGGCCACGTGCCGATGCACAAGATCGCCGAGAACGTGCGCCTGGAGGAGGAGCTCTGCGGCGAGGCGCCGTTCTACACCCTGGGCCCGCTGTCCACCGACATCGCCCCCGGCTACGACCACATCACCTCGGCGATCGGGGCGGCCCAGATCGGCTGGTACGGCACCGCGATGCTGTGCTACGTCACGCCCAAGGAGCACCTGGGCCTGCCCAACCGGGACGACGTCAAGACCGGAGTCATCACCTACAAGCTGGCCGCGCACGCGGCCGACCTGGCCAAGGGCCACCCCAAGGCCCAGGAGTGGGACGACGCCCTGTCCCAGGCCCGCTTCGAGTTCCGCTGGCAGGACCAGTTCAACCTGGCCCTCGACCCGGAGACGGCGCAGGCCTACCACGACGAGACGCTGCCCGCCGAGCCCGCGAAGACGGCGCACTTCTGCTCCATGTGCGGGCCGAAGTTCTGCTCGATGAAGATCACCCAGGACGTGCGCCGCTACGCCGAGGAGAACGGCCTGTCCACGGTGGAGGCCATCGAGCAGGGCATGGCCGACAAGTCCGCCGAGTTCGCCGACCAGGGCAAGCGCGTCTACCTGCCGGTGGCCGACTGACGGCCGCCCCGGTGCGCGGACGGCTCATCCCCGCACCGGGGTGAACGGCGCCCGGAGGGCGGCGGGGCACGGTGCCGCCCCGCCGCCCGCCGGGCGGTCGCCGTGACAGGCGGCGACGGCGGAGCCGGTGCCCCGCTCAAGGGCCCCGGCCGTCCGGCGGGCCGTCGGAGTGTGAGGCGGCAGGCGGCGACGACGCGGGTCGGCGGCCCTTCTGGCAGCGCTGTCGGCCACCCGGTGTGTGGATGGTCACCGTGTTTGGCGGCGACGGCGAGAACGGGGCGGTTCCCTGATCCTGCTTGCCGGGCGGCGGGTTCCCCGCGATCACGGCGACCATGCACACGCCGCGCGGCCGACGGCGCTGCGGTAAGGGGCGCGGACCTCTTCTCGTCGCCGCTGCTTTTCCCTGCGCTCCGGCAGCCCGCCGCCCGGCTGGAGCCCGCGAGCAGGGCACCAGCCGTGCCGCC
>NZ_ANBH01000299.1 GCF_000341185.1 Nocardiopsis chromatogenes YIM 90109
GGGCGGAGCTCAGCTCGGGCCAGCAGTCCTGCTCGGCGAGCAGGGCCATGCCCAGCACCACCGAGTCCACGCACAGCAGGGCCCGGCCGCCGGGCCGCAGCACGCGGGCGATCTCGCCGAGGGCCTGCTCGGTGGCGAGCTGCCGGGAGAGCACCCGGTCGTCGGCCACGACACCGTCGAACCCCTCCGAGGCGAAGCCCAGCAGCGCCGCCGGGTCGCCCACCACCGGCCGCAGCCGTCCGGGATCGCGCCCCGGCCGCGGGGCCGGGGCGTGCCCGTTGACCAGCGACAGCGAGGGCTTCGGGGCGTCCTCGGCGCTGGGCAGCAGGGTGACCACGTCGTGCCCGGCGGCCACGGCCCGGGAGGCCCCGCGGAACTCGGGCGCGGACAGGTCGAGCAGGCGCGAGGGCTCGGCGGGCAGCCAGCGGGCGAGCTGCGCCCCGGCGACCGCCCAGTAGAAGCGCCAGTACGCCGAGAGCGGATCGGATCCGGCGAACTGCTCCGCCGGGGAGCGCGGAGCCTCCTCAGGGAGGGCGCCGACCGGGGGTCCGGTCGGGGCGCCGGTCCGTGAGGACGCCGGGGTCCAAGCCGCGAAACCTGAGGACGGGCGCACGACACTCCTCTCCCACGTCGTCTGCACAGGTTCCTACCCGCGCCGCCGCGCGCATCACCTGCGGAAGCAGGGGCTGTGCGGGCCGTGCGGGGGGAATCGCGCACGGTGTGGGCCCCCGGAATCAGCGGGGCCCTTCCGTTGTTTGCACCTCCATCACGCACCGGCACTGTGCACCCGAACGCCGACCCGGAGCGCGCGGCGCGCCCCCATCCGAGCGTCCGGAGGCAACGAGGAGGTCAGAAGCGTTCATGGCGGCAACGGGCACCTGCGGCGTCCTCGAACGGGAGACCGCCACACGGCCAGCGGGCCCAAGCGTGCGCCCCGCTCCCACCGCGTCGTATCGTGAGGCGACGATGGTCACCCCACGGCGGACCGGTACAAGGAGGCAGGCGGGCTTGAGTCAGGGCCAGGAGACACTCGACGAGCGGGGGGCTCGGTTCGAGCGGGACGTGCTCCCGTTCTTGGACCAGCTCTATTCTGCCGCGCTGCGGATGACCCGCAACCCCTCGGACGCCGAGGACCTCGTCCAGGAGACGTTCGCCAAGGCCTTCGGGTCGTTCCACCAGTTCAAGGAGGGGACGAACCTCAAGGCGTGGCTGTACCGCATCCTCACCAACACCTTCATCAACTCCTACCGCAAGAAGCAGCGGGAGCCGAAGCAGGCGGGCACCGAGGACGTGGAGGACTGGCAGCTCGCGCAGGCGGCCTCGCACTCCTCCTCCGGGCTGAAGTCCGCCGAGGCCGAGGCGCTGGAGCACCTGCCCGACAGCGACGTCAAGCGCGCGCTGCAGGAGCTGCCCGAGGACTTCCGGATCGCGGTGTACCTCGCCGACGTCGAGGGCTTCGCCTACAAGGAGGTCGCCGAGATCATGGACACCCCCATCGGGACGGTCATGTCGCGGCTGCACCGGGGCCGCAGGCAGCTCAGAACCCTCCTGGAGGAGTACGCCGTCGACCGGGGGATCCTCTCCGGCGCGATGGCCTCGGGGGCGCAGGGCGACGGGGCGACGCGGGAGGAGCGGCGATGAGCTGCGGAGGAGAGCACGAGACCCCGTGCAGCGAGGTCCTTGAGCGGCTGTACATCTACATCGACGGCGAGCTCGCCGACGCCGGCTGCGAGGAGATCCGGCGGCACCTGGACGAGTGCCGCCCGTGCCTGGAGGAGTACGGCCTGGAGGAGGCCGTGAAGAAGCTCGTGGCCAAGCACTGCGGGTGCGACCCCGTCCCCGGCGACCTGCGGGGCAAGGTGCTCTCGCGGATCGAGGCGGCCCGGGTGGACATGCAGTTCCGGGAGGGCGCCGCCGAGTAGCGGCGGCCCCCGCGGCCGAGCGGTGGACCACAGGGGCGGCGCCCGCGGGCGCCGCCCCTTTCGCGTGCCCGCGCCGCGGGATTTCGGCCCGGCCGCCCGCCTTTCACGCACCGTCCGGCGATGCGGTCGAAGAGGACACGGAAATGGCATTTTCGGCCATCACGCACGAACTTCGCATATGCGGGACAACGTGTGCAGAATGGTCGCCGCGCCGGGGCGACACGCCCGACCGCGGAACGAATTTTCTCGCGCGGGGACGGCGGGGGCCGGTGCGACCCTATTGCCGCGCTCCGCGTCACGCTCCGTGACTCTCCGTGGTGTTAGCAGGTCGGAGGTGGTGGGAAGTGGTGTCCGAAGCGCGCTGAACGTCGAGGATGTCGCGGCTTCTCCGGCCGGTGCGCCCAATTACTTTGTGTAGTCGCGGATTCTCCGAATCGGATTCGTAGTTTCGCATTCCGAAACGGATGCGGCGGCGGATGCTTACGGTTGGCTCACGGTTCGGTCCGTGAAAATCGGTGCACGAGTGGGGGCCGTTAAACTGGGCGCCATATCGACCGTAAGGGGTTGAATTCGCTTGCCGGGGCGCGTCCGGGGCCGGGGAGGGGCGGACCGCGGCCGGCGGGCACAGGAGGAGGGGGATTTCCATGGCGGGTCTGTTCGCCGTCGCGCACGAGGTGCTGCTCGCGGCCACATGGCTGTTCGGCCATGTCAACGGCTGGTCCTGGTGGTAGAACGGGAACGATGAAATCATGACGGTTCGGTCGGCAATGGGGCGGGAGGTACCGGGAATTGCGGTCGCTGCCGGTAGCGGCGCGGTTGTACGTCTGCCTCGTCGCCCTGGGCGCCCTCGGGGTGCTGGCCGCCGGACCCTTCGCGGGGATCGACCCGGCCACGCTGCTCCTGCTGGCGGTGCTCTTCGTGGTCGCCGAGTCGATCAGCACCATGGTCGACAACGGCGGGGACGGCGGACGGGCGGGCATCTCGCCCAGCTCGTCGGCCTCCCTGGCCGCCGTCGTCCTCGTCGGCCCGGTCGGGGCGGCCGTGGTCGGGCTGTGCTCGGTGCTCGTCGTCTTCCGCCGCCAGAACCTGGTCAAGCGGGTCTTCAACGGCGCCCAGTTCGCCCTGGCCGGGTACGCCGCCGGGCACGCCTTCCTGCTGTTCGGCGGAGAGATGGGGGTGCCCGACCGGGGGGCGTTCCCGTGGATCGTGCTGCCCTACGTCGGCGCGATCCTGGTGCACAACGCCGTCAACGGGGCGCTGATCGTCGGGCTCATGCGCGCGCTGGGCGTGCTGGACCTCCAGCGCCCGAAGCGGGTGCGCTGGCGCCCGATGGCCACCCTTGAGCTGTCCTCGCTCGGCTACGGCATGCTGGGCCTGCTCATCGCCGCCATCTGGGGGCTGGTCGGGCCGTTCGCGGTGCTGCTGGTGCTGCTGCCGCTGTTCATCGCCCGCTGGGCCTTCGACCAGTACATGGCCGAGCAGCGGGCGCACGACGCCACCCTGGCCACCCTGGCCCAGGCGGTGGAGACCAAGGACTACTACACCCGCGGCCACTGCATGCGGGTGTCCAAGGCGTCGGCGATGATCGCCCAGGAACTGGGGCTCAACGCCGAGCGGGTGCACACCATCCGCTACGCCGGGATGCTGCACGACGTCGGCAAGCTGGGCGTGCCGACCAAGGTGCTGCAGAAGTCGGGGCGGCTGACCGAGGAGGAGTTCGCCGCCATCCAGCTCCACCCCATGCGCGGCTACGAGATCGTCCGCGAGATCGGCTTCCTCGACGAGGCGCTGGCCGGGATCATGCACCACCACGAGCGGATGGACGGGCGCGGCTACCCGATGGGCCTGGCCGGGGACGAGATCCCCGAGTTCGCCCGGATCATCTCGGTCGCCGACGCCTTCGACTGCATGACCTCCACCCGCTCCTACCGCAAGGCCCGCTCCATCGAGGAGGCCGTCGCCGAGCTGCGCCGCTGCGCGGGCCCGCAGTTCGACCCGCGGATGGTGGACGCGCTCATCTCCGCCGTCGACCGGGACGGCTGGCAGGCGCCCGACGCGGTGGAGCCGCCCGACGACGACGTCGCCGAGGTCGCCAAGCAGGACCACGACGACCCGAGCGTGCCGCTGCGCGTGGCCGGGGAGGCGGAGCGGTGACGGTCACGGGAATGGTGTCGGCGGCCTCCGCCGGGCGGGGCACCGTTCCGCCCCGCATCGACCACACCCGGATGTGGCTCATCGCCGGGGCGTGCGTATGCGCGGCCGCCGCCCTGGTGTGGACGCTGGCCGAGGGCTTCGTCGAACCGCACGCCGCGCTGGCCTTCGGGGTGCTCATCGCCGTCGGCGAGATCGCCCGCATCACCCTGCCCGGCCACCGCGAGGTGGCGCCCATCGCCTCGGCCGGGGCCATCGGGTACGCGGTCCTGTCGGACGTGGGCGGCACCGTGGTGCACCACCCGGCCCAGCAGGTCGGCGCGGTGGTGGCGCTGGGCCTGGCGGTGGGCGAGCTGCCGCACCTGGCGGTGGGGCGCGGCCCGCGCTGGAGCGACCTGTGCCGCCGGTTCCTGGCCCCGGTGGCGGTGGCCGCGGTCTTCCGGCCCTTCGCCGACGTGCTCTCGCCGACCCCGGGCGACTGGGGCCCGGTGCTGGCGGTGATGGCCGGGCTGGTGATCGCCGCCTGGACGGTGGACGCCGCGCTGGCGGCGGCGATCCGCGCCGAGCGGCTGCGCACCCGGTTCACCGTGGCGCTGCGCGACGAGGTGCGGGCCCAGTTCGGCATCGGCATGGCCATCGGCGCCTCGGGCATCCTGATCGCCCTGGCCAGCACGGTGACCGGGCTGGTGGGGCTGCTGGTGTTCACCGCCCCGCTGCTGGTGACCCAGGTGGCCTTCCGCCGGTTCGCCGACATCCGGCTGACCTACCTGCAGACGGTGCGGGCGCTGTCCCGGGTGACCGAGGTCGGTGGGTACGTGGAGACCGGCCACTCGCGCCGGGTGAGCCGCCTGGCCTCGGCGGTCGGCTGCGAGCTGGGCATGCGCGAGTCGGAGCTGCGCGAGCTGGAGTACGCGGCGCTGATGCACGACATCGGCCAGCTCTCGCTGCGCGACCCGATCGCCAGCGGGGCCACCGTGCTGGCCTCCCCGCGCGAGCAGCGGCGCATCGCCGAGCTGGGCTCGGCGGTGATCCGCGAGACCGGGGTGCTGGACGGGGTGGCCGAGCTGGTGCGGCGCCAGTGCGAGGGCTGCCGCGGCGACGGCGGGGACGGCCCGCCGCCGCTGGGGAGCAGGATCATCAAGGTCGCCAACGCCTTCGACGACCTGGTGGGCGACTCCGGCGACCCGGACCGCACCGAGGCCGTGCTGGAGCGGCTGCGCATGGACGCGGGGGAGGAGTACGACCCGGTGGTCGTCGAGGCCGCCTCCCGCGTCCTCACCCGTCCCGAGGCCCGCTGGTAGGGCCCGGGGTCAGCCCTGCGCGGAGGCGATGAAGCGCTCGCGGTCCACCACGACGCGCTCGACGGTGCCGCCCGCCACGGTGCGGCCCTCCGGCCCCCCGGACCCGGCCGGGTTCCGGTCCAGCTGGACCACGGCCACCTCGAACACCAGCCGCTTGCCGTCGGCCTCGGTCAGCACCGCGTCCGCGCGCACCCGGGCCCCGGCCGGGGTCGGGGCGGTGTGGCGCAGCTCCACCCGGGTGCCGACGGTCGTGCGGCCCGGCTCAAGGCCGCCCTCCAGCGCCGCCACGGTGGCCTCCTCGGCCAGCGCCAGCACCCGGGGGGTGCCCAGCACGGGCACGTCCCCGCTGCCCAGGGCCGCGGCGGTGTCGCCGGGCCCGACGGTCGTCTCCACGCGTCCGCGCGCTCCGGGGCGCGGCTCCGTGATGTCGCTCATCGAACTCCTCTGTGGAAAACCCCGTGTTCACGTGAGGGCGTTTGTACCATCGGAGCGTCCGGCCGGGGCGAGAGCCAAGCTCCGGCCGGGCCCCCGCCGGGTCGGCGGGAGGCCGAGCCCGCCGGGCCCGCCGAGTCCGCGTACGCCCGATGGGCGGCACACCGTCCCCCGCCGTCCGTTCGGGTCGGTTGACGGGACGGGGCGCAGGAGGCTCGATCCGCGGGGTGCCCGATCCCGGCGCCGGCCGCGGGCGAGGGCGGGGAAGGCGAACCTCCCGGGCGGGCGCGCCGGGTGCGGGACCGGCCGGACGAATCGGCCCCGCGCCCGGCGCCTCCGCCGGGGTTCCTTCCCCTCTCGGACGCGTCTAGACGCCCATCGTCTTGCGCGGGTACACGTTGTCCGGGTCGGTGGCGATGTTGACCATGTACGGCACCCCGGAGTCGAAGGCGCGGCGCAGCGCCGGGCCGATCTCCTCGGGGTCGGTCACCAGCTCGCCCCCGCCGCCCAGGGCGCGCACCACCTCGTCGTAGCGGGTCTGCGGGGACAGCTCGGCGGCCACGTCGTAGCCGTAGAGCATCTGCATCGGCGCCTTCTCCAGGCCCCAGATGCCGTTGTTCCCGCACACCATCACCACCGGGAGCCGGTGCCGGACCAGGGTGTCGACGTCCATCAGCGAGAACCCGGCGGCCCCGTCCCCGAACAGCGTCACCACCTGCGAGGAGGGCCGGGACAGCCGGGCGGCGATCGCGTAGCCCATGCCGGTGCCCAGGCAGCCGTAGGGGCCCGGGTCCATCCAGTTGCCGGGGCGCTTGGGCTCGATGTACTTGCCCGCGTAGGAGACGAAGTCCCCGCCGTCGCCGATCACCACCGCGTCGTCGTCGAGCACCCGGTTCAGCTCGCCGTAGATGCGCGCCGGGTGGATCGGGTCGCTCGTACTGGCCAGGACGTCGGCGTCGGAGGCGGCCGCCTCCGACGCGGCGCGGGAGATCCGCTCGGCCCACGCGGCGGCCTCGGGGCGCGGCTTGGCCTCGGCGGCGACACCGCGCAGCAGCGCGCCCAGGTCGCCGGAGGCCGAGGCGGCCAGGTCCAGGTGGCCCGCGACCTGCCCGGCCGAGTCGGCCAGGTGCGCCACCTTCGCCAGGGGAGCCCCGTCCTTGCCGCCGAACAGCCCGTGCCCCAGGCGGAAGTCGAGCGGGGTGCCCGCCACGACCACCAGGTCGGCGCCGCCGAGCGCGGCCCCGCGTGCCCGGTTGGCCAGCAGCCGGTGCCCGCCGGGAAGCAGCCCGCGCCCCTGGCCGTTGGTGACGACCGGCACGCCCAGCTCCTCGGCGGCCTCCAGGGCGGCCGCCTCGGCGCCGTCCAGCCACACGTCGCCGCCGAGCACCAGCACCGGCCGCTCGGCCTCCGACAGCAGCCGCGCCACCTGCGTCACCGCGCCGGGGTCGGGGGAGCGGTCGGGCGCGGCCGCCCCGCCCTCCAGCACGACCTCGGCCTGGTCGTACAGCTTGTCCATGGGGACGTCCAGGAAGACCGGTCCGCGGTGGGCGCCGTTGGCGGCGGTGAAGGCCTCGTCCACGGCCGAGGCGATGGCGCCGGTCTCGTGCACCGTCCACGCGCGCTTGGTGACGGTGTCGAACAGCGGCGGCTGGTCGAGCTCCTGCAGCAGGCCCTGCCCCCACCGGGCGTCCGGGGCCCGCCCGCCGACCAGGACCAGGGGCGATCCGCTGAACCGGGCGGTGGCCACCCCGCTGACCGCGTTGGTGACCCCCGGGCCCGCGGTGACCACGGCCAGGCCCGCGCGCCGGGTGAGCTTGCCGACCCCTTCGGCGGCGAACACGGCGGTCTGCTCGTGCCGCACGTCCAGCAGCCGCATCACGGGTTCGGGCTTGACCGCCGCGTCGTAGAGGGGGAACACGTGCCCGCCGCTGAGGGTGAACATGGTGTCCACGCCGTGGTGGCGGGCGGCGGCGACGGCGTGCGCGCCGCCGTGTCCGCCGACGGGGCCGGTGAAGGGGGCCGTATCCATGGGGAGCCTCGCTGTCCTGGTGCTCGCTCGGGTCGGGAGAACGCGAAACTTACTCGCGAGTCAAATAGCACCGTAGTGATTCCGGTCGCACCGGGACAAGAGGGCGCGGCGGGCGGTCCGCCCGGCGCCGCTCACCGCTCCTCGGGCGGGCGCAGCCGGGTGACGAACTTGTAGCGGTCGCCCCGGTACAGTGAGCGCACCCACTCCACCGGGTTGCCCTCGTTGTCGAAGCTGTGCTGGCAGTGCAGCACCAGCGGCAGGCCCACGTCGACGCCGAGCAGCCGGGCCTCGTCCGGGGTGGCCAGCACCGTCTCGATGGTCGCCTCGGCTTCGGCCAGCCGCACGTCGTAGGCGCTGGCCAGCGCCTCGTACAGGGAGGCGTACCGGTCCAGCTGGCGGGGCAGGGCCGGGGAGGG
>NZ_ANBH01000300.1 GCF_000341185.1 Nocardiopsis chromatogenes YIM 90109
CGAGCTGCTCGTCGGCGTTGATGTAGCTGACGTCCAGGATGCGGGTGGCCGGGTGCAGGCCGTGGGCGCGCATCTCCTGGGTGTAGCTCTGCAGCTGGAGCATCTGGGCGACCTTCGGCTTGGCGACGAACGTCCCCTTGCCCTGGATGCGCAGCAGCCGCCCTTCGACCACCATCTCGGTCAGCGCCTGGCGCACCGTGGTGCGGGAGGTGCCGAACTGCGCGGCCAGCGCGCGCTCGGGCGGCACCGGATTGCCCGCGGGCATGGTCTCGATCAGCTCCAAGAGCTGCTTCTTGACCTGGTAGTACTTGGGGACCCGGGGATCATCCCGGACCGTTCGCTGACCCGTCACGTCCGTCTCCTCCACCCGCCGTCGCGGTGCGCCTGGCTCCACTGGTGTGGACCACTGGTCGAGTTCGTCCAACGAGTATGCCCGTACCCGTGGGATGATCTGTGTGTGCCTCACCTCAGCGACCTCATCCGACGCTATACGTCGCTCAAGACCGCCGACCTGGAGTGGCTGCACTCCCTGGTCTCGGACTGGCAGCTGCTGGCCGACCTGTCCTTCGCCGACCTCGTCCTCTGGGTCCGCCTGAGGGACGGCTCGGGCTGGGTGGCCGTCTCCCAGATGCGCCCCACCACCGGCCCCACCGCCTTCCAGGACGACCTGGTCGAGGCGGTGCTCCCGGACGAGGTCGGGGACGTGGCCGACGAGGGCGAGCGCATCCGGATGGCCTCCCGCCTGGCGCTGATCGACCGCGCCTGGGCCGAGGGGCGGATCTGCCGCGAGGGCGACCCCGACTGGTCGGGCGGGGTCCCGGTGCGCGAGGAGACCATCCCGGTGCGCCGCCAGGGCAAGCTCATCGGGGTGATCCAGCGCAGCACCAACCTCAGCTCCGCGCGCACCCCCAGCCGCCTGGAGCTGACCTACCTGCAGAGCGCCAGCGACCTGGCGCAGATGATCGCCGAGGGCGCCTTCCCCTTCAGCGACCAGGGGCCGCTCATGGTGCGCTCGCCGCGCGTCGGCGACGGCCTGCTCCGCCTCGACCGGGACGGCGAGGTCGTCTACGCCAGCCCCAACGCGCTGTCGGCCTACCGTCGCCTGGGGCTGACCGCCGACCTGGTGGGGGCCCGCCTGGCCCGCACCACCCTGGACCTGGCCGCCGCCGGGGACGCCCGGGACGAGTCGCTCACCTGGACCGCCGGGGGCCGGGTGCCGCAGGAGTCGGAGGTGGAGGCGCGCGGCTCCACCGTGCAGCTGCGCGCCATCCCGCTGATCACCGAGGGGGTGCGCATCGGCGCCCTGGTGATGGTGCGGGACGTGACCGAGCTGCGCCGCCGCGAGCGCGAGCTGATGACCAAGGACGCCACCATCCGGGAGATCCACCACCGGGTCAAGAACAACCTGCAGACGGTGGCGGCGCTGCTGCGCCTGCAGTCCCGCCGCCTGGACAGCACCGAGGGGCAGGCCGCCCTGGACGAGGCGGTGCGCAGGGTCGGCTCGATCGCGATCGTGCACGAGATGCTCTCGCACACCCCCGACGAGATCGTCGACTTCGACGACATCGCCGACCGGGTGATCGAGATGGCCGCCGAGGTCTCCTCGACCGAGGCGCAGGTGACCCCGCACCGGGTGGGCCACTTCGGGCTGCTGTCGGCGCTGGTGGCCACCCCGCTGTCGATGGTGCTGACCGAGCTGGTGCAGAACGCGGTGGAGCACGGGCTGGGATACGGTCCGGGCGCCATAGAGGTGCGGGTGCGGCGCGAGGACGCCCCGCCCGGGGCCGAGGAGGCCTCCGGCCGGGTGTTCATCGAGGTCACCGACGACGGCGGGGGGCTGCCCGCCGATTTCGACATCGCGGGCAGCAACAGCCTGGGGCTGCAGATCGTGCGCACCCTCGTGGTGGCCGAGCTCGGGGGCCACCTGGAGATCAAGCCGCGCGACGACGGGGGCACGGCCGTGGCGATCGAGCTGCCCGTCGACGCGGCCGTCGAACAGGTGCCCTGACCGGACCGGCCGCCCCGGCGACCGGCACCGCCGTGCCGGGTCCGAACAGGGCGGGGGCCGGGCCCGGGTCGGAAAACGGCACCCCCGGTGCGGCTTCGCGGGGGAGGGTGCCAGTATGGCCTCAGGACGCGGAGGGCGGCGGCCCGAGCGGCGCCCTGCGGCGGCCCTCGGACCGGGAGCCGGGCCCTGGCCGACGGCCGGGGCCGGACCGGGCGCGTCCCGGTGCACCCCGGTGGTGAAGGGGGGAGGCGGAGGGGACTAGACTCCGGCGCGGAGAGCGGGGCGGACCCGGCGGCGGCGGAGCGAGCGGCGCTCGTCCTCGCTCATCCCGCCCCAGACACCGCCGTCCTGGCCGGTCTCCAGCGCCCACTGCAGGCAGGCGCTCGACACCGGGCAGGCGGCGCACACCGACTTGGCCTCTTCGATCTGGATCAGCGCGGGGCCGGAGTCACCGATGGGGAAGAACAGTTCCGGATCTTCGTCACGGCAGGCGGCGTGGTGGCGCCAGTCCATGCGGATCAACTCCTCACAGCGAGGCGTGCGGGGGCGTGCGGCTCGTGAACGCGTTCACGAGATCGACGGAGAGGGCGCGGGGCACACCCTTGTCGCCCCGGTCCGGTAGGGCACGCACCCGACGGGACAGTGCTTCGGTACGATCCTCGGCCACGGGAAGGCGGTACTGCCCGTTCCGGTCGCGGAACCGTCCGTTTTACTCGCCCGTAACGTGCGGCGATATTGCGAGCCTGTCAGGGTTGAACCACCCGCGCAAGACCGCCCGAGGGGGATCGGCGCAGGCTGCGGTGTCGTGTGCGTCACAGAGGACCCGAGGGTGCCCTCACACGATGATTCGTAATGCCTTCGGTACGGAGTGGAGATCCATCCGATCCCGCGTGCCGAGATACTCCCCGTCGATCTGGAACGGGCGCGGGTGCTCCGAGGAGATCGTCAGCGACGGCACGTCGTGCCATGTGGTATAGCCGCGCCCGGCGGGCGGCACCCCCGACGGGGACAGCATCCGCCCCAGCAGCCGCGCCGTCGTCGCCGGGTTCAGCGTGCTCATCCCGAAGGCGTCCAGCCCCAGCCGGAACCGGGACCGCGGCGTCGGCTGCACCGGGACCGTCCCGGCGAACGTCCACGGGGTGGTGTTGGTGACCAGAGCGAAGTGCAGCCCCGAGACCGGCGCCCGCCCCGGCGCGCGCACTTGCAGCGACGGGTCGCGGGTCTCGCCGCGCAGGAACTTCTGCAGCGCCACTCCGGTGTACAGCGCGGGGGAGGCGCGCCGCCCCCGGCGGCGGCGCCGCTCGACCTCGTGGACGACGTCGGCGTCCCAGCCGAACCCGGCGCAGAAGGTGAAGTAGCGGTCGTCGCGCCCGGAGGAGATCCGCCCCAGCCCCACCTCGCGGGAGGAGCCCGACCGCAGCGCCTCCAGCACGGCGCCGGTGGCCTCGACCGGGTCGCCGGGCATGCCGAGCGCGCGGATGAAGACGTTGGCGCTGCCGCCGGGCAGCGCCGCGTAGCTCGGCCGCTCCAGCCCTTCGGGGGTGCGCAGCAGTCCGTTGACGACCTCGTTCACCGTGCCGTCCCCGCCGAGGCTGACCACCAGGTCGAAGCCCTCGCCGGCGGCGTCGCGGGCCATCTCCCCGGCGTGGCCGCGGTATTCGGTCTGGGCCACGTGCAGTTCCACGTGGCGGGCGATCGCGCCGACGATGACGTCCCGCGAGCGCGGCGTGGTGGTGGTCGCCTGCGGGTTGACGATGAAGAGCGCGCGCACGCCGAACAGTGTAGCGAGCCCTTGCGGCGCCGGGGCTCCCGGGCTCGCGGGGACCGCCCGGGGGCCGCGCCGGAGCCGCCCCGGGAAGGACCGCGCCGGGCGGCCGATAGTGTGGAACGTGTACAACCGCCCGGTCACCGTTCTGCTCGCCGCCGCCCTCCAGACGCTCGTCGCCCTGGTCGTGGCCTATGAGAGCGGCACCCTCGTCCACCGCACGGTCCTCGGCGACGTCGCCGACACCTCCTTCGCCCTGCCGCTGGCCGTCTTCGGGTTCGCCGTGGCCGGGGCGCTCGGGTATGTGGCCTGGGGCCTGGTGATGCTGCGCCCGTGGGCGCGCACGCCGGTGGTGCTCACCCAGATCTTCATGCTGGTCGTCGCCTACTCCATGTACGAGGCCGACCGGATGTCCGTCAGCGTGGGCATGGTCGCCGTCGCGGTCGCCGCGATCGGCCTGGTGCTGGCGCCCTCCACCACCGCGGTGCTCTTCCCCGAGGAGGCGGGCGGCCGCGGCGCCGAGAGCGGCGGCTGAGACGGCGCGCGCCCGCGCCGGGGGGCGAAACACGGATGGGCCCCGCGCCGCACGGCGCGGGGCCCATCAGCGTGCGTCCGGGGCCGGTCCCCTCACTCGTCGGTGGTCAGCGCCTGGCGGAGCTGGGCGAGCGTGCGGGCCAGCAGGCGGGACACGTGCATCTGCGAGATGCCCAGCTCCTGGGCGATCTGCGACTGGGTCATGTTGCCGAAGAAGCGCAGCAGCAGGATGCGCTTCTCCCGCGGCGGAAGCTGCTCCAGCAAAGGCTTGAGCGACTCGCGGTACTCCACGCCCTCCAGGGAGTCGTCCACGATGCCGAGCGAGTCGGCGACGGCTGGGGCGTCCTCGTCCCCGCTGTCGGGCGCGTCGAGGGAGACCGTGGAGTAGGCGTTGGCCGACTCCAGGCCCTCCAGCACCTCCTCCTCGCTCATCCCCAGGTGCTCGGCCAGCTCGTGCACGGTGGGCGCGCGGCCCTCCCGCTGCGACAGGTCGCTGACCGCCTTGGTCAGGGAGAGCTTGAGCTCCTGCAGGCGGCGCGGCACCCGCACCGCCCACCCCTTGTCGCGGAAGTGGCGCTTGATCTCGCCGACGATGGTCGGCGTCGCGTAGGTGGAGAACTCCACCCCGCGGTCCAGGTCGAACCGGTCGATCGACTTGATCAGACCGATCGTGGCGACCTGGGTCAGGTCGTCGAGCCACTCCCCGCGGTTGCGGAAGCGCCGGGCGAGGTACTCCACGAGCGGCAGGTGCAGCTCCACGAGCTCGTCGCGGATCCGCTGGCGCTCCGGGGAGTCCTCGGGAAGCTCGCTCAGGCGCTCGAACAACTCTCGTGCGCGGGCCCGGTCCGGCACCGCGTGCTCCGTCTTCGCCGTCAGAGCGGGCCCCCTCTCGCTCACGCCGTCTCCACCGCGCCGCGCCGTTTGTGCAGGACGATGGAGACGCGGTCGTCGGGCCCGGCCGCGGTGTCGACCTCCCCGGCCAGGGCGGAGAGCACCGTCCAGGCGAAGGTGTCGCGGGCCGGGAGCCGGCCGTCCGCGGTCAGCACCGAGACGCTGATCCGCATACCGTCGCCGGTGAGTTCGAATTCGCAGGTCAGATCGGTGCCGGGGAGGGCCTGGGCGAGCAGCATCGCGCAGGCCTCGTCGACCCCGATGCGGAGGTCCTCGATCTCGTCGAGGGTGAAGTCCAGGCGGGCCGCCAGGCCGGCCGTCGCGGTGCGCAGCACGGACAGGTAGGCGCTGTCGGCCGGCATCTTCACCGTGACGGCGTCGCGTACGTCCATGGCGCCCGACACGGGCGCGGCGGTTTCTTCGGTCACGTCCCTCCTCCGGGAAGCGAGTGTGCCGCTTGAGTGCAATCTATCGTGTTTCCCGCCGGGGTGGCGGCACGCGGCCGGGTCCGTGTCCGCCGGGCAGGCCGGTCGAAACGGGGCGAATCCGGACGGATCGGCAGTGGCGGGCGGGGCGGGACCCCGCACGCGGCACAGGACCCCGAGGCCGGACGCGCGTTCGTGCGGGGCCCAGATTCCTGGGCCCCTCCCGGCCCCGTCCCGCATGCCCCTCCGGCCCCGCGCGGCGCGGACCCTGGGCGTGTCCCCCGGACCCGGCTAGCCCCGACCGCCCAAGCGGTCCAGGGCCCCTCCGTCGAGCCGGAAGACGGTCCACTCGTCCATCGGCCGCGCGCCGAGGGACCGGTAGAACTCGATGGAGGGCGTGTTCCAGTCCAGCACCGACCATTCGAGTCGCCGGTAGCCGCGCTCGGCGCACACCCGGGCCAGCTCGGTCAGCAGGGCCTTGCCCAGGCCGCGGCCGCGCATCTCCGGGCGGACGTACAGGTCCTCCAGGTAGATGCCGTGGCGGCCCGTCCACGTGGAGAAGTTCAGGAACCACAGGGCGAACCCGACGGCCTCCCCGCCCTCCTCGGCGATGTGGGCGTGGGCGGCCGCGCCCTCGGAGAAGAGCGCGCGCTCGATGTCGGCCTCGGTCGCCTCGACGGCGTCCGGCTCACGCTCGTATTCGGCGAGCTCGCGGATCATCTTCAGGATCGCCGGGACGTCGTCCGGGCGCGCGGGGCGGATCATGGAACTCCTCGTCGCGGGAAGGGGGACCCACGCTACCTTCCGGCGCCCTCCCCGGTGACCGCGGCGCGGACGCCGCCGTACGCACGGGTACGGCGGCGCTCCCGCCGGGCCCACCGGGGAAGGGGGCTCCTCACAGGACCTTGGACAGGAACGCCTGGGTGCGCTCGTGCCGCGGTTCGGTGAGCACCTGCCCGGGCGTCCCGGACTCCACCACCACGCCGCCGTCCATGAAGACCAGGCTGTCGCCCACCTCCCGGGCGAAGCCCATCTCGTGCGTCACCACCACCATGGTCATGCCCTCGCGGGCCAGGTCCTTCATCACGTCCAGGACCTCGCCCACCAGCTCCGGGTCCAGGGCGCTGGTCGGCTCGTCGAACAGCATCAGCTCCGGCCGCATGGCCAGGGCGCGGGCGATCGCCACCCGCTGCTGCTGCCCGCCGGAGAGCTGGCGCGGGAAGGCGGCGGCCTTGTCGGCCAGACCCACCTTGTCCAGCAGCCCCATCGCCCTCTCGCGGGCGGCCGCGCGCGGCTCCCGCTTGACCCGCACCGGCGCCTCGACCACGTTGGCCAGCACCGACATGTGCGGGAACAGGTTGAAGGCCTGGAACACCATGCCGATGTCCCGGCGCTGCGCGGCCACCTGGGAATCGTGCAGCTCGTAGAGGCGGCCGCGGTGCTGCCGGTAGCCCATGAGGCGCCCGTTGACCCACAGCCGTCCGCCGTTGATCTTCTCCAGGTGGTTGATGCAGCGCAGGAAGGTGGACTTGCCCGACCCCGAGGGGCCGACCACGCACATCACCTCTCCGCGGCGCACCTCCAGGTCGATGCCGCGCAGCACCTCCAGGCGCCCGAAGCTCTTGTGCACGTTCTCGGCCAGGACCATCACGTCGTCGCCGGGGGCCTGCGGCAGGGGCCCCGCG
>NZ_ANBH01000301.1 GCF_000341185.1 Nocardiopsis chromatogenes YIM 90109
TCCCGCCTTGCTCTGCGTGATCGTCACTTCGGCCTGCGCGGTGCGGTCGCCCCGGGTGAAGGAGCGCTCCAGGAAGTACTGGCCCACCATCAGCAGGCTGGTGATGGCCAGGTACCACAGGCACGCCGCCACCAGCATCGGGAACAGGTCGAAGGTGCGGTTGCCGATGGCCTGCAGCTGGAAGAACAGCTCGGTGGTCAGCGGGATCGCCGACACCAGCGAGGTGTCCTTCAGCATCGCGGTGACCTCGTTGCCGGTCGGCGGCACGATCACCCGCAGCGCCTGCGGCAGGGTGATGCGGCGCAGGATCAGCCCGCGGCCCATGCCCAGCGCCTGGGCGGCCTCGGTCTGGCCCTTGTCCACCGACAGCAGTCCGGCGCGCACGATCTCGGCCATGTAGGCGCCCTGGGACAGGGCCAGCGCCAGCAGCGCCGCCATGAACGGGGTGAGCACCTCGTTCATCGGGACGCTGTAGAAGCGGGCGTCGCCGTCCAGCCCGAGCGCGGGCATCCAGTAGTTGTCGAACGGCAGCCCCAGCTCAAGGTTCTGGTACAGGATGCCCATGTTGCCGAAGAGCACGCACAGCACCAGGCGCGGGACGGCGCGGAAGAACCAGGTGTACACCCAGGCCAGGCCCGAGAGGATCGGGTTGCCCGACAGCCGCATCACCGCCACGGCGATGCCCAGCGAGATGCCCACCGCCATGGCGAGCACGGTCAGTTTGAGGGTGGTCCACACGCCGTAGAGCACCGGCGGGGAGAACATGTTCTCCAGCAGGAACGGCCAGTTGAACTTGTCGTTCGTCACCAGCATGTTGACGAACATGGCCGCCAGGACCAGCAGGACGGCCGCGGCGATCCAGCGGCCCGGGTGGCGGACGGGCACGGCCTTGATCGGCTCGGGCGCCGTCCGCCCCTCCTCGGTCGGGGTCGGTGTGCTCACGCGGCCCTCTTACTCCTCGACGTCGGGGTTGATCTCGGCCTTCTCGATGGTCCCCTGTCCGTCCAGGTCCCACTCGGCGAGGATCTCGTCGTAGGTGCCGTCGTCGATGATCGCCTGGTAGCCGGCCCGGACGGCCTCGGCCAGCTCCTCGTTCTCCTTGTCGACCACCGCGCCGTAGGGCGCCGCCTCGTACTGCTCGCCCAGCGTCTCCAGCTGGCCGTCGGTCTGCTCGACGGCGTAGACCGCCACCGGCATGTCGGCCAGCCCGGCGTCGCTCTTGCCGGACACGATCGACTGCGTGGCCTGGTCCTGGCGCTCGTACTGGTCGATCTGGATCGCCGGGTCGCCGGCCTCCTCGCAGGCCTCGCTGCGCGCCTGGATGTCCTCGACCTGGACGGTGTTGGCCTGCACGGCCACGGTCATCCCGCACGCGTCGTCCGGGTCGACGCCCTCCGGGTTGCCCGCGGCGGTGAACCACTGGGTGCCCACGGTGTAGTAGCTCACCATGTTCACCTGCTCCATGCGCTCGGCGTTGATGGTGAACGAGGAGACGCCCACGTCGTACTTGCCGCTGTCCACGCCCTCGACGATGGTGCCGAAGGTGGAGGCCTCCCAGGAGGTGTCCAGGTCCATCTTGGCCGCGACCGCGTCGAACAGGTCGATGTTGAAGCCGACCACGGTGGAGCCGTCGGCGTCGAGGAACTCGCCGGGGGCGTAGCTGGCGTCCACCCCGATGGTCAGCGAGCCCTGCTCCCTGATGTCGTCCGGGACCAGGGAGGCGACCTCCTCGTCGGCCTGGACCTCGGGGGAGGCGCCCCCGTCGGCGCCGTCCTCGGAGGCGCCGCCGCCGCAGGCCGTCGCGGCCAGGGTGGCGGCCGCGGCTCCGGCGGCGAGCAGGCCTCTGGCGCGGAATGGTGTCATGGGGGAGCTCGTCGGCGAGGCCACGGTGGGTCTCCTTCGGGCCGGGGGCGCGCTGGCGCCCGGACTGGCTGCGTCCGCCCGCGTCCGCGCCGGAGGCCGGGATCGGCCGACACCCGGCCGGTACCGCGGTCGTCCCATGCTCGCCACCCGGCATGTTGCTCCGGTCACCGTTGTGAGATGATTGGATAACGGGTCACCCCCGTGGACGAGGCGGCGCTTGGCCTGCATACCGGCCGAGCGGAGGCCGGCTCGTACGCCCCGGCCTTGGCCGGCCGGGAGCGGAGCCGTCCCCTAGCACCCACAGCCTCCGCGCGCCGTCCACCTGATCACCCGCCCCCGTGTCATGGCCGACCGGAGGGCTCCGATGTACTGAGGGGTTTGTGAGTTGACCACCCAATCGCCGCGCGAGCGGCATACCGAGCGCGATTCCGATCCGGCCTTCGCCCTGCACCGGGGCGGCAAGCTGGAGGTCCGGTCCACGGTCGACGTGAGCGACCACGCCGGGCTGTCCCTGGCCTACACCCCCGGCGTCGCGCGTGTGTGCAGCGGCATCGCCGAATCCCCCGAGCTCGTCGACGCCTACACCTGGAAGTCCAACCTGGTCGCCGTCGTCACCGACGGCTCGGCCGTGCTGGGGCTGGGCGACATCGGCCCGGAGGCCTCGCTGCCGGTCATGGAGGGCAAGTCGCTGCTGTTCAAGCAGTTCGGCGGCGTCGACTCGGTGCCGATCGCGCTCAACTGCACCGACGTCGACGACCTGGTGGAGACGGTCGCCCGGATGGCGCCCTCCTTCGGCGGGATCAACCTGGAGGACATCTCCGCGCCGCGCTGCTTCGAGGTCGAGCGCCGGCTGCGGGAGCGCCTGGACATCCCGGTCTTCCACGACGACCAGCACGGCACCGCGATCGTGACGGTGGCGGCGCTGCGCAACGCGGCCCGGCTGACCGGGCGCACCCTGGGCGACCTGCGCGCCGTGGTCTCGGGCGCGGGCGCGGCCGGGGTGGCGGTCACCAAGATGCTGCTCGACGGCGGCATCGGCGACATCGCCGTGGCCGACAGCAAGGGCATGATCTACGCTGGCCGCGACGGGCTCACCCCGGTCAAGGAGGAGCTGGCGGCGATCAGCAACAGGGCCGGGCTCCAGGGCTCGATCGAGAACGCGCTCTCCGGGGCCGACGTGTTCATCGGGCTGTCCGCGGGCGAGGTGCCCGAGGAGGTCGTGGCGACCATGGCGCCGCAGGCCATCATCTGCGCGATGGCCAACCCCAACCCGGAGGTCCACCCGGACGTGGCGCGCCGGTACGCCAGTGTGGTGGCCACCGGGCGCAGCGACTTCCCCAACCAGATCAACAACGTGCTGGCGTTCCCGGGCGTCTTCCGGGGCGCGCTGGACGCGGGCGCCTCGGACATCACCGAGGGGATGAAGCTCGCGGCCGCCGATGCGCTGGCCGACCTGGTCGGCGACGACCTCGCCGCCGACTACATCATCCCGAGCACCTTCGACGAGCGGGTGGTCCCGGCGGTCTCGGCCGCCGTGGCGGCCCGGGCGCGCAAGGACGGGGTGGCGCGGGCCTGAGGCGCCCGGCCCGCCGTCCGGGTAGCCGGCCGGTGGCGCACCGTAGCGGATCCGGAGCGGGGTCGCCTGCTCCGGATCCGTTCCGTATGGGCCCCTCCCGCCCGCGGGGTGTGCCGCCCGCCGGTCCCGGGCCCTGAGCCGGGGAGGCTAGAGTCCGCCGTCGGCCGCGGCCCCGACGAAGGCCGCCCAGGCGGGGTGGCCGAAGGCCAGCACCCCCCCC
>NZ_ANBH01000302.1 GCF_000341185.1 Nocardiopsis chromatogenes YIM 90109
GAGGCTAGAGTCCGCCGTCGGCCGCGGCCCCGACGAAGGCCGCCCAGGCGGTGTGGCCGAAGGCCAGCACCGCCCCCTCCGGTGCGCGCGAGTCGCGCACCCACGTGCCCGTGGGCACGTCCGCCACCTCGACGCACTGGCCGCCGCCGGTGCTGCTGTGGCTGCTCGTCCGCCACCGGGGGTGCCGGGGGAGCTGTGGATCGATCGCGGGCATGCCGCGCCTCCTCGTGTTGCGGTTCACTCGTCGTCCTGCGCCCGCGCCCGCATGGCGCGCTCCATCTCCGCCAGGACCTGGCGGGTCCTTTCCGGGTGCAGCGCGGCGGTACGCAGGTGCTCGAAGGCCACCGTGTAGAAGTGCACCTCCTTGGCCTTTTCTATATAGAGGCTGCTCGTCAGGTTCTCCAAATGGACGAGTTTGGGGGTGTGGATATCGGATTCGGGGAACTCGAGGATGTCGAATGCCCCGTCGAGTCCGGAATGCACCCCGATTCCGAAAGGTACGACCTGTACGGTGACCTGTGTCCTCCGCCCGGCCTCCAGCAGGTAGGCGATCTGGTCGGCCATCACGTGCGGCCCCCCGACCGGGCGGTGCAGGACCGACTCGTCCAGCACCACCCACACGTGCGGGGACGGCGAGCGCTCCGAGAACAGCAGTTCCCTGCGCCGGATGCGCAGCTCCACCCGGCGCTCGACCTCCTCGGGGGCGACCGAGGCCGGGTGGGCCTCCAGGAGCGCGCGGGCATAGGCCTCGGTCTGGAACAGCCCGGGGACGATCTGCGCCTGGTAGAAGCGGAGCACCGCCGCCTCCGGCTCCAGGCCCAGATAGACCTCGAACCGCTCGGGCATGACGTCGCCGTACACGTGCCACCAGCCGCGCCGCCGCGACTCGCGGGCCAGCGTCACCAGCGAGGTGCGCAGGCCCATGTCCTCCACCTTGTACAGGTCGAGCAGGTCGCGCACGTCGTCGGAGTTGGTGGCGACCTGGCCGCGCTCGATCCGCGACAGTTTGCTGCCGGACCAGGCCATCCGCTCCGCCGCCTCTTCTCCGGTCATTCCGGCGTTTTCCCGCAGACGGCGCAATTCGACGCCGAGCCGGCGCCGCCGGGCCGTGGGGCTGTTGGAAGCGGGCATGGTGACCTCCTGGCTGAGGGGAGTGCCGAAAGGAGAACGGAACGAGGCTACTGGACATCAGTGGGAGGTAAAGCGGGTAGGGAAAAATCAGGGAAGCAATTGCAGCGGCCGGGGCGCGAGGGGAGGATGGTCACCCGGGCGCGGACCCGGGACTGCCGGAGCGCCACCACGCCCAGGGGGGAGCCAGCCATGAGCGCGACACTTCAGGGACGGCCTGCCCGGGAGTTCCCCGCGGTCCCCCGGGCCCGGGGCGCGGGCGCGGTGGTCATGGCCCGCTGCGGGTTCCCCGGTGAGGAGCCGTACGTGCGCGAGGCGCGCGCCTTCGTGCGCTCCACCCTCGCGCTGTGCCCCGCCCTGAAGGACGACCTGGTCGACGCGGCCATGCTGCTGGTCAGCGAGGTGGCCTCGAACGCGGTCCGGCACACCCGCAGCGGCGAGCCCGGCGGGCGCTTCGGCGTGGAGGTGGTGCACCGCCCCGGAGCGGTCACCGTGGCCGTGCACGACGAGGGGCCGCGCCCGGACACCCCCGGCGGCCGCCCCGCGGTGCGCGGGTTCTCCCCGGACGCCGAGAGCGGCCGCGGGCTGGCCATGGTGGAGGCGGTCTCCAGCGAGTGGCACACCGCCCCGATGCCCGGCGGCCGCGTGGTGGCCTTCTCCCTCGACCCCGGGGCCCCGGCCGCCGACGGCGCCGCCGATCGCTAAGGTGCGGGGCATGTTCGCTATCACCGCCGCGCGCATCGACCCCGACGACCCCGTCTCCGGCCTTGAGGCCGCCGAGCGGCCCGACCCCGCCCCCCGCGACGGCTGGACCGTCGTGGACGTGAAGGCGGCCTCCCTCAACCACCACGACCTGTGGAGCCTGCGCGGCGTCGGCCTGAGCGCCGACAAGCTGCCCATGGTGCTGGGCTGCGACGCGGCCGGGGTCGACGAGGACGGCAACGAGGTGATCGTGCACTCCGTGGTGGGCGACCCCGGCGTCCCGGGCGGGGAGACCTACGACCCCAAGCGGTCGCTGCTGTCGGAGGTGTACGACGGCACGCTCGCCGAGAAGGTCGCGGTACCGCGCCGCAACCTGGTGCCCAAGCCCGCCGAGCTGAGCTTCGAGGAGGCGGCCTGCCTGCCCACGGCGTGGCTGACCGCCTACAGCATGCTGTTCACCAAGGCCGCCCTCGCGCCCGGGTCGACCCTGCTGGTCCAGGGTGCGGGCGGCGGCGTGGCCGGGGCGCTCATCGCGCTGGCCGCGCAGGCGGGGCACCGCGTCTACGCCACCAGCCGCAGCGGGGCCAAGCGCGACCGGGCCCAGGCGCTGGGCGCGTATGCGGCCGTCCCGACGGGGGAGCGGCTCCCGGAGAAGGTCGACGCCGTGTTCGACTCGGTCGGCCAGGCGACCTGGGCGCACTCGGTGCGCTCCCTCAAGCCCGGCGGGAGGATCATCACCTGCGGCGCCACCAGCGGCGACGCCCCTCCGGCGGAGCTGACCCGGGTGTTCTTCCTGCAGCTGCAGGTGATCGGCTCGACGATGGGCAGCCGCCGGGAGCTGGCCCACCTGACCGAGATGCTGGCCCGGACCGGCGTGCGCCCCACCGTCGACCGCGTCCTCCCCCTGACCCGGGCCAAGGAGGGCTTCGAGGCCATGGCGGCGGGCGACCAGTTCGGCAAGATCGTCTTCACCGTCTGAGCCACAGAACGGAGACAGGGCCCGGTGACGCCACCGGGCCCTAGGTCCTGTCTGGAGTTCGGCGGCGCCCCGCCGAGTGGGCGCCCCGTCGGCGATGATCTCGATGAAAGTGCTGTCATTCCGGCAGCACCTTCGTCGAGATCATCGCCGGAGAGGCCGAGCGAGGGGGAACTCCAGACAGGACCTAGCCGTGCTCCTCGGATTCGGCCAGGGCGGCCATCCCCTCCTGGAGGTCGGCCAACGCGTCGGCGGGTTCGTCGCCGTACCCGAAGGCATGGTGTCCGGCGCGGACCTCCGCGTGGCCGTTCCAGACCCCGTCCTCGTCTTGTTCAAGGGTGATCCTCACGGGGCCTCCCGCTCCGTGCCGGGGCGCCAGGGCGTCCCGAACTCCTCGATAAGCCCGTCGAGGGCCTCCAGGAGGTCGGCGACGGCCTCCTCCGGCGTGCCGCCCTCGCCGACGGCCCCGACGCCCGGCCGCAGGGAGACGTGGGCACACCACATGCCGTCCTCATCCTGGCCCACGACGGGGGCCATGCACGTCATTCGGCTCTCCGGCATCAGATCGTGAGTTCGATGTTCTGATTGCTCGAGCGGCGTTTGCGGAGGATGGCCAGGATCGCCTCCTTGAGGTCGCCATAGGCCGCCTTGGGGGTGGGGCCCTCACCGACGACCCTCAGGCCGCGCAGTTCGGCCTCGGCGCACCAGACCCCATCGTCGAAGTCCAGGGTGTACGGGAGCTTGATGGGGCGGCTCATCCTCGGCGGTCCTCCGTGACGGTGCGCGGGCGACCCTGACACGAGAAAGGTACGCGACCGCCCCGGCTGATGCGGGGCGATCGCGTACCTGTGGACAGCGGCCTCAGGCGGTTCCGGGCTTGTCGTCGCCCTTGCCGTCCCCGTCGGCGGCTCCGGTGTCCCCGTCGGCCCCCGACTCCGGCGCGGCCTCCGCCGAAGGGGCCTTCGACGACGGGTCCTCGTGGACGGCGGTGGACCACGGGTCGGAGCGGTCCTCCTCGGCCGGGGGCTGGGCGAAGGGGCCCTTCGGCTCCTCCCGCTGCTCCCGGTCCTCCTCTTGGGCCCTCGTGGTCTCCTCCTCTTCGGCGGACTCCTCGCGGCCGCGCGGGTGCTCCGCGCCGCCCGGTCCCCAGTTGGCCATGTCGCGCTGGATCACATCGAGGGTGTCGTCCAGGATCCGCTTGAGGTCCCGCGCCGCCGTCTCGCCCACGGCGCCCGCGTCGCGGACCACGTCGCGCACCCGGTCGGCGAAGTCGTGCAGGGTCCGATCGAACTCGGCGCGGTGGCCTTGGCGCTCGCGGCCGGATGCGGACCCCTCCTCGCCCGAGGTCCCGGAGGTCTCCTCCGACTCCTCGGCGGTGCGGCCGGAGCCCCACGGCCCCCAGGTGCCCCATGCGCCGCCCCACGAGCCCTTCCAGGACTCGCCGACGTCCTTGGCGAAGCGCTCCCAGTCGCGCCCCCACCAGCCGCCCTGCGGCCCCTGGGCGCCCTGGCCCGCGCGCTCGCGGTCCGCGCCCTGCTCACCGGCGGCGTCGCCGGTACCCGCGGAGCCGTCCGTGCCCGAGGAGGACTCCCGGGCGCGGCGCCCGCCGGAGGCGGCGTACTTCAGCTCCTCGCGCAGCGAGCTGATGGTGTCGCGCACGTCCTCCTTGACCGCGCGGGCCACGTCCCGCACCGACTCGGTGATCTCGCGCTCCAGGTCGTTCAGGTCCGCGCTGCGGCGGTTCAGCTCCTCGCGCCCCTCGTCGGTGAGCCGGTAGACCTTGCGGCCGTTCACCTCCTCGTGGGTGACCAGCCCCTCCTCCTCCAGGCGGGCCAGGCGCGGGTAGATCGTGCCCGGCGAGGGCGAGTACACCCCCAGGAACCGGTCGCGCAGCAGGCTGATGATCTCGTAGCCGTGCTTGGGGCTCTCGTCCAGCAGCTTGAGCAGGTAGAGCCGGAGCCGGCCGTGGCCGAAGATGGTGCTCATGCCTCTCCCCTCGGGATCTCGGCCGGGGCGTCGGCGGCGCGGCGCAGCAGGGAGACCGCCCCCGAGACCGTGGTGGTGCTGATCGCGGCCGGGTCGGGGCCGTTCCCGATGGTGCCGCCCAGCCGGGAGCGGCCGCGCAGGGCCTTGCGCTCCAGCCCGAACTCCGAGTCCAGGGCGCCGGTGGCCGAGCGCAGGTCGACGTCGGCGGAGGTCTCGGCGGGCACCCGCAGCGCCACCCCGCCGGAGATGGAGCCCAGCCGCACCTTGGCGGAGGCGGCCAGCTCCACGTCGGCCAGGACCTTGCCGGAGGCGGTCTTGGCGGCGAAGGAGGACAGCCGCCCCCCGGCCACCGCGGCCTGGCCGCCGACGCTGTTGAAGGACAGCCCGCCCCGCAGGCCGCGCGCGGCCAGGTCGCCGCTGACCGTGGAGACCTCCACGTCCCCGGACAGCTCGTCCAGGGTGACGTCGCCCGAGGCGGTGCGCAGCTGCACCCGCCCGGCCAGCCCGGCGGCCACGATCGGCGCCGACAGGGTGGTGACCTCCACCGGGCAGTCGCGGGGGACCCGCAGGTCGACCGAGGCGGTGCGGCGCCCCACGTCCTTGTAGCCCGACAGCTGCACCGGCTTGAGCCGGTCGAGCAGCCCGCCGCCGGTGAGGTCCTCGTAGGTGATGGTGAGGATCCCGGCCTCGTGGGTGACGAGGACCGGCTCCCCCTTGATGTCGGAGACCTCGAAGGTCACCGGATCGTCGGTGGGCAGGATGTTGACATGACCGCCGATGACACGGACGCGCAGCGCCACGATCCCGTCGAGGACCCGCGTCGTCGGCTGGTCGATGGTCCAACGCGCCATCGCGACACCTTTCGACTCGAACGCTTCTGCAATCACGATATGTCGCGTTCGCGGGAGCTTCAAGATATGTCGCGAAACATCCGGGGTGTGTCGGGGAGACCCCGAGCCCGGCCCCGGGGCCGCTCCCGCGGGCCCGGCCCGCGGACCGGGCCGGAACGCCGCAGGGGACCCCCGACGGTGTCGGGGGTCCCCTCATCGGCGCGCGGACCCGCCCGGCCTCACTCGTCCTCGTCGTCGTCGAGCCGGGCCAGCCAGGTGGCGAGCCGGTCGACGGCCGTCTCGAACTCCGGGTTCAGGTCGGTGAACGTGCGCAACCGGTCGGAGAGCCAGGCGAAGGAGACCTCCTCCTCGCCCCGGCGCCGCTCCAGCTCCTCGATCCCGCGGTCCGTGTCGTACATGGCGCCTACTCGACCGGCGGGAACACCGTGTTGACCACGGCCTGCTGCTCCACCTCGTGCCGCTTGGCCGAGCCGGCCGCAGGAGACGAGGAGGCCGGGCGGGAGACCCGGGTGAAGGGCCGGTCCAGCTGCTCGGAGAAGACCAGCGCCACGAACGGCCAGGGGCCCATGTTCGCCGGCTCCTCCTGCACCCACAGCACCTCGCCGGCGTTGGGGAACGCCGCCAGGCGCCGCCGGATCTCCTCCACCGGCAGCGGGTAGAGCCGCTCCACCCGGATGATCGCGGTGTGCTCGTCGCCGGTGCGGTCCCGGGCGCCGTCCAGGTCGTAGTAGACCTTGCCGGAGCACAGCACCACCCGGCGCACCTTGGCCGGGTCGACCTTGCGGTCGTCGATGACCGGCTCGAACGATCCGGAGGTGAACTCGGCGGCCGTGGAGGTGGCCTGCTTGGCGCGCAGCATCCACTTGGGGGTGAACACCACCAGCGGGCGCCGGTAGCCCGACATGGCCTGCCACCGGAGCAGGTGGAAGTAGCTGGCCGGGGTGGTCGGCATCGCCACGGTCATGTTCTCCTGCGCGCACTGCTGCAGGAACCGCTCGACGCGGGCCGAGGAGTGGTCCGGGCCCTGGCCCTCGTAGCCGTGCGGCAGCAGCAGGGTCACGCTGGAGCGCTGGCCCCACTTCTGCTCGCTGGAGGAGATGTACTCGTCGATGATGCTCTGCGCGCCGTTGACGAAGTCGCCGAACTGGGCCTCCCAGGCCACCAGCGCGTCCGGGCGCTCCACCGAGTAGCCGTACTCGAAGCCCAGCGCCGCGTACTCGCTGAGCAGCGAGTCGTGCACGTAGAACTTGGAGGTGCCCCGGTCGAACCGCTTGAGCGGGGTGTGCACCTCGCCGGTGGCCTTGTCCACCAGGGAGGCGTGCCGCTGGCCGAAGGTGCCGCGGCGGCTGTCCTGGCCCACCAGGCGCACCGGGTGCTCGTCCATCAGCAGCGAGCCGAAGGCGAGCAGCTCGCCGGTGGCCCAGTCGATGGTGCCGTCCTCGACCACCTTGGCGCGGCGCTGCAGCTGCGGCAGCAGGCGCGGGTGGGCGGTGAAGCCCTCCGGCAGGTCGGTCTGGGTGGAGATGATCTCCTTGACCGCCTGCTCGGAGATGGCGGTGGGCACCTGGGTGTGGTCCAGCCGCCCCTCGTCGAAGACGTCCGGCTTGACGACCGAGCCCGGCTCGATCGGCTTCTTGTCGGCCTCGCGGGTCTCGGAGAAGGCGCGCTCCAGCTCCTGCTGGTACTCGCGCAGCGCCTGCTCGGCCTCCTCCATGGTGATGTCGCCGCGGCCGACCAGCGCCTCGGTGTAGAGCTTGCGGGTGGACCGCTTGGAGTCGATCAGCTCGTACATCAGCGGCTGGGTGAAGTGCGGGTTGTCCGACTCGTTGTGCCCGCGGCGGCGGTAGCACACCATGTCGACGACGACGTCCTTGTTGAACGCCTGGCGGTAGGCGAAGGCCAGCCGCGCCACCCGCACCACGGCCTCCGGGTCGTCCCCGTTGACGTGGAAGATCGGCGCCTGCACCATCCGCGCCACGTCGGTGGCGTAGATGCTGGAGCGGCTGTCGGCCGGGGAGGTGGTGAACCCGACCTGGTTGTTGACGATGACGTGCACCGTGCCGCCGGTGCGGTAGCCCCGCAGCTGCGACAGGTTGAGCGTCTCGGCCACCACGCCCTGCCCGGCGAACGCGGCGTCGCCGTGGATGAGCAGCGGCAGCACGGTGAACCCGTGCGGGCCCTTGTCGAGCACGTCCTGCTTGGCGCGGACGATGCCCTCCAGCACCGGGTCGACGGTCTCCAGGTGGCTCGGGTTGGCCGCCAGCGAGATCGCGATCTTCCGCCCGTCCGGGGCCTCGAAGGTGCCCGCGGTCCCCAGGTGGTACTTGACGTCGCCGGAGCCGTGCGCCGAGCGCGGGTCCAGGTTGCCCTCGAACTCGCCGAAGATCTGGCCGTAGGACTTGCCGCAGATGTTGGCCAGCACGTTCAGGCGGCCGCGGTGGGCCATGCCGATGACGACCTCGTCCAGCTCGGCGCCGGCCGCCTGGGAGATGACGCCGTCCAGCAGCGGGATGAGCGACTCCCCGCCCTCCAGCGAGAACCGCTTCTGCCCGACGTACTTGGTCTGCAGGAACGTCTCGAAGGCCTCGGCGCTGTTGAGGCGCCGCAGGATGTGCAGCTGCTCGTCGCGGTCGAGCTTCTCGTGCTCGCGCTCGACGTGCGACTGGATCCACTCCCGCTCTTCGGGGGACTGGATGTGCATGTACTCGATGCCGACCGTGCGGCAGTAGGTGTCGCGCAGCACGCCCAGGATGTCGCGGAGCTTCATCACCGGCTTGCCGCCGAACCCGCCGGTGGGGAACTCGCGCTCCAGGTCCCACAGGGTCAGCCCGTGCTGCAGCACGTCCAGGTCGGGGTGGCGGCGCTGCTTGTACTCCAGCGGGTCGGTGTCGGCCATCAGGTGGCCGCGGACCCGGTAGGCGTGGATCAGCTCCTGCACGCGGCTGGTCTTGTCCAGCTGCTGGGAGGTGTCGACCGAGATGTCCTGCGTCCAGCGGACCGGCTCGTAGGGGATCCGCAGGGAGGCGAAGATCTCGTCGTAGAAGCCGTTCTCGCCCAGCAGGAGCTGGTGGATGCGCTTCAGGAACTCCCCGGACTGCGCGCCCTGGATGATCCGGTGGTCGTAGGTGGAGGTCAGCGTCATGACCTTGCTGATGGCCAGCCGGTTCAGCGTCTCGGGGGAGGCGCCCTGGAACTCGGCCGGGTACTCCATCGAGCCGACGCCCACGATGGTGCCCTGGCCCGGCATGAGCCGCGGCACCGAGTGCACGGTGCCGATGCCGCCGGGGTTGGTCAGGCTGATCGTGGTGCCCTGGAAGTCGGGCACGCCCAGCTTGTTGTTGCGGGCCTTGCGGACCAGCTCCTCGTAGGCGCTCCAGAACCCCTTGAAGTCCAGGGTGTCGGCGGCCTTGACCGAGGGCACGACGAGCTGCCGGGAGCCGTCCGGCTTCTGCAGGTCGATCGCGAGGCCGAAATTGACGTGCTCGGGCTTGGCCACCCCGGGCTTGCCGTCGACCTCGACATAGGAGTGGTTCATCTCCGGCATCGACTCCAGGGCCTTGACCATGGCGTAGCCGATGAGGTGGGTGAACGACACCTTGCCCCCCCGCGCGCGGCGCAGGTGGTTGTTGATGACGATGCGGTTGTCGAAGAGCAGCTTCACCGGCACGGCCCGCACGGAGGTGGCGGTCGGCAGGGCGAGGCTGGACTCCATATTGGTGGCGGTGCGGGCCGGAGCCCCGCGCAGCCGCTCCTCGGTGACCTTCAGGGCCTCGTCGGCCGGGGCGGAGGAGGACTCGGCGCCCGCCGCGGCCTTCTTGCCGCCGCCGGAGGCCGGGGCGGCGGTCGCGGCCTTCCCGTCGCCCTTGGCGGGTGCACCCGTGGCCGACGGTGCACCCGCGGAGCCGGACGCGGCGGTCCCGGGCTTGGCGGAGCCGGACTTGTAGTCGGCGAAGAAGTTCCACCACGCCTTGTCAACGGAGTTCGGGTCGTTCAGGTACTTCTGATAGAGCTCCTCGACCAACCACTCGTTCGGGCCGAAATCTGTCAGGGGTTGAGACGCCTCAGACGACACGGCGGAGATCGCCCTCTTCCGCAGCTCGCTTGTGAATGTATGGATCAGGAGATGGCCGTCGAGCAGGGCGGGCTCGCAGCGCGCCAGCTACCGCAGGCGGCAAGGACGCGTCGCCCGGCCGGCAATCTCGGTAACAGGCTAGCTGTACAGGCATGAAGATGCCGCCCCCAGGCCGATACCGGACTGGGAGATACCTAACAATCATTCACAAAGTCGGCTCGCCGCGCGGGCGCGGCACGCGGGGAAGAAGGCCCCGGACCTCCTGTGCTTCCAGGGGTTTCCGTGCGCATGTCCCGGTCGCCGACTCCATGCCCCGGCCGGCCCCGGGCCAATCGCGCGGGGCGGCGGAGATTTTTTCGGAACCGTGCGTCGGCGCCCGGCGTCACACCTGGTGTGCGCGGCCGGACAGGACGGCCGTTCCCGAGACCGGCGGGACACGGGGGTTCCGCCGGACGAGGGAGCGGGTCCGGCCGCGCACGGTCCGTTCCCCCCGCGCCCCCGCCCTCAGAGCTTGGCGTGGTCCCAGCTCGCGGCGTGCTCCTCGCGGAGGAACACCGCCACCCGCTTGCGCCCGGCGCGCTCGATCTCCTCGCGCGCGCCCGCGGCCTCCAACTCCTCTTCGGCCGTCCCGGTCATGGCGGCGGTC
>NZ_ANBH01000303.1 GCF_000341185.1 Nocardiopsis chromatogenes YIM 90109
CGCCGGTCGTCTCCGCGGTTCCCCGCAGCATCAGCCCGCGCAGCTCCCCGTACCCCTCGCCGTCCTCGACCAGGCAGGTCATGCGCGGGTCGCGGCGCAGGTTCACCGCCTTCTGGGAGGCGGCGTAGGTCCAGAACGCCAGGCGGCCGCCGACCAGCGCGTAGAACAGCGTCGACAGGTGCGGGGCGCCGTCCGGCCCCACGGTCGCCACCTGGACCTTGCGGTTGGCGGCGAGGAACGCCGCCCGCTCATCGGCGGTCATGGCGATCTGGGCCCTGCGGTCGCGGCGTCGTTCCTCCACGCGGTCCTCCTCCGCCGGTCGGTCCGCCCCCGGGGCCTCCATTGTGGCGCGGGCCACTGCGGACCGATCGGGCGGGGGCGGCGTGCGCGCCCGCTCCGTGCACCGCGCCCCGGGTGCATCGACGAAATCCCCCGCCGAACACGCCCAGGGCGTGCGGATCGGTGCGTTCTCGGCGAATCCCCGGCGGCGGGCAAAGGCCCGCTCTTAGCATGGCGGAACGAATCCTCAGGGAGGTCCGTGCAGTGAAGGAGTTCGGGGAGCTCGAAGCGGCGATCATGGACGCGCTCTGGAGCGCCGACGGCCCACTCCCGGTGCGGGAGATCCGCACCCGTATGCATTACGGCCGCGACGTCGCCTACACGACCGTGATGACCGTGACCACCATCCTGTTCCACAAAGGCCTGCTGCAGCGGGAGAAGTCCGGCCGCGCCTGGCTCTACCACCCGTCCGAGACCCGCGCCGAATACTCCGCCCGGGTCATGGGCGAGGTGTTCAGCGGGTGCGGCGACCCGCGCGCCACCATCCGCCGGTTCGTGGACCAGATCAGCGCCGAGGACCGCCTGTGCCTGGCCGACGCTCTGGTCGAGTCGCGCGCCGACCACCGGCCCGGGCGCCGTCGGCGCGCGGCCGGCCGGGAGGTCGCCGGATAGGACCGGCGGGCCCGGCGGCCCACCGCGTCCGGAGGGCGCACGTTTATGCTGCCCCTGTGGACGAACCCCTTGTAGAACGCATGCGCGCCTACGGCGAGACCGTGTTCGCCGAGATGAGCCGCCTGGCCGCCGCGACCGGAGCGATCAACCTCGGGCAGGGCTTCCCGGACACCGATGGGCCCCGGTCGCTGATCGAGGCCGCCGCGGGCCGCATCCGCGACGGCGTCAACCAGTACCCGCCCGGCCCCGGCCGGCCCGAGCTGCGCGCCGCCGTGGCCGCCGACCGGGCCGAACGCTTCGGCCTGGAGTACGACCCCGACGGCGAGGTCTACATCACCGTCGGCGCCACCGCGGGGATCGCCGCCTCGGTGCTGGCCACGGTCGAGCCCGGCGACGAGGTCGTGCTCTTCGAGCCGATGTACGACTCCTACGCCGCCGTGGTCTCCCTGGCCGGGGGCGTGCGGCGCACCGTCCCGCTGCGCCCCGGCCCCGACGGCCGCTTCACCTTCGACCCGGCCGAGCTGCGCGCCGCCGTGGGCCCACGCACCCGCATGGTCGTCGTCAACTCCCCGCACAACCCCACCGGCACCGTGTTCACCCGCGCCGAGCTGGAGGAGATCGCCGCCGTCTGCCGCGAGCACGACCTCATCGCCCTCACCGACGAGGTCTACGAGCACCTGCTGTTCGACGGCGCCGAGCACGTGCCGCTGGCCGCCCTGCCCGGCATGCGCGAGCGCACCGTCTCGGTGTCCTCGGTCGGCAAGACCTTCTCGGTCACCGCGTGGAAGACCGGGTGGGTGATGGCCCCGGCGCCGCTCGTGCGCGCGGTGCAGACCGTCAACCAGTTCCTCACCTTCACCGCCAACGGGGCGCTCCAGCTCGCCGTCGCCGAGGCCGTCACCGGCGAGCGGGAATGGGTGCGCGGCCAGCGCGAGGCCCTGCAGGCCAAGCGCGACCGCCTCTCCGACGGACTGGAGCGGGCCGGGTTCGGGGTGCTGCGCCCGCAGGGCACCTACTTCGTCATGGCCGACGTGCGCCCGCTGGGATTCGAGGACGGGCTGGAGCTGGCCCGCACCCTGCCGCGCACCGCCGGGGTGGCCTGCGTGCCCGCCCAGGTCCTCTACGACCGCGTGGAGGAGGGGCGCCACCTGGTCCGGTTCGCCTTCTGCAAGCGCGACGAGGTGCTCGACGACGCGGCCGCCCGGCTCGTCGGCGCCTTCGCGACCTGAGCCGCGCCCCCGCCCCTCTTCCGCACCGCCCTCCCGAACCGACCACGAAAGACGGCCCCATGACCACGCCCGCCCCCGCCATGCCCGCCGACCTGCTCGCCGCCGCCGAGGCCGCCAAGGGCTTCATGCCGAAGGAGGAAGGGCTGGCGCTGTACGAGGCCGCGTGCGCCTACGCGCCCCTCGGGCCGGTGCTGGAGGTCGGCACCTACTGCGGCAAGTCCACCGTCTACCTGGCCGCGGCCGCCCGCACCTGCGGCGGCACCGTCGTCACCGTCGACCACCACCACGGCTCCGAGGAGCACCAGGAGGGCTGGGAGTACCACGACCCCTCCCTGGTCGACCCGCGCACCGGCCGCATCGACACCGTCGGCGCGTTCCGCGGCACCATGGCCGCCGCAGGGGTGGAGGACACCGTCGTGGCGGTGCTCGGCCGCTCGGCCGACGTCGCCCGGCTGTGGGGGCGCCCCCTGGGGCTGCTGTTCATCGACGGCGGCCACACCGAGGAGGCCGCCCAGGCCGACTACGCCGGGTGGAGTCCGCACGTGGCCCCCGGCGGCGCCCTGGCCATCCACGACGTCTTCCCCGACCCCGCCGACGGCGGCCGCCCGCCCTACAACGTCTACCGCCGCGCCCTGGACTCGGGGGACTTCACCGAGGTCGCGGTCCAGGGGTCGTTGCGGGTGCTGCGGCGCCGCGGCTGAGCCGCCCGGACGCGTGCGCGCGCCCCGGAGTGGCGTGCGCACGCGCAGCCCCGAACGCATAGGCTTCGTTGCGGGAGAACGACGACGAACGAGGCGCGAACGAGGGGTGCAGACACACGTGACCACCAACGCTGCGGGACAGGTCGGTCAGTACACACTCGACAACGGGCTCAGGCTGGTCACCGCCCCCGCGGCGACCGGGCAGGTGGCCGCGGTCAACCTGTGGTACGGCGTCGGCTCGCGCCACGAGGTGCCCGGCAAGACGGGCTTCGCCCACCTCTTCGAGCACCTGATGTTCCAGGGCAGCCGCAACGTCGCCAAGGGCGAGCACTTCGACGCCGTCGAGCGGCTCGGGGGCGAGATGAACGCCTCCACCTCCACCGACCGCACCAACTACTTCGAGACCGTGCCCGAGCACGCCCTCGACCTGGCCCTGTGGCTGGAGGCCGACCGCCTGGCGACACTGCGCGACGGCATGACCCAGGAGGTGCTGGACAACCAGCGCGACGTGGTCAAGAACGAGCGGCGCCAGCGCTATGACAACGCCCCCTACGGCACCGCCCTGGAGCGCATCCTGCGCCTGGGCTACCCGGAGGGCCACCCCTACCACCACCCGACCATCGGCTCCATGGCCGACCTGGACGCCGCCGACCTGGAGTACGTGCTGTCCTTCCACCGGCTCCACTACGGGCCGGACAACCTCGTGCTCACCGTCGTCAGCGACCTGGACCCCGAGGACGTGCGCGAGCGGGCCGAGCGCTACTTCGGCTCCATCCCCGTCCGCGAGCAGGTCCCGCAGGCGCCCGACGCCGCGCTCTCCGGCCCCATCGGCGGGCCGGTGCGCGAGTCGGTCACCGAGGGCGTCCCGGCCGCCGGGGTGTTCCTGGGCTACCGGGTCGCCCCCTACGGCGAGCGCGAGTTCGACGCCATGCACCTGGCCTCGGCCGTGCTCGGCCAGGGGCAGGGCAGCCGGCTCTACCGGCGGCTGGTCATCGAGCGCGAGCTGGCCGCCCCCGGCGACGCCGCCGACCTGCTGCCGTTCCGCTACACCCCCAGCCTGATGCTGGTCAACATGATCGCCCGCGAGGGCGTGGAGGGCGACGCCCTGGAGGCCGCCATGCTGGAGGAGGTCGAGAAGCTGGCCGCCGGCGTGGACGAGTCCGAGCTCGACCGGGCCCGCGCCATCCTGGAGCGCGACCACCTGCAGGCCGTGTCCACCCCGTCCGGCCTCGCCGACGAGCTGGGCAGCTGCACGCAGCTCTTCGGCGACCCGAACCTGGCCTACACCTGGCCCGAGCGCTGGGCGGACATCGGCCCCCGCGAGGTGGCCGAGGCCGCCGGGCGGCTGCTCACCGCCGAGAACCGGCTCACCGTCCGGTTCGACCCCGAGGAGGCGCCCGCGGCCGCGGAGGCCTGACACCGCCCCCGCGCCGCGCCCGCCGACCGCGCCCACCGCGCCGACGAACCGACCAGTCGAAGAGAGAGACGACGTGAGCCTGCTGCAGCCCCGCCCGGACCTCGGCGACCCCCGGCCCTATACCTTCCCCCGCCACCGGCGCCTGCGCGTCGGCGGCGGCGAGATCGTCGCCCTGAACGTGCCCGGCCAGAAGTACGCCTCCATCCGCCTCGTGCTGCCCAACGGCGGCGCCTACGAGGCCGCCGACCGCCGCGGCGTCACCATGCTCACCGGGGAGGCGCTGGAGGACGGCGTCCACGGCGACAACTCGCTCGCGCCCGAGCTGGAGCAGCACGGCGCGGACTGGGTCTGCTACGCCACCTGGGACAGCTTCGTCGCCGGGGTGGACGCGCCCACCACCCGCATCGGCGACGCCACCCGGCTGTTCGCCGAGGCGGTGCGCACCCCCGCGCTGCGCGACGAGGACGTGGTCCGCCGCCGCGAGCAGGTGCTGGAGGGCTTCTGGCTGGAGGCCTCCCGCCCCTCCCGCCTGGCCATGCGCGCCATCGGCGGCCAGCTGTTCAGCGGCCGCTACGCCACCCCGCTCAGCGGCGCCCCGGTCGCGCTGCAGGACGTCACCCCCGACATGGTGCGCGACTTCCACCGCTCCACGGTGGCCGCCGCGGCCGGGACCCTCGTGGTCGTGGGCGACCTGGACGGCGTCGACCTGGAGGAGATGGGCCGCACCGTCTTCGGCGGCGCCGAGCCCGCGCGCCGCCCCGCCGAGAGCGCGCCCGGGACCGCCCCGCACGACCTGCCGCGGGTGCTGCTGGTGGACCGGCCCGAGTCGGTGCAGTCGGCGATCGTGCTCGCCCAGCGCGCCCCGTCCCGCTCGGCGATCGACCTGCCGCGCGCCGACGGCATGAGCGAGGTGCTGGGCGGCATGTTCACCTCCCGGCTCAACCTGGAGCTGCGCGAGCGCCTGGGCTACACCTACGGCGTGGGCAGCCGGTTCGACCTGCGCCGGGACAGCGGGGTGTTCCTCATCAGCACCCAGGTGGACACCCCCACCACCGCCCCGTCGGTCACCGCCTGCCTGGAGCAGATCCGCCGCCTGCAGGAGGGCGGCGTGACCGCCGAGGAGCTGGAGGCGGTGCGCCAGTCCAACACCGTCGGCCTGCCGGTGACCTACTCCAACGCCCGCAGCATGGCGCACGCGCTGGTCGAGATGGTCGTGCACGACCTGCCCGAGGACCACGTGGACCGGCTGCGCGCCGGGTTCGAGGCGCTGACCGCCGCCGACCTGGACACGGCCGCCCGCGAATACCTGGACCCGGCCGAGATGGCGCTGATCGTGGTCGGCGACGCGTCGCGGCTCAAGGACCCGCTGGGCGAGGCGGGATTCGGCGAGGTCGACGTGCGCGACCCGGAGAACCTCTGGAACTGACCGGGGGCGAGGCGGAACCGATCGGCTCCGCCGTGCATCGGACCCCGTGTGGCGGTCGCCGCCGAGGCGGCCGCCGGTTCCGCGTTCCCGTCCGCCCGCGCCCCGCGCGCGGGCGGACGGGGGCGGAGAGCCATGTCACGGTATGCGCCCGCATGGGACGGGATCGGCCGGACATAACAGAAGTGGACCTAAGTGGCTGTGATCCCGCATCCGCCCGCTCGGAAGCGCCCATGAGCTGATATAACGAGTGATCCGAGCAGGAATCGCAGCGACCGCGACCGCACGTGCCCGCAGGAGGCCGCCATGGCCCTCGACCAGACCCGCTGAGTGACCGTGTCCTCCATCGAGAACCCAGAAGCAGAGCGGCCGGAGCGGCCGCGCGAGCCGTCGCGTTCGGGAACGCTGGAGGCGGCCCCCGAGGAGCGCGTGCTCAAGGGGCGCTACCGGCTGCACGAGGAGATCGCCCGCGGCGGGGTCGGCACGGTCTGGCGCGCCACCGACGAGGTGCTCGGCCGCGAGGTCGCCGTCAAGGAGCTGCGGCTGGCCACCGACCTCACCGAGGAGGAGCGCGAGTCGCTGCTGCGCCGCACCACCCGCGAGGCGCGGGTGGCGGCCCGGCTGAGCCACCCCGGCGTGGTGACCGTGCTGGACGTGGTCGACGAGGACGACCGCCCGTGGATCGTCATGGAGCTGGTGGTCGCCTCCACCCTCACCGAGATCGTCCAGATGGCGGGGCCGCTGCCCTACCAGCGGGTCGCCGAGATCGGGCTGCAGCTCATCGACGCCCTCATGGCCGCCCACGACGAGGGCATCGTGCACCGCGACGTCAAGCCGGACAACGTGATGATCAGCGAGGGCGGCCGGGTCGTGCTCACCGACTTCGGGCTGGCCGCCTGGGCCGGAGAGTCGGCGCTGACCACCTCGGGGCGGATCGTCGGCTCGCCCTCCTACATCCCGCCGGAGCGGGCCAAGGCCGGGCCGGTCGGGCCCGAGTCGGACCTGTGGTCGCTGGGCGCGACGCTGTACACCGCGGTTGAGGGCCACCCGCCCTACGACCGCAAGGGCTACATCCGCATCCTCAAGGGCGTGGAGCTGGAGGAGCCGCCGGAGGCCGAGCACGCCGGGCCGCTGGCCCCGGTGCTGGCCGGGCTGCTGCGGGTGCAGCCCGCCGACCGGCTCACCGCCGCGAGCGCCACCAAGATGCTGCGCATCGCCGCCCTGGCGCCCTGGGCGCCGGAGACCAGCCCGGAGACGGCGGCCCGCTCGGCGGCCCAGACCGGCGCCGAGGCGGTGGTTCCGCACCAGGCCGAGCCGGTCGGGGACAGCGGGGCCCAGCCCGCCTCGGACGGCGAGGACGCCGAGGGCGGGGCGGACGACGGCGAGGCCGACGACGGCGCGGCCTCGGAGTCGGCCCGCGACCACTTCCGGCAGGGCGCGCACGTGCTGCGCAGCTCCCTGCAGGAGTCGGTGTCGGAGTCCGTCTCGCACCTGCACGAGCGGTTGCAGCGGCACCGCCCCGAGGCGGTCGGGCACCTGCTCACGTCGATCCGCGAGTCCACCGACACCCTGGGGCTGACCAGTTCGGGCAAGCACCGCAGTGGCAGCCGGCTGCCGAAGGCGGCGGCGGTGGCCGCCGGGGTGCTGGCGCTGCTCGCGGTAGTGCTGTGGGCGCTGCTGTTCCGCTGACCGCGGGGCCCGTCCCGGTGCCGAAGGCCGGGAGCGCCGGGATACGGGCGCGCGGCCGGTGCGCAGCCCTCCGGAGCCGTCGCCCGTCCGGAGACGGAGGACCCGGAGACGGGGAACGGGGCGCAGGCACCGGCCTGCGCCCCGTTCCGTGTCCGCGGTAGGGCCGGCGGGATTCGAACCCGCACTGTATGCGACCTAAACGCATTGCCTCCTAGCCGGTTGGGCTACGGCCCCAGCGCTCACGCGCCCCGCTCCGGCCCCGTGCCGCGGGTGGCGCGGCGGGAGGGCGGTGCGTGTCCCGGAAGCGTACGTCCGAGAATGGCAGCACCCGCCGACCCGCCGCAAGTTCACCGGCGGCGGGGCCGGAATCCGCCCTACAGGCCGAGTTCGCGCCTGATGCGGGCCACGTGGCCGGTGGCCTTCACGTTGTAGAAGGCCTTCTCCACCGTGCCGTCGGTGCCGATGACGAAGGTCGAGCGGATGACGCCCTGCACCACCCGGCCGTAGTTCTTCTTCTCACCGAAGGCGCCGTAGGCCTTCAGCACGCCCTTGTCCGGGTCGCCGAGCAGCGGGAAGGTCAGGGCCTCCTTCTCGCGGAACCGGGCCAGCCTCTCGGGGGCGTCGGGGGAGATGCCCAGCACCGTCAGGCCCGCCCCGTCGAAGTCGCGCAGGTTGTCGCGGAAGTCGCAGGCCTCGGTGGTGCAGCCGGGGGTCATCGCGGCCGGGTAGAAGTACAGCACCACCCGCTTGCCGGTGGAGGCCAGCACCTCGCTCAGCCGCACCTCCTCGCCGTCGGCGTCGGGCAGGGTGAAGTCGGGGGCGGTGTCGCCCGGCTGCAGGCGGGTGTTCGCGTCGGTCACGGCGGTCCTCGGAATCCTCTCGCTCCTGTGGGCTCCTCCCAGGGTAGAGGGGGTCGCCGCCGGGGGCCGGACGGGTGCGGGGGGTGCGCCCGGCAGGCCGGGATCGCGTAGGATCGGGCGAATCCTGGACCGGTCCGCATCTTGTCGCGGCGCTCGGCATGCGTAGACTCGTCCGTCACACGCACCCCCACCGGGACCACCCAACCGTTCGGGAGTACACCGACGATGGCCGAATACACCTTGGACGACGTGCGTGAGCGCACCTGCCGCACGCGGGACTCGTGGTGGACGGTGGCGTTCGTCGATCCGCTGGCGGTGCGCCTGGTGCGGGTGCTGGGCAACCGCACCCGCGTCACCCCGGACCAGCTCACCGTCGGCGCGCTGTTCCTGGGGCTGGGGGCCGCGGCGCTCTTCGCGATCGGCAGCCCGGCGCTGCTGGCCGCCGGGGCGGTGCTGTACTACCTGTGCTTCCTGCTGGACTGCATGGACGGCAAGCTGGCGCGGCTGACCGACTCCGAGACGCTGTTCGGCTCCTGGATGGACTACGCCTTCGACCGGTTCCGGGTGCTGGTGTGCGCCATCGCGCTGATGGGCGGCCAGTACGTGGCCACCGGCGAGGTGGTGTTCGTCTGGATGGCGCTGGCGGTGGTCTTCACCGACATGCTGCGCTACCTGGACACGCTGCAGGTGTACAAGATGCGGCGGGAGATGCGCTCGCGCATCGCCGGGGTGCTGGAGCGGGCCCGCGCCGAGCTGTCCATGCTCGACGACGGGGCCTCCGGCGGCTCCGGGCGCGGCGGGGCGCCCATGAGCGACCAGGGTGAGCAGGCGGTGCTGCGGCACGGCATCTCGGTGCTGGAGGAGCTGCTGCGCACGCACCACGAGAAGGAGTCGCGCCAGGACAAGGTCGCGGGCAAGCACCCCGACCTGCACGTGATCCGCCCGCTCCCCCCGGTGGACCTGCACCACGAGTTCCGTTCCCGGTTCCCCTGGTACCAGCGGATCTGGGACGCTCTGAAGGCGCGGAGGGTGCGCACCCACCTGGTGAGCGGGATCGAGTTCCAGATGGCGGTGTTCGTGCTGGCCCCGCTGGCGGGGGCGCTGGTGCCCGCCTCGATCGTCGGGATCACGGCGGTGGCGGGCGTTTTGCTCCTCGCGTTCGAGATCGCCATCATCTATAAACTGTGGTTGTCCACGCGGGACTACTTCCGCGTCGTGGACGGCATCGAGGGCGCCCTGGGATTCACGCGGACGCCCGGGGAGGGGTCGGCGGCCGACACGGTCGCGGAGTCCTCCCAGCCGACCCCGCGGTAGCTCGGACAGGCCCTGCGGCAGCGGAAGGAAGCACGGTATGGAGGCACGCGACCCCGCGGGGGCGCGCCGGGACCCGGCCGGGGTCCAGGCCGAGATCGAGCAGGTGCAGCGCAGGCTCGCCTCGGCGATGGACGAGATCGCGGACCGGGCCAGGCCCGCCAACGTGGCGCGGCGCGGCGCCGAGCGCCTGCGCGAGGCCGGGGGGCGCCTGGCCGACGAGGCGCGGGCGGTGGTGTCCGGCGGCGCGGTGCGCCTGGACAGCCGGACCGAGGAGCCGCCCGAAGGCAGCATCCGGCTCAAGGGCGAGGACGAGGTGGTCTCCACCTACACCACGCGCGGGCAGCTCCCCCCGGAGGCGCTCATCCTGGGCGTGGGCATCGGCGCGGCGGTCGTGGTCGGCGTGGTGGCGCTGGTGCGCCGCAAGCGCCGCGGGGGCTGAGCCCGCGGCGGTCGGCACGCGGCCGACACCGCATCCGTGGGACCGGGACGCGGCGGGGAGTACCTCCCCGCCGCGTTCGGCGTCCGTGGGCCCTGTGCGGCGTCTGCCGGCCCTATGGCGGGTCTCTCGGACCAGGCCCTCCTCCGCGGCGCCCGGGCATGGCCCGCGCTTCGTTCCCATCGGGCTGGCAGCGTGCCGACCGACCCTTCCCCGGGCCGCACGGCGCACCCGGTGCCCTCTACGGGCCCGACCCGGGCGACACGCCCCGGCTCGGGCGTGTCGATCGGATCATGAACTGCTGCGCGACGCCCAGGAACGCCCCTCGCTGCGTTCTCAACGGTCGACGGCACGCCCAGGCCGACTCCCCCTGCTTCTGAAAACACAGCGGCCTTGCGATGGCCATGGCGCAGCCGGTGCCTTCCACGGCCATGATCCGGGCGACACGCCCTACAGGAACGTCCGCCCCTCGCCGCGGTAGGTCGGCACGCTGCCGACCACCCGGGGGTCGGACCCGTCCAGGCCCTCGATCAGGTGCAGCTCGTCGAAGCGCTCGCACATCTCCCCGGCCTTGGCGTGCCGCATCCACACCCGGTCGCCGACCTCCAGCCCGTCGGCGGCGGGGCCCAGGAGCGGGGTCTGCACCTCCCCGGCGCCCTCGGTGGGGCTGTAGGAGAGCCCCTCGGGCAGGTAGGGCTGTGGCAGCCGGTCCCGNCCGAGGCCAGGTAGCCGCCGCCCAGGGCGGTGGCCGCGCCCGGGGCGGGGCGGCGCACCACCGGCAGCGCGAACAGCGCCGCCGGGCGCCGGTCCACGCCGGTGTAGTGGTCGAACAGGCGCGGCTGGTACAGCCCGGACCCGGCGGCGACCTCGGTGACCGCCTCCTCCCGGGCGGTGGTGGACAGGCTGCCGGTGCCGCCGCCGTTGACGAAGCGCACCGGCGCGACCGCGCGCACCGCCTCGGCGATCGCGGCGCGGCGGGCGGCCAGCTCGCGCCGGGACAGCGCCTGCACCCAGCGCAGGGTGCGCCCGTAGAGCGGGCGGCCGGGCGGGGCGTCGCCCACCCCGGCGATCTGCGCCTCGTAGGCCATGATCCCCTCCAGGCGCAGGCCGGGGCGGCGCACGATGGCGCGGGCCAGCGCGGCCGCGTGGGCGGGGGAGCGCAGCGGGGAGCGGTGGGCGCCCACGCGCATGCGCGGGCCGAGCGGCTGCCAGCTGGTGTCGACGTCGATGCAGACCCGGACGGGCCGGGCGGGGGCCGGGGCGGCGTCGGCGATCAGGTCGAGGTGGGCGGTGGAGTCGACCATCAGGGTGATGCGCTCGGCGGCGCCGGGGTCGGCGGCCAGCGCGGCGATCGCCGTGCGGTCGGCCGTGGGGTAGGCGACCAGGATGTCGTCGCTGACGGGGCCGTCGGGTCCGGTGGCCAGCCACAGGGCCTCGGGCAGGGTGAAGGCCATGATCCCGGCGAACCCGGGGAGCGCCAGGGCCTCGCGGAGCAGCGGGCGGCTCCGCACGGACTTGCTGGCCAGGCGGATCGGGGTGCCCGCGGCGCGGCGGGCGAGGTCGGCGGCGTTGGCGCGGAAGGCGTCCAGGTCGACGGCGGCGAAGGGGGGCTGCAGGCCCGCGGTCGCCGCGTCGTAGGTCTCGCGAGCGCTTCTCATGACCGGAGCATGCCACATTTCATGAAAGAGGTTCACATATGCCCCGTGGGGCGCCGGTCGCGGACGCGGCGCGCCGCGGTGGCCCGAGCCGGTGGGCGCGGACCCCGCGATGCGGCCCCGCCGCCCGCGCACCCCGGATACCCTGGAGGATCGCCGCCGACCTGCGGATCCCCGTCCCCGATGGAGTGCGCCCGGACCATGAACGACCGTGAATTCGTGCTGACGCTGTCCTGCCCCGACGGCCGCGGCATCGTCGCCGCCGTGGCCAACCTGCTCGCCGGGCACGGGTGCACCATCACCGAGAGCCAGCAGTTCGGCGACCCCTACACGGGGCGCTTCTTCCTGCGCACCCAGTTCGAGGCCGAGGAGGGGGAGGGCGCGGCGCCGATCGGGGAGGACCGGCTGCGCGAGGCGTTCGCGGGGATGGCCGCCGGGCTGCCCGCGCCCGCGGGCGGCGGCGACCCCACCGTGGAGTGGCGGCTGTGGAACCGCACCCGCCGCCCGCGCATGCTGGTGATGGTCTCCAAGTTCGGGCACTGCCTGAACGACCTGCTCTACCGGGGGCGCAGCGGGCTGCTGGAGGCCGACATCGCCGCCGTCGTCTCCAACCACCCGGACCTGGGCTTCCTCGCCGACTCCTACGGGGTGGACTTCCACCACCTGCCGGTGTCCCCGGAGACCAAGGGCGAGCAGGAGCGCCGGGTGCTGGAGCTGGTCGACGCCTACGACGTCGACCTGGTGGTGCTGGCGCGGTACATGCAGGTGCTCTCCGAGGAGCTGTGCACCAAGATGTCGGGCCGGATCATCAACATCCACCACTCGTTCCTGCCGAGCTTCAAGGGGGCGCGCCCCTACCACCAGGCGCACGCGCGCGGGGTGAAGCTGGTCGGCGCGACGGCGCACTACGTCACGGCCGACCTCGACGAGGGGCCCATCATCGAGCAGGAGGTCGCCCGGGTCGACCACACGCACAGCCCGGAGCAGCTGACGGCGCTCGGGCGGGACCTGGAGTCGGTGGCGCTGGCGCGCGCGGTGAACTGGCACGCGCAGCGGCGGGTGCTGCTGAACGGGTCGAAGACCGTGGTCTTCCGCTGACCCCCGGCCGTGCCGCCCGTCCGGCGGCCCTCCGGCGCGACCTGGACGACCGGAACCGGTGACCCCCGGTTTCGGTCGTTTTGGTTTTTATTACGTTGCGATTCTTCAATGTCGCACTGTGTATAAGTACGGTTCCATTCGGGCCCCGCGAACGGCGCGTACCGGGGACCGGCACCGAGGGGGCCGGGGGCGCGCCGGGGACGGGCCGGAGGGGGACCGATGGGCGCCGAAGAGAAGTGGGACGACGCGGTCGGCAAGGCCAAGGAGGGGCTCGGCAAGGCCACCGGCGACGCGGGGACCGAGGCCGAGGGCAAGGCCGAGCAGGCCAAGGCGGGCCTGAAGGAGTCGGCGGAGAAGGCCGCCGAGGAGGCCAAGGAGAAGGCCGGCGAGGCCGCCGACAAGATCAAGGACGTCTTCAAGCGCTGAGGGCGCTGAGGGCGCCGCCGGGCATGGGCCGGGGAGCAGGGGGGATCGCAGTGACCGAGGTGCAGAACCGCGAGGGGGCCGACTCGAAGGTCCCGGAGGCACGGACCGACCAACGCGCGGCGGACAAGGCGCGCGGGCAGGGCCGCGACCTGGTGACCGGCCAGGGCCGGACCGAGATCGCCGACCACGTGGTCGCCAAGATCGCGGGTATGGCCGCGCGCGAGGTGCGCGGCGTGCACGCCATGGGCGGGGGCGCCGCACGGGCCTTCGGCGCGGTGCGCGACCGCATCGCCTCCTCCACGGGCGGCGACGCCGACACGGGGTCGGCCTCGCGCGGGGTGTCGGTCGAGGTCGGCGAGACACAGGCGGCCGTCGACATCGACCTGGTCGTCGACTACGGGGTGTCCATTCCGGACCTGGCCTCCGCGGTGCGCCGCAACGTGGTCGGCGCGGTGGAGCGGATGACCGGGCTGGAGGTCACCGAGGTGAACATCAGCGTGGACGACATCCACCTGCCCGACGACGAGGCGGCCGACTCCGGCGAAGAAGCGCCGAGGGTGCGGTGACGGCGGAGCGGTGGCCCGGCGGCGACCCGGTCGCGACCGCGCGCCGGGTCGCCGAGCGGGCGCTGGAGGTGGCGGACGTGGTGGAGCTGTCCGCCGGGTCGTACGGCACCACCGCGACCCTCGGCGCCGGTGTGCGGGTCAAGGGGGTCTGGCTGCACCCGGACGAGGTCCGGGTGGGCGTGGTGGTCCGGTACGGCCGCCCGGTGCCCGACATCGCGGCGGAGGTGCGCGAAGCGGTCCGCCCGGAGGTGCCCGGACGCGCGGTCCACGTGGAGGTCGAGGACGTCGTCGCGGGCGCGGGCGGACCCGCGGGTCCGGGGCGCTGAACGGGGGCGCCGGACGGGGCGCGGAGCCGCCCCGGGAGCGGAACGAGGAGGGGATCGGTATGTGGCCGATCGTGGGACTGGCCTTCGGGACCGTTCTCGCGCTCGCCGGGGCCTTCGGCGGGGTCGGGGCGTTCCTGCTGGTCTTGGTGCTGGGGGCGCTCGGCTTCCTGGCCGGTCGGGCCTATGCGGGCGAGATCGACCTGGCCGAGATGTTCACCCGGCGCACATGAGCGGCACGGCGGCGGAGGCGGCGATGGCGGCCGAGACGGCGGGTACGGGCCCGGTGGGCGCGGGGGCGGTGACAGCCCCGGCGGTGCCGGGCCAGCGGGCGGCGGAGCGGGGGCGGCACGCGGCCGCGCCCCCCGCCGAGGAGCGGGGGAGCACGCACATCCCCGCGTCGGTGGTGGAGAAGATCGCCGCGCGGGTGGCCCGGGAGGTGCCCCGGACGCGGTCGGCGCGCGCCCAGGCGCGGGTGCGCGGCGGGACGGCGGTGCTGAAGCTGGGACTCGTGGTGGACTACCCGGCGCCGCTGCGCCGCACCTGCGCGGCGGTGCGCGAGCGTGTGGCGGCCCGGGTGGCGGCGCTCACCGGGCTGGCGGTGCCGCAGGTGGACATCGAGGTGACCGAACTCCGGCAGGGACGGGCACGCGGCGGCTGAGTGCGGCGCCCCGGGGGAGACCTGGGGCCCCGGGGCGCCCAAGGGACGCGCCGGGCCGGACCACGGGGCCCATCCGCCCGGCGGACGGCGCCCGCTGGAGTGGTGGCGTTCTCCGTGGCCGCGGGCGCCGTCGGCGTCGGTCAGGGCTCGGGGAGCGGACCGGGTCCGGAATCAATGCCGCACCGACCGCGCCGACGAGCCGACCGGGCCGGGCACAGGCCCCGGCCAAGCGGAGATTCCGCTACTCCAGCGAGCGTGACCGCCACGCGGGCCGACCGCAGCGGGAGGGACGCACCGCCGTGGACACCGTCCGACGGGCTCCCCACCGGGCGGTGACGAACACACCGCTGCGGCGGACACACCCTTCCGAGGGACCGAGCGGACCTGCGCGGAAGGCCGGCGAGGACCACGGCGCGGGGTGCGGGGAGGCGATTGGGCCCTGCCGACACACGCGTCCGTATCCGGATGAGGAGGCGACGATGACGACCGTTGAACAGGTGACCGGGGCGCCGGGCACGGCCGTCGTGCGCCGCGCGCGCCGGACCGCGCGCCGGGCCTTCCGGCCGAGGCGGTCGTGGCCCGCGTTCATCGCGGCGGTGCTGGTGCTGGCGGCGGCGGTGCTCGCGGGGGCCGTCGCGGTCTCCGCGATCGCGGGCGTGCCGTTGCGGGTCCCGGTGGTCGGGGACGCGCTGGAGCGGGCCGCGGGCATGCGCTGGAGCGACACGGCGGTGCTGGTCGCAGCGGGCGGAGCGGCCCTGCTCGGGCTGGTGCTGCTGGTGTCGGCGCTGCTGCCCGGGCGCGCCCGGTGGGCGGCGCTGCGTACCGACGACCCGGACCTGGTGGTGGGGCTGTCGCGCCCGGCGCTGCGCCGGGCGGTGGCGGCGGCCGCGCGGGGGGTCTCCGGGGTGCGCGGGGTGCACACGGCGGTGCGGCGGCGCGCCGTGCGGGTGCGGGTCGACACCGAGCTGCGGGAGCGGACCGGCCTGCGCGACGAGGTGCAGGAGGCCGTCGAGGGGCGGCTGGACGAGCTGGCCCCGCTGCGCCGCCCCAAGGTGCGGGTGCGGGTGCGGACGGCGAAGGCGTGAGGGGGGCCATGGGCTGGGTGAGCAGAGCACGCCGGACGGCGCGCGGAAACCGCTGGGGGCTGGCCCTGGTGGGGCTGGTGCTGGCGGCGGCCGGAGGCGGGGCGCTGGCGGTCGGTCTGGGGGCGTTCGGTACCGGGGCCGCCGGGTCGGCCGTGGGCGCGGGGCCGGAGGCGGCGGGGCTGCCGTCGCCGGGGGGNNCCGTGGTCGTGGCCCTGCTGGCGCTGCGGTGGCTGTTCGTGCAGGGGCGCATCGACCGGGTGCGGCGCCTGCTGGTGGAGCCCGAGGAGGGGGCGGGGCGTTCGGAGCTGGCCTCCGGCGCGGCCCAGGGGGCGGTCGAGGAGGCCGTCGGCGCCTTGGCGGGGGTGCGCAGGGCGCGGGCGCGGCTGCTGGGGTCGGACCGCGCGCCGAGGCTGCGGCTGGACGTGGTCGTCGACGACGACGCGGACGTGGCCGAGGTGTGGTCCAGGGTGCGCGGCGAGTCCCTGTCCGACCTGAGAGGGGCCCTTGAGGTGGACCGCTTGCCGACGGTGGTGCGGATCTCCATGGCGGCTCCCAAACGCAACCGCGCACGGGTGGTGTAGAAGCCGCACGCGCGGATGGACCGGTGCGGCGCTGGGGTCGCGCCCACGGAGCCGACGCAGAAGCGCCCGTGCCGAACGCCGGACCGGATGGCCCCGTGCCCCGGCCCCCGGCCGGACGGCCGGCCGTCGGAGCGCAAAGGATGAGCAGCAGCGACGAAGAAGGTCGGCGGCCCCACCAGCGGCGCTGTCGGCCGCCCGGCGTGTGCGTGGTCACCGGAGAGGGGGCGACGGGGTGAGCGGGGCACCTGCCGTTCCGCCCTCCCGGACCGCGAGGGGGCAGGCGGACGGCGAGCGGGCCCGGGGAACCGCTCTGCTCACTCCGTCGCCGCCCCATCGCTCGCATTCCGACGGCCCGGCGCTTGGCCGGGGCCGGTAGGCGGGGTACCTGCCGGGGCGTCGGTGGGCCTCCTGGGCCTGGAACGTTGATGGGGAACTCCGCATCGGCTGCGGACACGGCCAGGGGCGCCTGTGGTCGGCGTGTGCGGGCCGGATGCGCCAGAGGACCGGGGCGCGGAGACCCGGGCGTTTAAGCGGCGACTCGGGATGGAGCGCCGTGCCGGCTGCACTGCCGGGGGCCTGTGGGCCTGTGGGCCGGGTGCCGGAGGGTCTGCGCGCTCTGCGCCGCGGTCCGGCACGACCGGCTGGCCGGTGCCCCGGTCACGCGTTGCCGGTGGTCTCCGCCCAATGACCGGGGCACACACTTCCCATCGACGATCTATGGGCACGGGCGGGCTCGCCGGTCGCTCGCTCGTGGGGGGACATGCGGGAGGGGATTCTGGGCCCCGCTGTTTCCCGTCGAACTCAGATGAGGCTAGGCTTACCTTCAATCCGGTCGTCCGCCGTGTCTCGGGCATCCCTGTTCCGCCGTGTCCCGGTCCTCTCCGTGGCGGAGCCGTCTCCAAGGGGGATCCATGAAGAGCTGCCACCCGCTCGCCGGGGTCGTGCGCTGGGTCAACGAGCGCACCCTCTACTTCCGCGTGCGACTGGTCGCTCCCAGTGCCTCCGGGCCCGACGGCGAGGGGTGGATCCGCGGCGACCGGCTTCCCGAGCACGTGCCCGGCCTCATCGACCTGCTCATGCGCCGCTCCTGCGAGGGCCACCGCACCGCCGCGGCCTCCTTCCTGGCCACCGACGTCGGGCGGCAGGTGCTCTGCTTCGCCTCCGCCTCCGCCTACCTCACCGGGCGCGCCCCCGAACCGGCCGCCGAGCGGCTATGGGTGCGGCCCGACGGGAACGGGCGCATCGTCGAGGCCGCGTTCCGGCAGGGCACCGTCGGTGTCCTCCCCGGCGACCCGATGGGGCGCCGCCCCGGCGTCGTCGAACTCCCCGGCGACCGCGCGCTGGACGAATGGGTCATGGCCGGAGCGGCCGCGGTCCTCGACCCGGTCGTGGACGCCGTCCGCGCCGCCACCCGGTTCGGGGCGCGGGCCCAGTGGGCCGTGATCGCCGACGCCCCGCACTCGGCGCTGCTCGCGGCGGCCGAGGAGGTCGGCGCCGACCAGGCCGCGGCCTGGGACCGGGCCGCGCGCATGGTGCGCCTGCTCAACCGCGACCGGGACCGGGTGGCGCCGCGCCAGCGCCCGTTCACGGTCGCCCTGTCCGGGCGCCCCTCCCACCGTCCGGAGCGCACGTTCCTGGTCAAGGGCGGATGCTGCTTCTACTACCGCTTCGGGGACTCCACCTGCGCGGGCTGCCCCCTCAAGGGCGACGACGAGCGGGAGAGCCTGCTGCGTGAGCGCTTCGAGCCCGAGTCGGCCCGGGCCTGAGGACGTCTGGTCCCGGCGGCCCCGAGGGCCCAGGACCCCGCACGGGGCGTCCTGCCAGCATTGCGCCCATGAACGCCGCTCCCGGCTCCGGCGTCGGCTCCGGCGCCCCGTTCGACGTGGACGCCTTCCTCGCCCGTCCGCTCACCGCGCGCCTCGCCACGCAGGGGCCGACGGTGCGCCCGGTCTGGTACCTCTGGGAGGGCGGGGCCTTCTGGATCCTCACCGGTCCGTGGTCCCGGCTCCCCGCGCACCTGCGCAAGGATCCCGCGGTCGCCTTGGCGGTGGACTCCTGCGACCTCGGGACCGGCGAGGTGCTGCAGGTCCTCGCCCGGGGACGCGCCGAGCTCCTGCCCTTCGACGCCGAGCGGGCACGGCGCAAGCTCACCCGGTACCTCGGCCCCCGAGTGGAGACCTGGGACGGGCGCTTCCGCGACCACCTCCTCACCGGCCCCGGGGAGACGGGGACCCGGTGGGCGCGGATCCGCCCGGACCGCCTCGTCGCCGAAGACCTGGGGTTCCGGCCCGCCGACGGCTGATCCGGCGCGAGTACCAAGGCGCGGACACGCGCGGCGCAAGATTCCCCCTCGGGTCGGCACACGCCCTGCACAATGTCAGCGGGCGCGGCTAGCTTCGGGGCATGAGTGAGAACCGGAAAGTCTTCGTGAACCTGCCCGTGGCCGACCTCGACCGGTCCAAGACGTTCTTCACCGACCTGGGTTTTACGATCAACCCGCAGTTCAGCGACGACAACGCCGCCTGCGTGGTGGTCAGCGACGAGATCTCCGTGATGGTCCTGCTGCCGGAGTTCTTCGGACAGTTCACCAAGGAGCCCGCGACCGACACCTCCCGCAGCCGCGAGGTGATCGTCGCCCTGTCCGCCGAGAGCGCCGCCGAGGTCGACACCCTGACCGAGCGCGCCCGCACCGCCGGGGGCACCGTCACCCGGGAGCCCACCGCGGACGGCCCGATGTACGGCAGCGCCTTCCTCGACCCCGACGGCCACCTGTGGGAGCTCATGTACATGGACATGAGCCAGGTCGGCTGACGGCCCCGGCCGCCGCCCGCGCGTTCGGCGCCACCGGGCCGGGGCCTCCACGACCGGGCCGCCCGGGCCGCCCAGGCCGATGCGGTCAGCGGCGGTGGGCGCCGCGGGTCCGCCACCGCGGGACCTCCAGGTAGGTGATGGACCGCAGGACCCACTCGGCGGGGCCGTAGACGTGCCGGGACATCCACCAGCCGCTGATACCGAGCTGGAGCAGGTAGATCCCCAGGGCGATGAGCAGCACCGCGGCGGGCGGGACCTGGCCGACGAGCCCTAGGCCGACGCCGGTGAACAGCAGTACGCCCACCAGCGACTGGGCCAGGTAGTTGGTCAGCGCCATTCGTCCGGCAGGGGCCAGAACCGCCGCGACCCGGCTTCCCGGGGCGCTCTCGAAGAAGCGGAGCAGGGTCGCCGCGTAGGCGGCGGCCAGGAAGGGGGCGGTCAGCACCGCCGCCGCCACCCCGGCGGGGTCCGCGGTGCCGCCCAGCGCGGCCAGGACCAGCGATCCGGCCAGCCCGACGGGGAATCCGACCCACTGCGTCAGGCGCAGCGCGCGGTCGTGCGCGGCCGGGTCGGCGAGGACCCGGTGCTTGCCCGCGGCCAGGCCGGTGAGGAACGCGGCGAAGGCCACCGGCCCCTGCATGCCCACCAGCGCCACCGCCATGTGCGGCAGCGACCGAACGTGCTCGGCGACGACGTCGAGCGGGCCGCCCGCGAGCGCCTCCGTCGTCCGGGCACCGGCGGCCAGCGCGGCGCCGGTGTCCACCTCGGCCACCCCGGTGGCGGCCATGGCCAGGAACTGCACGGTCACCAGGGCGATGATCACCCCGGCCGCGATGAGCGCGGTGCGCGCGCGGATCCGGTGCACGGCGAGCAGGAGCAGGCCGAGCAGGGCGTAGGCGGTGAGGATGTCGCCCTGGAACAGCAGGACCGCGTGCAGGGCGCCGATGGCCAGCAGGGCGGCCAGCCGCCGCAGGAAGCGCGGCCGGAAGTCGGCCCCCGACCGGGCGGCGGAGTCGATCTGCAGGGTAAGGCTGTAGCCGAACAGGAACGAGAAGAGCAGGTAGCCCTTCATCTCGAAGAACACCGTCACGAACCAGTGCGCGGCCGTGTCGGCCAGGGACGCGAACGCGGGGTCTTGGACCTGGTGGAAGGTGTATCCCGAGGCGAAGTAGCCGATGTTGACGACGAGGATCCCGAAGAGCGCGAAGGACCTCAGCGCGTCGATGCCGAGGATGCGCCGAGACGTGGCCGATGGGCGCGACGGCGCCGCCGATACCGCAGTGGACATGGGAACGACGCTACGGGCACGATGAGACGTACGTACATGAACCGTGTCCCCGGATCCATGGGGGAGGTGGCACCACCGTACGGAGGGGATGGTCCCTACGGGGTGCCCATGTCGTCGGGGAGCACGCGGAACGCCTTATGCGGGGACAGAGGGAGGACCGCGCGGAGGTCTCGGCGGTCGAGCGTCAGGATGGCGTCCGTGCGGTACTCGGCTGCCAGAGCCACGTTGACGGCATCGGCCAGGTCCAGATCGAGACTGCGGTAACGCCGTTGTACGGCTTGAGCGGTCTCGAGGAGGCCGATGCCGACATCGGGGATCTGGAACCGCAGCTTGCGGGCTTGGGCCGTGATCACGGCCATGATCTCGGTACGGGCGGAACCGCCGAAGCGGGCCCTCGCCATGTGGTCGACTTCGGCGAGGACCAACGGGGATATGAGGACGGTCCCTGCGTCCTCCATCACGGACTGGCAGCCGGTGCTGTCGGTGGAACCGTGGTCGAAAGCGGCGATGATCCCCGACGTGTCGGCGATGACGATCACGTGTCGTCGGCTCCTTCGGCGACCGCAGCCCTCACATCCTCCGTGGACACCGGTTCGCCGCTGCTGTCGAACATGGGCCAGTCGATCGGTTCGTCCCACACACGGTTCGCCATGGCGGCCAAATGGATGCCTTCTCGGATGATCTCCGCCTCCGGTACGCCGCGACGTCGAGCGGCCTCCTAGATGTGGGCGAGGTCCTCCGGGTCCGCATAGACGTTCGTTCTCTTCATGGACATGTACCGATGCTGGTCCATGTATCGCCGGGAGGGGAGGGAACCTCCTGAGTCAGCACTCGATGACGTTGACGGCCAGTCCGCC
>NZ_ANBH01000304.1 GCF_000341185.1 Nocardiopsis chromatogenes YIM 90109
ATCGACGAGGCCTACACGCTCACCCCGGCCGGGGCGGGCAACGACTTCGGCCAGGAGGCGGTGGACACCCTGGTGAAGCTGATGGAGGACCACCGCGACGAGGTGGCGGTGATCGTCGCCGGGTACGACTCGGAGATGGAGCGGTTCCTGGCCTCCAACCCCGGTCTGGCGTCCCGGTTCGCCCGGCGGGTGCCGTTCACCGACTACAGCGGCGCGGAGCTGGTGTCCATCGTGCGGGGCATGGCCCAGGCGGGCGGGTACACGATCCCGGACGCGACGGCGGAGCGGCTGCTGGCGCACTTCGACGCGGTCCCCCGGGGCGAGGCCTTCGGCAACGCCCGCTACGCCCGCCAGGTGATGGAGAAGATGATCACCCGGCAGGCCGGGCGGCTCGTCGCGGTGGCCGAGCCGGGCCGCGAGGACCTGGTGGTGCTGGCCCCGGAGGACGTGCCCTGACGGGGCCGGGCGTCCGGACGGGGCGGGTGGGGGCGGCCCTCCCGCCCCCCGGGGCGCCCGAGGCCGTCCGCCGGGCACCGGCGCCCCGCGGTCACGGCTTGCGCGCCACGCCGCCGTACTGGTCCATGCCGCGCCGGGTTCCGACCTCGATGGGGCCCGGACGCCACAGCGGGCAGGGGACCACGCCCGGCTCCAGCAGCTCCAGGCCCTCGAAGCGTGCGGCGATGTCCTCGGGGCTGCGCAGGTGGTAGGGGAGGCCGCCCTGGGAGTTGCCCTCCTCCATGGCCGCGTTGTAGGCCTCGCTGGTGTTCGTGCCGTCGTACATCGCCAGGAAGCTGCCGGAGGGCAGGGCGTCCATGAGGCGGTTCACGATCGGCATGATGTCCTCGGAGGGGATGTGCCCGAGGATGCCCAGCAGCATCAGGGCCACCGGCTGGTCGAAGTCCAGGGTCTCGGCGGCCTGGCGCAGGATCGACTCGGGGTCGCGCAGGTCGGCGTCGATGTAGTCGGTCGCCCCTTCGGGGGAGCCGACGAGCAGCGCCCGGGCGTGCGTCAGGACCAGCGGGTCGTTGTCCACGTACACCACGCGCGACTCCGGCGCGACGGACTGGGCGACCTCGTGGGTGTTGTTGACCGTGGGCATCCCCGTGCCGATGTCGAGGAACTGTCGGATGCCCTCCTCGGCGGCCAGGTGGGTGACCACCCGGATGAGGAACTCGCGGCTGGTCCGGGCCAGGTCCACGATCTCCGGGAAGGACGCGATCACCTGGTCGCCGACCGTGCGGTCGATGGGGTAGTTGTCCTTGCCGCCCATCCAGTAGTTCCAGATGCGCGCGGAGTGGGGGACCGTGGTGTCGATCTGCGGCTGCGGGGCGACTCCGCCGTTCGCCGCGGGAGAGGACGGACCGTCTGTCATGAGGGGGTACCTGTCTAGCCGTGTGGGGTGGGGAGGACCGGCCCGCCGCAGTGGGCCCGGGGGGCCGTTCCCGGCCCCTGTGCACCCGCGGACCCACCCGTGGCGGGGATCTGTGTCGAGGTTAGGCGAGACCGGCCCTCCCGCGCATACCGCGGGCCGGGAGCGGTCAGCGCAGGAGCACGCCGTAGCCGCTGCGGAGCAGGTCGGGCGCCGATCCGCGGTGGACGGCCGACAGGCGCGGCCACAGGGCCCGCCCGGCGCCGTTCCTGTAGCGCACGAAGGTCGCGAACGTCGCCTCGGCGCCGTCGACGGCCATGACGATCTGGACGCTCATCATCCACCCGGGGGCCTCCACCCGCACCCACCCGTCGCCGCGGCCGGAGATCCGCCACCCGGCCACGCGGTCCGGCGCGTGGCCGGGCCGCAGGCGCAGCCCCAGCACGCCCTGCCACAGGACCTGCGCCGAGCCGTCGAGCACCTCCTCGAACATGGCCCGCAGCCACTCCTCGGGCGTCCCGGCCGTCCCCCGGTCCATCGTGAGGGTGAACAGGTCGGCGTAGTCGTAGCGGGTGAAGGAGACCAGCTCCGCGATGTGCGCGGGCGGCGTCCGCCGCTCGGCGACGACCGGCTCGGCGCCCGGTCCCGCCCCGGCCGCGCCGGCGGCCTCCGATGTGGTTCCTGCCGTCATGTCCGGCTCCCTTCGGGTGGGGGTCCGCGCGGTGGCGGTACCGATGCCCGGAAAGTAACATACAGACATGTACGTATGTGATTGGGGAGGGTGACGTGGCCGCGGCACGGGCGGGCGAGCGCCGCACGCAGGCCGACCGGCGCGCGCGGACCAGGAGCGCGCTGCTGGAGTCGGCGGCCCGGGGGCTGTCCGCGCACGGCTACGCCAACCTGTCGTTGGAGCGGGTGGCGGGCGAGGCGGGCTACACCCGCGGGGCGCTGTACCACCAGTTCGCCAACAAGGAGGAACTCGCGCAGGCCGTGGTGGAGTGGGTCGGCGAGACCTGGCGCGCCGAGGTGGGCGGCCCCGCGTCGGCGCACGAGGACCCCGTCGAGGCGCTGTGCGCTCTGGCGCGGGCGCACGCCGTCTACTGCCGCCGCGACATCGCCGGGGTCATGATGACGCTGCAGACCGAGTTCTCCGGCCGGGACCATCCGGTCGCCCGGGCCCTGGAGCGCAACGTCCGCCCGCTCATCACCGAGTGGGGCGGGCGGATCGCGCAGGCGCGGGAGTCCGGCGCCCTCCCGCCGGGGCCGCCGCCCGAAGAGATGGCCTCGGCCTACTTCGGCACGCTTCAGGGCGTCACCATCGCGCTCGCCGGGCGCTCCCCGCACGACGTCCGGCTCGCCGAGGGGGCCGTCCGCGGAGTCCTCGGCCTGCCGCCCGCAGCGCCCGGCGAGCCCCTGCTCACCCCGCCAGGCCGCGGCGCAGCGCCGTAAAGAGCTCGGCGATCTGCAGCTGGGACACCTCGGCGGACTGGATCTGCTGGGACCCGTGAAAGGTCCCGGCCCACTGGTGCAGCTCGACCGGGACGCCCGCCTGCAGCAGGCGCGCCGCGTAGTCGATGTCCTCGTCGCGGTTGGGGCAGAACTCCGCGGCGGTGATGTAAGCGGACGGCAGCCCGGACAGGTCGGCCGCGCGCGCGGGGGCCGCGTAGGGCGTGGCGGCCGCCCCGCCCAGGTAGTGGCCCCACATCTGGGCGACCTTGCTCCGGGTCACGAAGGGGGTGTCGGTGAAGGTGCGCGCCGAAACGGTCAGCTGGCGGTCGTCGAGACCCGCCTGGTTGAGCACTTGGAAGCGGACCGGCGGCCCCTGCTCGTCCCGGGCGCGCAGCGCCACGGAGGCGGCGATGCCCCCGCCGGAACTGTGGCCGCCGACGGCGATCCGGTCCGGCGCCGTGCCGAGCGCGTCGGCGTTCTCAGAGGCCCACACGAGCGCCGCGTAGGCGTCGTCGTGCGCGGCGGGGAAGGGGTTCTCCGGGGCGAGGCGGTAGGCCACGGAGACGACCGTCGCCCCGGACCCGCCGGCGATCATCGCGGCCCACGGGTGCTCGGTCTCCAGGTCGCCCATGACGAACCCGCCCCCGTGCAGCCAGACGAGGGCGCCCTGGGGGTGTTGCGGCCGGTAGATCCGCACGGGAACCGGCGGGTCGCCGGGGACGGTGCGGTCCTCGATCTCCAGGTCGGCGGTGTCCGGTTCGGGCAGGGTGGCGGTCAGCTCGGCGAGCTGCCTGCGCGCGGCGGGCGGGTCGCTCAGGTCGGACGGCGGGAAGAGGGACAGGTACGGCTCGAGTTCGGGATCCATGACGGTCATCCTGTGGCAGGCGGCCGCCCGGGGCATCCGACGGTCGTCGCGCATCCGCCCCGGACTCTGCGACGGACGGCGGGCCCTCCGGTGCGGGGCGCGTGCGTAGGATCGCGCCATGGACGCGTTGGTGGTGCGGCTGTCGCAATTGGACACCGAGGCCGCGGGGGCGCTGCGGGTGGTGGCGTTCTACGACACGCTGATGCTCCGGAGAGTCAACCTGCCCGCGCTGGCCCGTGCGTCGGCCGGGCTCGCGGAGTGCGTGGCGGGGGTCCGGCTGCACGGCACCGGGCGTGCGCTCCGGTTCGCGCCGAACGGCCGGGAGGCGCAGGGGCCCCTGCCGACCGCGCGCTCGGCCGTCCGCCCCGTCCTCTTGGACGAGGAGGAGGCGGGGACCGTGTGGCTGGAGCGGGACACCGCGCCGCGCGCGCTCGACGACCTGCTGTTGGAACGGTTCGCCATCGCCGTGGCGGCGGCGCTTGAACGCCACGGACCCGCGCAGACCACGATGGCCGACCCCGCGCTCGTGGAACTGGTGATCAGCCCCGCCGACGAGGCGGCCCGGGCGCGGGCGCTGCGCCTGCTGGGCTTCGCACCGGGCCTTCCGGTCCTGGTCGCCGCCGTCAGCACGTCCCTGCCGCTCGACCGCGTCGGCGCCCGGGTCTGCCCGGAGCGGCAGGTGAAGACGGCGTCGGTGTGCGGGGTGGGCGTGGTCCTCGCCGCCGCGATCGACCCCGAGCGCTTCCCGGAAGGGGCGCGCGCGGGCATCGGCGCCGCCGACGGGCCCACCGCCTCCTGGAGGCAGGCGCGGACGGCCCTGCGATTCACCACCCCGCTCCGCCCCGTCGTGCGCCACCGCGACCTGGGCGCGCTGGCCCTGCTCGCCGAGGTGCCGCCCGACGCCGCGCGGGCCAACCCGGACGTGGCCGCGATCGGCCGCGTGGCCGCCGCCCCGGACGACCTGGAGACGCTGGAGGTGTACTGCGCGTTGGGGTCGGTCCGCCGGACCGCCGAACGACTCCACCTGCACCACAGCAGCGTCGCCCGGCGGATCGACCGGATCGGCGTGGAGCTGGGCATGGACCTCACCAGTCCGGCCGGTTCGACGCGCGCCGGGGTCGCCCTGGCGTTGTGGAGGCTGCTCGACGACTGAGAGGACTGGAGAACCAGGTGCGGCGCACGGCGGCGCGGCCCTATCGTCGCCGTCCATGGGCGCTCCTGAACGGTCCCCCTCCCTGCTCAACGTCATCGACGTCGAGGCCACCTGCTGGGACGGACCCGCCCCCGCGCCGTCGGAGATCATCGAGATCGGCCTGTGCGTGGTCGACGTGCGGGCGAGGGAGCGCGTTCTGCACCGAGCTCACCGGCCTCATCCAGGAGGAGGTCGACACCGGCCTCGAATTCCGCGACGCCTGCGCCGAAATGGTGCGCCGCCATTGTGCGGCCGACCGCCGCTGGGCGAGCTGGGGCGACTACGACCGCAAGCAGTTCGTCCGCCAGTGCGACGATGAGGGTGTCGACTACCCGTTCCCGCCGAGGCACGTCGACGCTAAGCGCGTCTTCGCCGGGGCGCACGGCCTGCGGCAGCGGGGGATGGCGCGCGCTGCAGTACGCGGGCCTGCCCCTTGAAGGCCGACACCTCAGCGGCCCCGACGACGCATGGAACATCGCGGCCCTCGTCCTGCACCTGATGGAGCGCGGCGACCGGCCGAAGGCCCGAAGCTGACGGGCGGCGGCCGTCAGAGTTCGGGTTCCCCGGTCACGGAGTCGGACTGGACCACTGTTCCGGTGACGTGACCGTTGACGATGTTGTGGATCTCCGCCGCCTTCACCTCGTCCGCGCCGTCCTCTGACGCCTCCGAGAAGGAGACGGTTCCCGCCTGGAAGACCACGGCGCCGGGGCCGACATCGCCATTGACCGTGTTCACAACGGTGCGCTCGGAGGTCACATCGCTGTCCTGCCCGCTTCGCTCGTCCATACGAGGAGACTACCGATGCGCAGTGCACCGGACGGGGCCGGACGCCGCCGCCGTGTCGCCCGGTGTCTCGATCAGGCTTCTATGGGCGCCGCAACCGCACCTTGCGGGCCTCGATGTCGATGGCGGCCACCTCTACATCGACGAGGTCGCCCACCTGCAGGCCCGCGCTCTCCGCACCGGGAAGAAGGCCCACGATGCCGTCGTCGTCAGTACCCCCGTCACCGCCGACCTCCATCTCGATGAGCGCTCCTACGCGCGTGGTCTTCTCCACTCGGCCGGGCAGGGTCCGCCCGAAGGCACGGCGCGCGAACGTGTGCAGGGGGTCGGGCAGCAGCCGCTTGAGCGAGACCGACACCTGCTCGCGTTCCAGGTCGACGTCGGTTACGACGCCGACCACCTCGTCCCCCACGTCGGCCGCCTCGGAAGGGTCCGCGCAGCGGCGGTGGGTGATCTCGGGAAGCCGGACCAGCCCTTCGCGGCCGTCGATGTCCAGGAACAGGCCGAAGGGGGCGATGCGCACGACCGTCCCCTTGACGACCTCATTCCTTTGGGGCCAGCCGTTCAGGACAGCGGTCACGACATCGTGCTCTGAAAGTCGGCGGCGCAGTGGCTGCAGGGGGTCGGACTCAGAGGTCATGCGGCGGAGTGTACTTCGTCGGACCTTCGGTCAGGCTCTCCAGGGGCGCAGGCCGAGGCGCCGGAGCTCGAGCGCGGCCAGCGCGCGCACCGCCTCCGCGTCGTCGGTGCGCCAGGCCTCTACCGGGTCCTCGTGCACCGCCGCCAGGCGTGAGGGCCGCACCGAGGCCAAGGCGCGCAGCGCCAGGACCCGGTCGCCCGCGCGGCCATGCAGCGCTCCGGCGCTCCGGGCCGTCCCGGCCTGCCGGATCCAGCGCAGCCGCGCGGGCAGCCAGGTGCCGAGCGCGACCACGATCGGCAGGCAGGCGGTGAGCAGGGCGAGCAGGACCGCCGAGGTCGCGATGGACTCCTGGAGCGAGCGCCCTGCCTCCCCGAGCGAGGCCCCGGCCTCGCCGACGGCGGTCAACGGCGAGGCGAGGCCGTCGCCGGCCAGGGGGACCTGGCGCGCGGCCTCGGCCGCGTCGCCCATGTGGCGGTCCACCGCGTCGCCCGCGTCGGCGAGCGTCGTTCCGGAGGCCCCGGCGGCGGCGACGGTGTCGTGCAGGGCGAAGGCGGCCCTGATCCAGAGGGCGATCCACAGTACGGCCAGGACGTCGGCGAGGACCTGCGGCGCGAATCGGGCAGGGCGGTCGGCGTAGAGCTTCACGAGTGCTCCATGGGGGCGTGGGGGTGGTGGGGAACCGCGCGTGCGTGTGGTCGGGGCCATCGTGTCCGCGGCGGTCCGGCACCGCAATGCCACCCGACCGCAATCCGCGGAGCAGTGGATTCGAGTCCGATTCCGGGGGCCCCGTAGGCGGCGGCCGGAATCGACGACAGCTCCCCCCCCGGGGCGGTCACGTCGGGAGTGAGGTGCCAGGGGAGGACGGTCGTGCGGTCGGCGCCGGTGCGGTTTCCAAGGAGCGCGACACCGATCCGGCATAAAAGGTTTACATTCTCGCCCCGCCGCTTTTATGAAATTCCGCACTCATGCCCGTGAAAACGAGTCATGTCCCCTGCGGGTCTTCTGTAGGGAACGTTATCCACACTGGAAGGAAATACGGACCATGCCCCCCACACGCCGCTCCGTCGCCGCCGTGACCACGGCCGCGGCGGCCGCCCTGCTCGCTCCTGTGCCCACCGCTCCGGCCGCGCTGGCCGACGGACCCCACACCCCGCCCGAGGTGCGCGCCGAGATCCAGGCGCTGCCGTGGCCCGCCCTCGCCGAAGGGGACTCCGGCGCGGTCGTCCAGGCCGCCAACGAACTCCTCCAATCCTACGGGTACCTGCCCGAACAAGGGCTCGGCAACATCTTCTTCGACGAGCCCATGGCGGACGCGGTGCGCGACTACCAGGACGACCGGGACATCCCCGTCGACGGCCGTATCGGCGACGAGACCTGGAGCCACATCCGGATGGACTTCGGTGTCGTGGGCCGCGGGAACCGCGACACGAAGAAGGTCACGGCGGTCCAGGTCCTGCTCGAACACAACGGGCATTCGGTGACCGGCGACGGAATCTATGGGCCCCGCACCGAGAACGCGGTCATCGCCTTCCAGGAGGAGAACTCCATCGACGCCGACGGAGTCGTCGGCCCCATCACCTTCCGCGCCCTGGTGACCGGTGGCGTGTGACCCGTCCCTATGGGCGCCGCCCGCTCCGGCGCACCGGTCGGAACCCGATGGCGAGGAGGCCGTCATGTCCCTGTCCCCACTCCGAATTCTGCGGTCGGCCGCGGCCGCCGCACTCGCCTTTGCCCTGACCGCAGGTGCATTGGCCGCAGCGCCGCCCCGGGCCGAGGCCGATGCCCGGTGCATCGGCGGACCGCTGCTGGGTACCGTGCTCGACTACTGCCCCGGCGCGCTTCCCTCAGGCCGCACGGCCGACTGGCTCGATGACACACGCCGGTTCGATACCGGCCAGCTCCAGGGGGCCAAGCGGATCTATGCCCTGGACGACGGTACCGACCTCACCATCGTGGGGTACGAGGACGGCGTCGTGGACCTCACCCCTGACGAACTCGCGCGGGGCGACGAGCGGTTCGCCGACCCCCGGCCGATCCGCGACGCCCGGGGGCGCACCGGCCTCGCCGGTGACGGCGCGGTCCTGATCCTGCTCTCCGACACCGAGACCGCGCCCGAGGAGGGGCCGTTCACCGTCGAGGTCAGCACGCGCTTCCCGGGAGCGACCGATACCGGTGAACTCCTCCGCATCGCGGGCCACGTCACCGCGGCCCCTTCGGGCTGATACCGCGGCGCCGACAACGGTACGGACCCTGTCGCCTGAGGCGACGGGGTCCGATCGCACGAGGGGCACCCGCTGGTCGAGGCCCCGGGCGGCGGCTCTTGACCCGGGGGTGGTCATCCGGCAGCGGAGTCCAGAGGGAAGTCCGGCACCCGCGACCAATTCAGGGTCTCCCCCAGATCCGCTGCGGCCTGGTTGGCGACGGCCTCAGCCCCGTGTCGAAAAATCCGGGCACAGGTGATCGTGCCGTGCACGACCAGCGAATGCTCGCCCCCAGGCACAGCCCTCAGCACGTCCGAAGCAGCCGGGACGGCGTTGTTGGCGCTGATCCCCTTGGTTACGGGCCCTGGCCAAACCCCGCTCCCCAACGCTCGGCCGCAGGCTTGGAGTCAGAGCTGCCGTCGTCATAGGCACGGCTCGAATCAGAGAGCTACAAGTGCCCCGAGGATGCCATCAACGCCTTTGGGCCCGTTAGGGATCTTGCAGCACCCGCGTCGCACACATGCCTACCACGTGAAACCGCAGGTCAACGTGTCAAACATGCAGAACTGCCGGCAGCGGTGCCAGGCGAGGAAGTCCGTGGCGGTGATGTGATGACCGTGCGGATCGCCGAGGTCGACCCACCCATGCGACGTAACCTCCTGTCGCCGGGGCGCTAGAGTCCTGTTCGCATCGGGGAGGGAGAAAGGAGTGACATGGCCGAGAAGCGCTGGCAACTCAGGAAGGAAGATCGCATCGTAGGGACCTTGACGCTCAAAGAGGTCGACATGTTCTGGTCGGACTGCCACTTCGAGCCTGCTTCCGCTTGGGACGGGCTCCGCCCTCTTTTCGTCGTTTCGCGAGACGCATGGGTTCGCGGTGACCAAGAGGCCGCCCGGGCAGCCGACGAGGCGATCCACGCTGAGGGGCTCATTCTCGTGCCCGACGGAGGTGGCGACCCCATCACAGACTTTCTGATCAGGATCGATGGAGAGACCGCGCGCTTCCGGCACTGACTGCTGATGACCGGCGGGACCAGCTGGACGAGTCATAGCGCAAAGAAGGTCCGTGGCGCAATGGCTGAGTCGGGTCTCGGCGAACTTCGGCGCTCTGGCGGCGCGGAGGAGCCGACTGGCCGCTGGTTGTGGACCACCAGTTGTACCGCTTCGCCTTGAAGCTCAGCTGAGAACTACCTGCGTTTGTTCGCCACGCTCCCTCGCAGCCCCTTCCTGGCGGAGAGCGTCCACCAGTAGTGCCACACCCCAGTCCACCTGGCACGTGGTCCAGCACGAGGACGTGCTCATCCTCCGCAACCCCGGCAGCCACCAGGGGAGGAGGAAGCCTCATGCCGACCGAGCACCTGGAGCACACCGGCGCCCCCGCTGGCCAGGGGCCGGGACGCCTGCGCGGCCGACGCGAGGAGCCGTTGGCGGCGGGGTCGCTGTGCACCGGAATCGCCGGACTCGACCTCGGCGCCCTGCGCGCCATCGGCACCGCCGAGGTGCCGGATGAGGGGCTGCCGGGTGTTCTTCCGGTCACGTCGGCGGATCTGGTGCGTGTGCCCGAGGAGTTGCTGCGGCCGCTGTTCGACGCCTTCCGGATGGAGGCCCGCATCGACAAGACCCGGGGGAGGGCCGACATCAGCGTGACCCTGCTGCCGGAGACCGTCGACAGTGTGCAGGCGGTCGCGGAACGGGCGCTGACCGGCACCGATTCGGGATCGGCCCTTGACAGGGCCGAATTTTCGCCCGTTTGCCTGGCGGCCCCAGCAGGATTCGAACCTGCGACACCGGCTTTAGGAGAGCCGTGCTCTGTCCCCTGAGCTATGAGGCCTTGCAGGCCCCAGCGTAGCGGAGGACGGAGGGCGTTCGGGTCCCGCATCGGCGGGGTGGGCGTCCCGGGGTTTCCCGCCTTTGGGGTTGAGTACTCTTCTCCCTAGAGGGTTGTCACTCCACCCGCGTGACATGCGCCACATCGTGTGCGCTGCCGGTGTGGGGACCGGTCCACCGGTGTGGCGGCGGCCAGGGGGGACGGCCCGGTCGGCCCCGGGGGTGGGCCCGCGGCCTGCTGGCCGGATGTGGACTTTGCAGTACCCTGCCATGCGGCCGCCCTACGGCCCGTGCACGACCGTGACCGATACAGGTAGCCGGAGGACTCACGTGCCGTTCTCTCTCGCATCGACGCGGCGGACGTCCCGCGCCTGGAGAAGCGGATCGGCGCCCCGGCCTTCGCGGTCCTCCCCGGCGGCCGAGGGGCCGGGGCCCGCCGCCGCGTCCGGGGCCCGGGTTTCGGCGGTCTCGCTTCCGCGCCCCCTGCGGGTGCGGCTCGCCCAGGGGATCGTCACCGTCCTGCTCCTCGGCGGCGTGCTGCTGCCCGCCGGTGAGGCCGCCGTCGCGCCGGTCACCGCCCCCGCCCACGCCGACGAGGACCTCGACGCCCTCGCCGAACAGGCGGAGCAGGCCAAGGAGGACCTGGAGAAGGCCACCGACGACTACACCGACCGTGAGAAGGACCTCGACGCCGCCCAGGATGAGCTGGTCTCCACGCTGCACGAGCTGCAGCAGACCGAGCTGAAGCTCGGCGACATGCGCGAGCCGCTCTCCCAGATGGCCAGCACCCTCTACCAGCAGCCCGACGCCGGGGCCCTGGGCCTGATCACCTCCGGCAGCGTCCAGCAGGACCTGCGCGTCGACTCCTACGTCAGCAAGCTCTCCGAGGACAAGGACTCCCTCATCGAGGAGGCCAACAAGCTGCGCGACCGGCAGGTCGAGCTGACCAACGAGGCCCAGAACCTCCAGGCCGAGACGCAGCTCGCCCGGGTCGAGCTCAAGTCCGACCTCAAGGACCTCAAGAAGCAGTCCGAGGAGAGCACCGAGAAGCTCACCAAGGAGCTGGAGGACCGCGGCCTGGACGTCGACGCCTACATGGCCGGCGTGGAGTGCGATCCCAGCAAGGGCGAGCAGGCCTCCAACTACCCCAACGGCCTGCTCCCCCAGGGCGCGCTGTGCGAGCTTCCGCAGGGCGGCGAGTTCCTGCGCGCCGACGCGGCCGTGGACTTCATGGAGATGAACCAGGCCTACGCCGATGAGTTCGGCAGCCAGATGTGCCTGACCAGCTCCTACCGCGACCTGCCCAACCAGCAGCGCGTCTACGCCGAGCAGCCCCCGGGCAACGCCGCCGTCCCCGGCACCTCCAACCACGGCTGGGGCCTGGCCGTCGACATCTGCGGCGGGGTGCAGAACCAGGGGTCGGCCCAGTTCAACTGGTTGGAGAACAACTCCCAGCAATGGGGCTGGTTCCACCCGCAGTGGGCCTACTCCAACCCCTTCGAGCCCTGGCACTGGGAGTACAAGGCCGCCAAGGGGGAGTGACGGGACCGGCGCGGAAGGCGCCGGGGGCGGGGCCCAGAGGCCCCGCCCGGCCCCTTACGCCGAGGCGGGCTCGCCTGCGGAGTCCTTCGGGGTGATCTCCGAGGTGCACTGCGGGCACCGGTCCGCCAGGCGGCTGACCTCGCTACGGCAGTGCGGGCACTCCCGCGTGGCCGCCTCCTCGGCCTTCATCATCCGGTCCATCAGCTTGGACACCGGCAGCACCACGAAGAAGTACAGCACCGCCGCCGTCAGCAGGAAGCCGATCAGCGCGTCCACGAAGGCCCCGTACAGGAAGCGGCTGCCGTTCACCTCGAAGTAGAGGTCGCCGAAGTGCGGCACCCCTCCGAAGATCCCCAGCAGCGGGGTGATGAACCCTTCGGTGAAGGCCGTGATCAGCTCGGAGAAGACGGCGCCGATCACCACGGCGACCGCCAGCTGCACCAGGTTGCCCTGGAGCAGGAACCTCTTGAATCCATCCATCGGTCGGTCGTCCCATTCCGTTCTCACCGGCGGTCCTGTCCGGAGGCGCCCAGGGGCTGGGGGCGCCGGAACCGCGCCGAACAGGATTCACTACACCTGGTCATCGGTCAAACGCGGATCGTCAGTGCAATCCCGCCGCGGACGGACGCGGCCGCCAGCGCCGCCGCCTCCTCCCTCTCCGCGGCGACCACGATGACCGCCCCGCCCGCGCCGTCGCCCTCCGGGTCGGGCACGGCGACCACCGGGCGGTCCTCGGCCAGCACGGCGGGCGGCGGGCCGGTGCCCGGGGCGGGTCCGGGCGGTGCCCCCGCGACGGCGGGCGGCGCCGCCACCAGGTCCACCCGGTCGCCGGGCGCGACCAGCGCGGCCGCCTCCGCGTCGGCGACCCGCACCGGCACCGCCGCCGTGCCCGGCCCGTACCCGGCCGCCGGAGGGACGGCCAGCCGTGCGTCGGTGAGCACCTCCCCGCGCCGGACCGGCCCGGTCAGCGCCCCGCCCACGGGCTCCTCGCCGGGGCGCAGCGCCCCCTCGGGCACCGCGTCCGCGGGCAGGGTGCGCACCTCCAGGTCGGCGGCGGCGACCGGGTCGAGCGGGGACAGGTCCCGCGCGGCGACCACGACCTCCGCCCCTCCCTCGGGCGCCGGGCGCAGCAGCAGGACCGCCCCGGCGAGCGCGATCGCGGCGCACAGCGTCCCGACGGCGCCGCGGTGGCGGGCCAGGGCGAGTGCCGTCCGTCGCCGGAGCGTCATGGGATGAGGCTAGGGCGCCGGAGGGAGCGGGCGGGTGCCGATCGCGGGGGTGTGGACAGGGGGCGGGGCGCAGCCGGGTGCGCGGGCAAGGGCCTGCCGCACGGCGAAGGCCGGGACCCCGATGCAGGGGTCCCGGCCTTCGGAAGACGTGGGCGGCGCGGACGTCCTAGGCCGTGGCGGCCTTCGCGGGCGAGCCGCTCGACGAGCTCGACGCGGACGAGCCCGACGAGGAGGAGCCGGACGAGGCCGGGGTCCCCGAGGAGCCGGAGCCGCTCGACGCGGAGGAGGCGCTCTCGGGCGAGGAGCCGTTCGAGGAGGCCGACGCGTCGCCGTTGGACGAGCCGGAGGAGCTCGTGATCGCCGAGCTGTCGGAGGTCTTGGCGCTGTCGGTGCGGTAGAACCCCGAGCCCTTGAAGACGATGCCCACCGCCGAGTACACCTTGCGGAGGCGCCCCTCGCACGAGGGGCAGGTGGTCAGCGAGTCGTCGCTGAACTTCTGCACGACCTCCAGCGGTTCGCCGCACTCGGTGCAGACGTACTGGTATGTAGGCACGTGATCCTCCTTGCTGGCACTCTCGCCCGTCGACTGCTAGATAGTACGCGGTTGAACAGCGGTGCCGCGACCTCGGGGGCCGACGCGCCGGGCTCCGCGCCGCCGGTGGATGCAACGCCGCCCGGTCCCCCGCTGTTCCGCGCCGCGCCCCCGCCCCGCCAGGTCACAGGCGCCGTAGGCCGCCCTCCGGGGTGAGAACCCCGTCCACGGGCCGGTCGTGGGGCTCGGCCGGTACCGACTCCAGGAACTCTGTGTCGTAAATCACCCCGAGCGTCAGGGTGTTCGGCCCGACCAGGGACAGCGCGCGGTCGTAGCACCCCGCCCCGCGCCCCAGCCTGGCCCCCGCGCGGTCGACCGCCAGCGCCGGAGCCAGCACCACCGACGCCCGTGCGACCGCGTCCCTCCCGTACCTGGGGCCGGTCGGCTCCAGCAGCCCGAAGCGCGCGGGGGCCACGCTGTCCGGGCCCTCGTAGGCCGCCCAGTCCAGCGACCGGTCCGGCAGGAAGACCGGGAGCAGCACGTACGCGCCCCGCTTCCACAGCATCGTCACCAGCTTGCGCGTGTCCGGCTCCGCGTCCACCGAGTAGTAGACGGCCACCGTCCCGGCGGTGGCCAGCTCGGGCACCTCGGCCGCCGCGTCCCGCAGCGCCGACCCCGCGCGGTCCCTGCGCTCCTCGGACAGGGCCGCGCGCGCGTCGAGCAGCCGCGTCCGCAGCCGCTCCTTCTCCGACCTCGCTTCAGCGTCCATGGGGGCGAGTCTGGCAGGAAGCGGCGGTGTGAGGAGAGGGAGAAGGCGCGGTGAACACCGGCCGCCCGCCCCCCGCGCGACCGGGTCTTTCTCCCGGATCCCCAGGTCAGCCCGAGCGCGGCGGCCCGTTCCCGCCCCGCCTGTGTCCTAGAGTGCGCTCATGACGGATACGCGACACTCCCTGCCCCGGGTGACCAAGGCCGTGGTCCCGGCCGCGGGGCTCGGCACGAGGTTCCTTCCGGCGACCAAGGCCACCCCCAAGGAAATGCTCCCGATCGTCGACAAGCCGGCCATCCAGTACGTCGTCGAGGAGGCCGTGGACGCCGGGCTGAACGACGTCCTCATGGTCACCGGGCGCAGCAAGCGCTCCATCGAGGACCACTTCGACCGGGCCTACGAGCTGGAGGAGGCGCTGCGCGCCAAGGACGACACCGAGCGGCTGCGGTCGGTGCGCGAGTCCAGCGAGCTGGCGCAGGTGCACTACGTGCGCCAGGGGGAGCCGCGCGGCCTGGGCCACGCCGTGCTGTGCGCCGACGCGCACGTGGCCGGGGAACCCTTCGCCGTCCTCCTGGGCGACGACCTCATCGGCGCCAGCGAGGGCCTGCTCAAGCGGATGATCGACGTGCAGGCCGAGCGCGGCGGCAGCGTCGTCGCCCTCATGGAGGTCGAGCCCGAGCAGGTCTCCCTGTACGGCTGCGCCGCCATCGAGCCCACCGACGACCCCGACGTGGTGCACGTGACCGACCTGGTGGAGAAGCCGCCGCGGGAGTCGGCACCCAGCCGCTGGGCGATCATCGGCCGGTACGTGTGCGCCCCCGAGGTCTTCGGGGTGCTGCGCGACACCCCGCCCGGGCGCGGCGGTGAGATCCAGCTCACCGACGCCCTGAGGGAGCTGGCGCGGCGCAAGCCCGACGAGGGCGGCCCGGTGCACGGGGTGCTGTTCCGGGGGCAGCGCTACGACACCGGAAACAAGGTCGACTACCTTCGCACTGTGGTGGAATTCGCGTGTGCGCGGCCCGACCTCGCCGCGGAGTTCGTTCCGTGGCTCCGCGAGTTCGCGGCGGCGCAGGACCCCGGCGGCCTGCCGGGGTGACACCGGCGGTGAGAGGGGACCGATGAAGAGCGTCGAGAGGCACATCACCGACATCCTCGGGCTGGTGCGCCCGCTCCCCGCGATCGAGCTGGACCTGCTGCGCGCCCAGGGGACCGTGCTCGCCGAGGACGTGGCCGCCCCCGTGGCGCTGCCGCCCTTCGACAACTCCGGCATGGACGGCTACGCCGTGGTCGCCGCCGACGTGGCCGGTGCGAGCGACACGGCCCCGGTGCGCCTGCCCGTGGTCGGGGACATCGCGGCCGGGGACACCGGCGCCCACGCGGTGCGCAGCGGCTACTGCGCCCGCATCATGACCGGCGCCCCGATGCCCGCCGGAGCCGACGCCGTGGTGCCGGTCGAATGGACCGACGGCGGCCGGGCCGAGGTGGCCGTGCGCCGCCCCGCCGCGGCCCGGAACGCGGTCCGCCGCGCCGGGGGCGACGTGCGCGAGGGCGACACGGTGCTGCGCGCCGGTGCCCGCCTGGGCGCCGCCGAGCTGGGCGTGCTCGCCTCGGTGGGGCGGCGCACCGCCCCGGTGCGCCCGCGGCCCCGGGTGGCGGTGCTGTCCACCGGCGAGGAGCTGGTCGAGCCGGGCAAGCCGCTGGCGCCGGGCCAGATCTGGGAGTCCAACGGCTACATGCTCCCCCC
>NZ_ANBH01000305.1 GCF_000341185.1 Nocardiopsis chromatogenes YIM 90109
AGATCTGGGAGTCCAACGGCTACATGCTCACCGCGGCGGCGATCGCCGCGGGCTGCGACGGCCACCGGCACTCCTTCGTCGGCGACGAGCCCTCCGCCGTGCTGGACGCGATCGACGACGTGCTGATGCAGGCCGACATCGTGGTCACCACCGGCGGGGTGAGCATGGGCGCCTACGACCCGGTCAAGGAGGCGCTGTCCGGGCTGGGGACGGTGCGGTTCGAGCAGGTCGCCATGCAGCCGGGCAAGCCGCAGGGGTGCGGCACCGTGGGCGAGGACGCCACGCCGATCATCACACTCCCGGGCAATCCGGTGAGCGCCTTCGTCTCCTTCTACGTGCTGCTGCTCCCGGCGCTGCACCGCATGCAGGGGGTGGCGCCCGACCCGCTGCCCACGGTCTCCGCGCGCCTGTCCGCGCCGGTGTCCTCGCCGCCCGGCCGCCGCTCCTACCTGCGCGTGCGCCTGGAGGAGGACGCGGGGGCCGACGGCGGCCTCCGGGCCGTCCCCGCGTCGCGGCAGGCCTCCCACCAGCTCTCCGCCCTGGCCGACGCCGACGGGCTGGCCGTGGTCCCCGAGGACGCCGAGGGCCTGCCCGAGGGGACGGAGGTCGCCGTCCTGAGGCTTCCCCGGCCCTAGGATCAGGTGAGTTCGAGTCCGCCGTCGAGGGTGAGCACCTGACCGGTGAGCCAGGTCGTGCCCGGGTCGGCGAGCCGCAGCACCCACTGGGCGACCTCGTCGGGCTCGCCGCGGCGGCCCAGCGGGATCCGCGCGGCCTCGGCCTCCTTGATCCGGGCCGCGTCGGCCTCGGTGAGCCCGGCGGCCGACAGGGCCTCGCTTTCGGTGGGGCCCGGCGCCACGGCGTTGACCCGCACCCCCTCGGAGGCCAGTTCCAGCGCCCAGCAGCGCGTCAATTGCTCGATGGCGGCCTTGGAGGCCGCGTAGTGGGCGGCGCCGGGCAGGGGGCGGTGGCCATAGGTGCTGGAGACGTTGACGATCGTCCCCCCTCGGCCGCGCAGGTGCGGCAGGGCCGCGGCCGCCAGGAGGCTGGGCGCGGTCACGTTGAGCGCGAACAGCGCGGCGATGCGGTCGGCATCGGTTTCGGCCAGCGGCATCATCCCGGTGGCGCCGGCGTTGTTGACGAGCACGTCGATACGGCCCCACCGCTGCATCGCGGCCCGGACCACCTCGGCGGGGGCGTCGGGGGCGCGCAGGTCGGCGGGGTGAGTGGCGATGCCGGGGTGGTGGGCGGCGGTGGCCTGGAGCGCCTCGTGGCGCCGCCCCACCCCGAGGACGCGTGTTCCTGCGCGGGCCATGGCGATCGCGGTGGCGCGGCCGATGCCCGATCCGGCGCCGGTGACGATGGCGACCCGGTCGGTGACGCCGGTGTTCCGGTGGTGCTGCGGCTCGGTCAACACATCCCCTTTGTTCGTTGTTCGTCGAATATCGAACAAGCTGGCATGGGGGCCATGAGACGCGCACACCACCCGGCGACCGAGGAACTGTCGTTGCCCGAGGTGATGGCGGCGCTCAGTGACCCGTTGCGCATCGGGCTCGTGCGGCTGCTCGCCGACGGCGCCGAGCGCGGATGGGGCGAGCTGCGGGCGCCGGTGGCCAAGTCGACGCTCAGCCACCACCTGCGGGTCCTGCGCGATGCGGGGGTGACCCGCACCCGCCAGGAGGGCACCCGCTGCTTCGTCGTGCTGCGCCGCCGGGACCTGGAGGATCGCTTCCCCGGGCTGGTCGAGGCCCTGCTGGGGGCCGCAGACGCCGAAGACGTGGGCGGCGGCGTCCACCTCGCCTCCGACGCCGGCTCCACGGCCGCTTGCCGCTGACGGCGCCCGGAGACCACCCGCCGCTCCACGCCGCCCGCCCCGGCCCGGACGGGCGCCACCGCCGTGCGGAACATCGGATCCAGGGCGCGGGCCCCGGACCGGGAACCGGTCGGCGGCGTGCCGACCGGCTCCTTCCGGGCCGCGCCATGCTGCTCGGGCGGCGGGGGCCTGCGCCCCCGGGGGCGGGTGGGATACCTTCGGTGCCATGTCCGCACCACCTCCCCACCCCTCCGGATTCACCCACCTCGACTCGGCGGGCGCGGCCCGCATGGTGGACGTCACCGGCAAGGACGTCTCCGCCCGCTCCGCCACCGCCTCCGGCCGGGTCCGCGTCCGCGCCGAGGTGGTCGAGGCCCTGCGCAGCGGCACCGTGCCCAAGGGCGACGCGCTCGCGGTGGCCCGCATCGCCGGGATCCAGGCCGCCAAGCGCACCCCCGACCTGGTGCCGCTGTGCCACCCCATCGCGATCCACGGCGCCGACGTGGACCTGCGGGTGCGCGAGGAGGACGTGCTCATCACCGCCACCGTCCGCACCGCCGACCGCACCGGCGTGGAGATGGAGGCCCTCACCTGCGTGATGGCCGCCGCCCTGGGGCTGGTCGACATGGTCAAGGCGATCGACCCGGCGGCCGTGGTCACCGACGTGCGGGTGGAGGAGAAGACCGGCGGCAAGACCGGCCACTGGACCCGCCCCGACGGTGCCGGGGAGCCCGGGGAGGCCGCCGAGGGCGGGGGCCCGCGGTGAGCGGCGCCTACCGTGCGGTGGTGGTCACCGCCTCCAACCGCGCCGCCGCCGGGGTCTACCCGGACCGCTCCGGCCCGGTGCTCGCCGAGGCGCTGCGCGCCGCCGGGCTGGAGGCCGACGGCCCGTGGGTGGTCCCCGACGGCCCACCCGTCGCCGAGGCCCTGCGGCGCGCCCTGGACGCCGGGTACGACGCCGCCCTGACCACCGGCGGCACCGGCCTGACCCCCGGGGACGCGACCCCCGAGGCCACCCGCGGGCTGCTGGTCTGCGAGATCCCCGGCATCCCGGAGGCGATGCGCGCCGCCGGACGGGAGAAGGGCGTGCCCTCGGCGACCCTCTCCCGCGGACTGGCCGGGGTGGCCGAGCGGGAGGGCGACGGCCACCGCATGCTCGTGGTGAACCTTCCCGGCTCCAGCGGCGGCGTCCGCGACGGCATGGAGGTGCTCGCCCCCGTGCTGGCCCACGCCATCGACCAGATGCGCGGCGGCGACCACCCGGGGTCCGCGGGCGGCGCGTGAGCGGCCCACCGGCCGCTCCGTCCCGCCCGACGGCCGAAGTGGAATACTGGACGTGTCGCCCGGGGCCGCCCGGGGGACTCCGGGCCCGGGCGCGGCCGACGCACCGCCCGGGGCGGCACTGACCCGTGATGCACCGGGGAGGACGAGCGACGTTGAGTCGGATACGCGGCTGGCCCGTCACGCTCACCGAGGGTCCGGTGGGGCTTCGGCCGCTGCGCGTGCGGGACGCCCGCGCGCTCAGGGAGACGCGGGTGCGCAACGCCGAATGGCTGCGCCCGTGGGAGCCCACCCACCCCGAGATGCCGCTGCAGACCTCGTCTCTGACCCCGTATGTGGCCATGCTCCAGGCGATCCGCCGGGAGGCCCGCCACGGCCTCTCCATGCCCTGGGCCGTCACCTACGAGGGCCGGTTCGCCGGGCAGCTGACGGTCAGTGCCATCGTGTGGGGCTCGGCCCGCTCGGCGCAGGTGGGCTACTGGATCGACCGGGAGGTCGCCGGGCGCGGGGTCACCCCCACGGCGGTCGCCCTGGCCGTGGACCACTCCTTCTTCACCGTCGGCCTGCACCGCATCGAGGCCAACATCCGCCCGGAGAACCGGGCCAGCCGCAGGGTCGCCGAGAAGCTCGGCTTCCGCGAGGAGGGCGTGCGCCAGCGGCAGGGGCCCAAC
>NZ_ANBH01000306.1 GCF_000341185.1 Nocardiopsis chromatogenes YIM 90109
AGAAGCTCGGCTTCCGCGAGGAGGGCGTGCGCCAGCGGCAGCTGCACATCGACGGGGCCTGGCGCGACCACATCTGCTACGCGCTGACCGTGGAGGACGTGCCGGGCGGGCTGCTCTCGCGCTGGCGCAGCCGCCAGGGCGGAAGGACGGCCGAAGGGCGCTCCTAGGACGCGCCGCGCCGCCGTTTCGTCGGCCCGCCGGTACCGGGACGGACCCGGCGAACCGTACGCCCCTGCGCCGGGAGCCGATTGTGCCCGCGCTGTGCGACCATGGCGACGCCCCGCGTAGCCGGGGTGCCGAAGGCCGTTCCCGGCCGCCTCCCCGAAGCCCTGTCGGCGGCGGGCCGGGCGCGGGATAATCGCCGGAACCGGCGCGGGGCGCCGGTGGCGCGGCGTCCGCCGCGCCCCTTTCGTTTCTCCTCGCGGAGGAGGTGGCCGAGGAAGAGGAAGACTGCAATCTCACGACACTCCGGTCCGAATATTGCGCATTTACGGACACTCGGTCGTACCGTGCGGAACGTAGACGCATCAACGATGTCGGTAACACGTACATACGGCGCATGGGGGACGGCGCATGGAACGCTGAGCCGCGCAGCCGGCTGCGGACGGGCCGTGGTGCCGGATCCCGGCCGTAGGCGGGGACCGGTGTCGCCGGGGCGTCTGGGAGTGTCCGGTGGCCGGCGGTGCGAGGAGGGGCGATGAACAGCTCTGCCTTGTACTTGGCCATTGTCGTCGTCTGGCTCATCGTCCTGGTCCCCATGCTGATGCGGCGCGACGGCGCCGACCCCGAGCCGGGCGCCGAGCCCGACACCGACCGGGACGCGGACCGCGAGTCCGGTCGCGACACCGGTCGGCACGCCGAGGCCGATGAGGCGCACGCGCCCGAAGGCTCGGCCGACGACGACCCTGACAGCACCCTGGTCCTCTCCTACGACGAGTACGTCCCGGGCCCGCGCGCCGGGGCCGGGGGGCGGGCGGACGGGGCCCACGGCGCGCCCGTCGGCCGCGAGGGCGTCCGCGACGACGGCGCGGACCCCCGGGAGCCCGAGGAGGAGCCCGAGCCCGCTCCGGTGGAGGAGCGCCGCCGGGCCCCGGTCCGGCGCGGCGCCGCCCCCCGGGTCCGGCAGACCCGGGCGCGGGTGATCGCCCGTCGCCGCCGCCGCACGCTCGCGCTGTGCACCCTGCTGGCCGCGACCGGGGCCGCCGTCGGGATGGACCTGGGCCCGTGGTGGGTGCTGGTCCCGCCGGTGCTGCTTCTCGCCGGGCACCTGGTGCTGCTGCGCGAGGCCGCCAAGGCCGACGCCGAGCGCCGCGCCGCCGCCGAGGACCTCCGGCGCCGCAGGGCTGCGGCCCGGCGCCGCGCGGAGGCGGCCCGCGCCGCCCGCACGGCCGAGGTCATCGACATGCCCGCGCCCCGGGAGCAGGAGGTGTACGACCAGTACGCCGACGCCCACCAGCGCGCCGTCGGCGACTGAGGCCCCTTCGGGCCCGGGGCGCGGGGCCGCCGCGGCCGGGGAAAGGCGTTCGGAGCACTCGCGCAGAGCTGCTAAGCTTTAGAGCGTCTTGAGGGGCTGTAGCGCAGTCCGGTAGCGCACCTCGTTCGCATCGAGGGGGTCAGGGGTTCAAATCCCCTCAGCTCCACAGCAGGTGAAAGCCTGGTTCCCGTGCCACGGGGGCCAGGCTTTCGCTCGTTCCGGGGGCCGGACAGCGGACCCGGCGCGCCCCTCCGCGGCGGCCAGGGGGCCCAGAGGGGTGAAAGAGCCATCTTTCCCGCCGACCACCCCTCCTTAACGCGGCCGATGCGATAAGTTCGGGCCATGCGCTGAATTTACCCCGGGAAGCGGGGGAATTCACCGTCCGCAGGGTCGCGCCCCCGGTCGACGAAAGTCCCGGAGTCGTGGGGACCGGCGGTTCGCGCGCGGTCGCGGGGGCGGGAAGGGATTCTTCCGCATCCGGCGGGGCCGTGGCCGCGCGAAGCACTGTTCATGCCGGTCACAGGCGTGATCGAGGGGTCCGGTGTGCGCCCTTGGCCGCCCGGGCGCCAATGGCGCGGACTATTCGCCACATGGTCAGAAATAGGGCTTAAGTCGACATTAATATGTGCTTCTGGGTCTTGTGCGCACTGTGACCGATAGGTCATCTTATTCACGGGGATGGACGACGATACGAGGAAAGGTGCGTTGTGCTCAAGAGGATCTGCGTGATCGCGGCCCTAGCCGGTGCCGCCGTCACGGGCGCCTCGCTTCCCGCGTCCGCGGAGGAGGCCGCCTCCCCGACGGCCGGCGCCGCCCGGCAGGTCGCCGGGTGGAGCTGGTGGTACGGGTGGAGCTGGTGGACCACCGACACCATCGGTGAGACCGCCATCGGCTTCGTCGAGGAGCTCTTCTCGGACGGGGAGTGACCCGGACGGCGGCGGGGTAGGCGGCGGCGCACGCGCACGACCGACCGGCGGAGGCCGTGACGGCGCCACGCCCCCCGTGCTGAGAGCCCGGCTCGGAACCTGCGGGCCGGGCTCGGCCGTGTCCGGGCACGCCCCTCGCCGCGTTCTCACCGGTCGACAGCGCACCCGGGCCGACTCCTCCTGCTCTTCGGGAGCACGGCGGCCTTGCGACGGACATGACACCGCCGGTGCCGTCTACGGCCATGACCCACGCAACACCCCCTGGCGCGCGGCGGCCCCGTCCGGCGGTCCGGTTGTCCGCCCCCCGCCGGGGGTAGGGAGCAGGCGAGGACCCCCGCGCCCCGCGTGAGCGAGGAAGGCACCAGTGACCGATCGCCCCCACCCCGCGGGCGGTGCGGACCGCCCCGACCGCCCCCAGTACCCGGGCGGGACCGAGTACCCCGAGGCCGAGGCCCTGCCGGGCGGCTACCACCTGCCCGAACAACAAGCGCCCCGGTGGCGGCCGGCGTCCGGGCCGTCCGAGGCGGCCGACGAGGACGCCGTGGCCGGGGCCCCGTTCCGCCGCAGCACCCCCGCGCGCCGCAAGCGCATCCCCGAGCTCCGCGGCGGCGGCCACGGGCGGCTCATCGCGGTGACGGTGTTCTTCGTGATGGCCACCGGGAGCGCGGCCGACTACATCGACCCGTCGACCCGAGCCTTCTGGCACCTGCTGTTCTGGGCGGGAATCGGGACGGCGGCGGTGGTGTCCCTCGCCCGCGAGCGGCGCAACGCCTGGGAGCCGGGGCCGCGGTGGGTGTGGCCCGCGGCGGCGCTCGGGGGAACGCTGCTGGCCGAGCTGCTGATCGCGCTCCTGGGGTCCCCGGTGATCCTGGTCGCCTCGGTGGTGGTCGGCGCCCTGTTCCTGTTCATCGTGATGCTGTTCGGCTGAGGAGCGGGCGGCGGGAGGCGGTGGAGAGGATTCGCCGTCAGGTCGCCTCGTCGTCGAACGGCGGGCGCCGCCCGTTCAGCTGCGAGCCGGAGCGGCGCGGCGCGTCGTCCTCGTCCTCGGCCTCCCAGAAGTGCTTCTGCACGAAGCGCTTGGGGTTGAGGTCCTCCACGTCGAAGTCCTTGAACTCCGGTCCGAGCCCCTCTCGGATGTCGCTCTTGGCGCTGTCGGCCATCCGCCGCAGCTGTCTGAGCACCGATCCGACCTGCTTCGCGGCCTTGGGCAGCTGGTCGGGACCGAAGACCAGGACCGCGAGCAGGCCGAGAACGAGGAACTCCCCCATCCCGATGTTGAACATGCCCATCCTTCCGTCGGCCCCCCGGCCCACCTGCCGGTACCCCATGCAGGTTAGCCGCTCCCGAACCGGTCCGGCACAGCGCACCCCCGGCGCCGGACCGCGCCCGGCCCCTCCCGGTCGGTCCGCAATCGTCCTTATGGCCCCTCTCGTCCGGCGCCATCCTGCTGCGCGCGGCGCTGGGGGGGTTAAGGTGGGGACCCGTTCGGGGAGGCCGCACGCGGGTGCTTCGGGGCGGGGGAGTGGACAGGTGAGCGAGCCGACGCTGCGCGGGCGCGCGGTGGAGATCGTGGACGCCGGATGGTTCCGCAACACCGTGATCGTCCTCATCCTCCTCAACGCCGTCACGCTGGGGCTGGAGACCTACGAGGGGCTGCTCCGCGCCTGGGGCGCCTACTTCCGGTTCGCCGAGACGGCCTTCGTCGGCCTGTTCGCCGCCGAGCTGCTGGTGAAGATCTACGCCCGGGGCCCACGCTTCTTCCGCGACCCGTGGAACTGGTTCGACCTGTTCGTGGTGGGGATCGCGCTGGTACCGGCCTCGGCCGGGTTCTCGGTGCTGCGCCTGCTGCGGATCCTGCGCATCCTGCGCCTGGTCAGCGTGGTCCCGCAGATGCGCCAGATCGTCAGCGCGCTGTTCCGCGCGGTGCCGGGGATGGGCACGGTGATCGGCCTGCTGCTGATCATCGTCTACACCTCGGCGGTGCTGGGGGAGAAGCTGTTCGGGGACGCCGCCCCCGAGTACTTCGGCGACCTGGGCACCTCGCTGTTCACCCTGTTCATGGTGATGACCACGGAGAACTGGCCGGACGTCGCCGAGGCGGTGATGGCGGCCCACCCGGCCGCCTGGATGTTCTTCGTCGGCTACCTGGTGGCGACCACCTTCATCATCCTCAACCTGGTGATCGGCGTGATCGTGACCGCGCTGGAGCAGGAGGTCAACGCCGAGCGCTGGCGTGAGGACCAGGAGCTGGAGCTGGAGCAGCACGACGCGGTGATGACCCGCCTGGACGCGCTCACCGAGCAGGTGGCGCTGCTGCGGGCGCAGGTCGGCGACGGCGGGGCGGCTGCGCCGGAGGAGGGCGAGGCCGCGGACACGCGAAAGCCCTCCGCCCGGGGACCGGGCGAAGGGCCGAGTTCAGGAGCGTTCGGGAGCGCTTAGAGCGACCGCACGTTGGAGGCCTGCGGCCCCTTCGGCCCCTGGGTGATCTCGAACTCGACCGACTGGTTCTCTTCCAGGTTCCGGAAGCCGGTACCCGCGATCGCCGAGTAGTGCACGAACACGTCCGGGCCGCCGCCCTCGACGGCGATGAACCCGAAACCCTTCTCAGAGTTGAACCACTTCACGGTGCCCTGAGCCATTTGCTCTCCCTTTGGGGACTACATCGGGACCGCACCCTGCTGGTCCCGGGTTGCTGGGCGCCCGTCCCCGGGGAGTCTCCTGCCCAAACGACCGGCGCCCGCGCGAAGTTCCGCGAGGCGCCTAAGCTGCCGTGGAAACCGCATCCGCAACCGGGACCAGACACTACCAGTCGCCCCCCGGGTTGCCGAGACCTTTCCGCGCGAAAATCCCGAGGCACGAAATGGAATTTTCGCCGTTCGCCGGACGTTGATTTCCCTCCTGTCGTGCGGTCTCCCGCCGTTCACACGGCGGCGCCCCCGCACCCCCCCGCCGGGGGCCGCGGGGGCGCCGTGCACGGGCGCCGGGCGCCGGTCAGCCGGAGCCGCCGCCGCTGCCGAAGATCCAGGTGTCGAACCACATCCGCTGCGCCCACTGCTCATAGGGGATCGTCTCGGCGGGGAGCACCGGGGACAGG
>NZ_ANBH01000307.1 GCF_000341185.1 Nocardiopsis chromatogenes YIM 90109
GTGTCGAACCACATCCGCTGCGCCCACTGCTCATAGGGGATCGTCTCGGCGGTGAGCACCGGGTACAGGAATGCGAAGTTGGCGATCACCAGCAGCAGCACCACGCCGAACAGCACCCCGCCCATCGCCCGCCGTGCGGGCAGATAGGCGGCGCCCTTCTCCCCGTCGCCCATCGCCAGCCCCAGCATCATCACGATGGCCAGCACGATGAACGGCAGGAACGGAAGGGCGTAGAACACGAACATGGTGCGGTCGGGATAGGCGAACCAGGGAAGCCACCCCGCGGCCACGCTCAGCAGCACCGCGCCCGCGCGCCAGTCCCGGTAGGTCAGCCACCAGCCGAGCATGACCGCCAGCGCGATCAGCCCGGTCCACCACAGCGCCGGGGTGCCGATGCTCAGAATGGCGGTGGAGCACTTCTCGGTGCCGCAGCCCCCGGAGTCCCCGTCGTAGAAGAACGCCACCGGGACGCGCATGATGAGCCAGTCCCAGGGGTGCGACGCGTAGTCGTGCGGCTCGGACAGCCCGCTGTGGAAGTCCATCATCCGTGCGTGGTAGTGGATCAGGCCCCGCAGCGCGTTGACGGACCCCTCCAGCCAGTCGGGGAGGCGGGAGACGCCCGCCCCCGCGTTCTCGGCGCCCCACTGCCGGTCGTAGGCGCCGGACGAGGCGAACCAGCCCGCCCAGGACGCCACGTAGACCACCGCCCCCACGACCACGGTCTGCACGAACGCCGGGATCGCGTCGAACAGCAGCCACCTGATGCGCAGGTCCCGCAGGCCGCCGCCGCGGCTCTGTCCGGCGCTGCGCCGCGCACCGTAGTCCCAGGCGACGGTGAGCAGCCCGAACGCGGCCATGAAGAACAGCGCGTTCCACTTGGTGCCCACGGCCAGGCCCAGGCACAGCCCGGCGGCCAGGCGCCACCACCGCACGCCCAGCCACGCCGCCCCCGGCGAGGCGGCCAGCCGGTCCCGCATCCGGTCCCGGTCGACCAGGAGGCAGGCGAAGGCGGCCAGCACCCAGAAGGTCACGAAGACGTCCACCATGGCCAGGCGGCTCATGGTGAAGTGCAGCCCGTCCAGGGCGAGCAGCAGCCCGGCGGCCGCGGCCAGCAGCCACGAGCGCGTCATCCGCAGCGCGACGCGCACCATGACCAGCACCGTCAGCGCTCCGATGAACGCCGAGGCCACCCGCCAGCCCTCGGGCGACATGGACGTGCCGAACGGCAGCAGCCCCCACACCTGGTCGCCGAGGGCGATCATCCACTTGCCGACCGGCGGGTGCACCACGAAGTCCGGTCCGCCGGACCAGATCTGGGGTACGCCCTGGGTGAGGAGGTCGTCGGCGTTGTCCAGCGTCTCGTGCTCGTAGCCGAACCGCCAGAGGGAGAACGCGTCCTTGGCGTAGTAGGTCTCGTCGAAGTAGATCTCGGGCGGCTGCCCGAGGCGGATGAAGCGCAGCACCCCCGCGAAGAGGGCCAGCGCGACCGCCGCGGCCCACCCGGTCCACGCGGGCCGGGGCATGGGGGGCTGCGGCCGCGCGGGCGCGGGCGCGGTGGAGGGAGCGGGGTCCGCCGCGTCGGGCGGTGCGGTGGTGGTCATCGCGGCTCTTATAGTCGGGTCGGGGACGGGTGGCCGTGCCGGACCGGCGGCCGTCGGGCAGTGCCAACCGGGCAGTGCCAACCGTAGCGTCTAACACCGGGGGCGATAAGTGACCGACGGGCCTGCTGTGGCGCAGGGCGCCGCACCTGCGCAAGGGGCCGGCGTGCTGACGCTGGCCGGGATCCCCATCGGCAACGGGGAGGACGCCCAGCCGCGGCTGCTCGCCGCCATCGAGGGGGCCTCGCTGATCGCCGCCGAGGACACCCGGCGGCTGCGGCGGTTCGCCGAGCGGGTGGGCATCCGGCCGGGCGGCGAGGCCGGGGCGCGCATCGTGTCCTACTACGACGCCAACGAGGCCAGGCGCGCCGCCGAACTGCTGGACGAGCTGCGGGCGGGGCGGGACGTGCTGCTGGTGACCGACGCCGGCATGCCCGGCGTGTCGGACCCCGGCTACCGCCTGGTGGCGGCCTGCGCCGAGGCGGGCGTGCGGGTGACCGCGATCCCCGGCCCCTCGGCGGTGACCACGGCGCTGGTGCTGTCCGGCCTGCCCACCGACCGCTTCTGCTTCGAGGGCTTCCCGCCGCGCAAGGGGCAGGACCGCTACTTCGGCGGCCTGGCCTCCGAGCGGCGCACCATGGTGTTCTTCGAGAGCCCGCACCGGCTGGCGCCGACGCTGGTGGCGATGGCGCACGCGTTCGGCGGTGACCGGCGGGCGGCGGTCTGCCGGGAGCTGACCAAGACCTACGAGGAGGTCCGCCGCGGCGGCCTGGTGGACCTGGCCGAGTGGGCCAAGGGCGAGGTCAAGGGCGAGATCACGGTGGTCGTGGAGGGGGCGCCGCAGCGGCGCGAGGCCCTCGGCCCCGACGACTACGTGGCGGCCGTCGCCGAGCTGGAGGCCCGCGGGGTGCCGCGCAAGCAGGCCATCCAGGAGGCCGCCCGCGAGCTGGGCGCCCCCAAGCGCGAGGTCTACGCGGCGGTGCACGGGATCTGACGGCTCTGACGGCTTTGACGGCGGGGCCGGGGACGGCCCCGGGACGACGAGAGGGGGCGCCCGTCGGGCGCCCCCTCGGCCGTCTCCGGGGGGCGGTGCACAGCGCCCCCCGGAAGGGCTAGACCACCGCCCCGTCGCTCTTCTCGCGGGCGACGCGCTGGTCCTTGCGCTGCTTGGCCTTCTTCTCCTTGACCACGTGCGGCGGCGGGGTCTTGTCGAAGCGCTGCAGCCAGTCCGCCAGCGGCGAGGCCACGAACACCGTCGAGAAGACGCCGGTCACCAGGCCGACGAGCATCGCGATGGAGAAGTCCCGCAGCGTGGAGCCGCCGAACAGGGCCAGCGTCGCCAGGATGAACACGCCGCCGATGGTGGTGTTCACCGTCCGCGGGATGGTGTTCAGGATCGCGGTGTTGGCGATGCGGGAGAACTTCGACTCGCTGTCCCGCGCCCATTCGTCGCGTATCCGGTCGAACACCACGACCGTGTCGTTGACCGAGAACCCGATGACGCTCAGCACGGCGGCGAGGAACACCCCGTCGATGGGCTTGCCCAGCCAGATGAACAGGCCGATGACCACCATCAGGGTGAACGCCAGGGACAGCATGGCCGCCACACCGAACGACCACCGGAACCGCCAGGCCAGGTAGATCATCTGCAGCACCAGCGCGGCCATCAGCGCCAGCAGCGCCTTGTTCCGCAGCTCGTCGCCGAGGCTGGGACCGATCTTCTCGTCGCTGATCTTCTCGGCGCCTCCGGCGGCGTCCGCCAGCGCGTCCTCGACCTGCTTGGCCTCGGCGTCGTCGATCGGCCCGGTGCGCACGGAGACGTCGCCGTCGCCCGACTCCTGCACCACCGCACTGGGCTGGCCGCCCTCCTCCGCGACGATCTGGCGCGCCTCGGTGGCGCTGATCGACTGCTCGGTGGTGAAGTCCATGACCCGGCCGCCGGTGAACTCCACGCCGAAGTTGGGCGGGCGCACCACCATGCCGACCACGGCCGCCGCGACGATCAGCCCGGCGACGGCCAGCCAGAGCCGGCCCCGCTTCATCAGGTTCGGGTCGCGGTCGATCAACCACTGGCGGACCCGGCTGATCTTGCCCAGGCCGCTGAAGGCCGGGTGGTCGCGGACCACCTTGCGGCGCACCGCCCACTCGACCAGCACGCGGGCGATGACCAGCGCGGAGACCATCGAGGCGACGGTGCCCAGGCCGAGGGTGACACCGAAGCCCTGCACCGTGCCCGAGGCCAGGAAGAACAGCAGGGCGGCGGCGATGAGCGTGGTGATGTTGGTGTCCAGCACCGCGCTCCACGCCTTCTGCGTGCCCTGGACGAACGCCTTCTGCAGGTTGGGCGGGATGGCGCGGCGCCGCCGCCGGGAGAGGATCCCGGCCTCGGCCTGCCGGGTCTCGGCGTCGGTCGCGTCGGCCATGCCGGCGGACTTGTTGGCCTCGTAGACCTTCTTCTGCTGCTGGAACTCCTCCCGGGCGCGCTCGAAGATCAGCACGTTGGCGTCGATCGCCATACCGATCGCGAGCACGAACCCGGCCAGGCCCGGCAAGGTGAGGGTGGCCCCCAGCGCCACCAGCGCCGCGTAGGCGATGAGCGTGTAGCAGGCCAGCGCCAGCGAGGCCAGGAAGCCCACCAGGCGGTAGGCCACGGTGATGTAGAGCGCGGTCAGGGCGATGCCCAGGGCACCGGCGATGAAGCTCGCCTTGATGGCGTCGGCGCCCAGAGTCGGGCCGACGGTCTGGCGCTGGATCTCGGTGACCGGCAGCGGCAGCGAGCCGCCCTCGATCAGCACCGCCAGCTCCTCGGCCGACTCCGAGTCGAAGGTGGAGCTGGTGATGGTGGTGCGGCCGCCGGCCTGGCCGACGTCGCAGGCGGTGTCGGTGGTCACCTCGGGGGCGGAGATGATCTGGTCGTCCAGGACGATGGCGATGCGCCGCTGGGGCGAGCCCTGCGGGTTGCAGGCCGCCTCACCGGTGATCTTCTTCCACTCGTCCTTGCCCGCGCCCGAGAAGTTGACGTTGACCTGCCACTGCGTCTGCGTGGTCTGGTCGAGCACCGCCTCGGCGCTGGAGATCTGGTCGCCCTGGATGACGGCCTTGCCCAGCTGCAGCATCTGGCCCTGGTCGTCGGGCAGGGTCTCCTCGACCTTGTCGGGGTCGGGGGCGGACATGTCCTGCTGCGGCTGGCCGCCCTGCTGGCCCTGCTGACCCTGGTCGAACTGGGAGAAGTCCTCCTCGGACCCCTCACCGCCGGAGTCCTCCCCGGAGCCGTCCCCGTCCTCGCCGTCGCCGGAGCCCTCGTCGGGGCTGTCCTGCGGCGCGCGGGCGCTGTCGCCGCCGCCACCGGGCAGGCCCATGCCCATGCCGCCGCCCTGGGAGGCGTCGACACCGAGCACGGGGTGCACGGTCAGCTGGGCGGTCTGGCCGATGATCTCGGCCGCCTCGGTCGGGTCCTGCACCCCGGGCAGCTCGACGATGATCCGGTCGGCGCCGGACCGCGACATCGTGGCCTCGCTGACACCGAGGCGGTCGATGCGCTGGCGCAGCACCTCGATCACCTTGTCGGTGTTCTCGGCGTCGGCCTCGGTGCCGTCCTCGCCGTCCTGGGTCTGCAGAACGATCTGGGTGCCGCCGCTGAGGTCGAGCCCCAGCTTCGGCGGGATGAACCATGCGGCGCCGAACGCGCCGAGCACGATGATCAGGGAGATGATCCCGCGCAACCAGCGCGATCCCGCTCCCGCTTGTGTGGACAATGCACTCCCTCTCCGGTGCCTTCACTTCCGGGCTTCCTGCGGCGCCGGGCCGCGCGGCGCGGCCGGGCGCACGGCGGTCCCGCCGCCCGCGGTCAGGCCGCGGTACGGGCAGGGGCCGCGCCGGAGGGAGGGGGAGCGCGGCCCAGGGGCAGCGCCGAGATCTCGGCGGCGCCGCGGGCGGTCTGGTCGCGCGGGGGCGGCACCACGCCCGAGGGCCCCGGAGGGGCGGGCAGGTGCGGCGCGGCGTGCGCGTAGACCTCGGGGAGGTCGCGCAGCGTGCGGTGGTCCCCCTTGCCGGGGGGCAGGGCGGCGGCGGACCGGTGGCCCTCCTCGGCCCACACCCCGTCGCCGCGGCGGTGGGTTCCGCTAGGGGCGGCGACCTCCACCCCTTCGCGGGGCAGCAGGACCGCGGGCGCCCCGGGGCCGATCGGCGAGGCGGCGGCCTCGGCCGCGGCGGGGGCCCCGGCCAGCAGCAGCGCCGCGCACAGCAGGGCGGCCAGCGCGCGTGCGAGCACCCGGACCACCACCTTCGGACTGCGATCCCGACCACCCTACCGACGCCCCGGACAGGTGTCGCGCCCCGGAAGCGGGGCCGGGGAGGGGGAGGGGCGCGCGGCACCGGCGCAATGACGCAATGCGCCCGCGGAGGCCCCCGGGCCGAGGGGACCCACGGGACCGACGGGGGAGGCCGGTCAGGGGAAAACGAGGCGAAGCCGGGGGGCCGCGGGCTTTAGTCTTGGAGTCATGTCGTCGAAACGCCACATCCTGACCGCGGTGGCGTGGCCCTACACCAATGGGCCGCGCCACATTGGGCACGTATCCGGGTTCGGGGTCCCCTCGGACGTCTTCGCGCGCTTCCAGCGAATGCGCGGCCACGACGTGCTCATGGTCAGCGGCACCGACGAGCACGGCACCCCGATCCAGGTGCTGGCCGACCAGGAGGGCGTGAGCGCCCGCGAGCTGGCCGACCGCTACAACAGGATCATCGTCGAGGACCTGGTCGCCCTGGGCCTGTCCTACGACCTGTTCACCCGCACCACCACCGGCAACCACTACGCCGTGGTGCAGGAGCTGTTCCGGGGCCTCTACGACAACGGCTACATCTTCGCCCGCACCACCAAGGGGGCGGTGTCCCCGTCGACCGGGCGCACCCTGCCCGACCGCTACATCGAGGGCACCTGCCCGATCTGCGGCTACGACGGCGCGCGCGGCGACCAGTGCGACAACTGCGGCAACCAGCTCGACCCGGTCGACCTGATCGGGCCGCGCTCGCGGATCAACGGCGAGACCCCCGAGTTCGTCGACACCGAGCACTTCATGCTGGACCTCCCGGCCTTCGCCGAGGTGCTGGGCGACTGGCTGCGGTCCAAGTCCGGGCAGTGGCGCCCCAACGTGCTGAAGTTCTCCCTGAACCTGCTGGACGACCTGCAGCCGCGGGCGATCAGCCGGGACCTGGACTGGGGCGTGCCGATCCCGCTGGAGGGCTGGAGCGACCAGGCCAACAAGCGGCTGTACGTGTGGTTCGACGCGGTCATCGGGTACCTGTCGGCCGCGATCGAGTGGGCCCGCCGTACCGGCGACCCGGAGGCCTGGCGCCGCTACTGGCAGGCCGAGGACGCCGAGGCCTACTACTTCATGGGCAAGGACAACATCGTCTTCCACGCCGAGATCTGGCCGGCCATGCTGCTCGGCTACAACGGCGAGGGCGACCGCGGCGGCGAGCCGGGGTCGCTGGGGCGGATGAACACGCCCACCGAGGTGGTCTCCAGCGAGTTCCTCACCATGGAGGGGCGCAAGTTCTCCTCGTCGCGGCGCGTGGTCATCTACGTCCGCGACTTCCTGGAGCGCTACTCGGCCGACGCGCTGCGGTACTACATCATCGCCGCCGGGCCCGAGACCCAGGACACCGACTTCACCTGGTCGGAGTTCGTCCGCCGCAACAACGACGAGCTGGTGGCCGCCTGGGGGAACCTGGTCAACCGCTCGCTGAACATGGCGGCCAAGAACTTCGGGGAGATCCCCGAGCCGGGGGAGTTCACCGACGAGGACCGGGCGGTGCTGGAGGCCTCGCGCGCGTCGTTCGCGGCGGTCGCCGCGCACCTGGACGCCAACCGGTTCAAGGCCGGGCTGCAGGAGGCCATGCGCACCGTCGCCGAGGCCAACAAGTACATCTCCGACCAGGCCCCCTGGGCGCTGAAGAAGACCGACCCGGAGCGGATGAAGACCGTGCTGCACGTGGCGCTGCAGCTCGTCGACGACGCGAAGGCGCTGCTGACGCCGTTCCTGCCGGAGTCGTCCAACAAGGTGCATGCGATGCTGGGCGGCACCGGGCAGTGGTCGGGCATGCCGCGCATCGACACCGGGCACGACACGATCGGCGGCGCGGAGGGCGCCTCGGAGTACCCGGTGATCACCGGCGACTACGCCGACGACGAGGCGGTCTGGGAGTCCCGGCCGATCGTGCCCGGGACCCCGCTGTCCAAGCCGCAGCCGCTCTTCGCCAAGCTGGACCAGAGCGTGGTGGACGAGGAGCTGGCGCGTCTGGAGGCCGAGGCCGGATAGCACCGGCGCGGCGGGCGGCCCTGGGGCGGCCCCGGCCGTTCCCCTGACGGGAATACCGAAGGCGGCGGACCGTTGTACCCGACGGTCCGCCGCGCGCGTGCGCACAGCGCGCGCCGTACGAGCAGTGAGCGAGGAGCAGAACCCATGGGCAAGCGCAGTGGAGCGGCCGTGCGGAACCGCAACGCGCAGACGCCTCCCCCCGCCCCCGAGCCGCTGCGCGTGGCGGTCGCCGACAGCCACACCCACATGGACATGCAGGAGCCCGAGCCGGAGGCGATCATCGCCGCCGCCGAGGCGGTGGGGGTGGCCCCGCTGATGCAGGTCGGGGTCGACCTGGAGTCCTCCCGATGGGCCGCCGAGCTGGCCGCGCGGAACCCGTCGGTCTACGCGGCGGTGGCGCTGCACCCCAACGAGGCGCCGCGCATCGTGCACGGAGACGGCGCGCCGGGCGTGGAGGTCGACGAGACCGACTGGGCGGGCAAGCGCCGCGAGGCGGGCGGCGAGCGCGCGCTTGAGGAGGCGGTCGCCGAGATCGACCGGCTGGCCGCGCAGCCCAGGGTGAGGGCCGTGGGGGAGACGGGCCTGGACCACTTCCGCACCGGTGAGGAGGGGAAGGCGGCCCAGCAGGACTCCTTCCGGCGGCACATCGAGGTGGCCAAGCGGCACGGCAAGGCGCTGATGATCCACGACCGGGACGCCCACGAGGACGTGCTGCGCATCCTGGAGGAGGAGGGCGCGCCGGAGACGGTGGTGTTCCACTGCTACTCGGGCGACGCCGAGATGGCCAAGGTGTGCGCGGACCAGGGCTACTTCATGAGCTTCGCGGGGAACGTGACGTTCGCGTCCGCGCACCACTTGAGGGAGGCCGCGGCGGTGGCCCCGGCGGAGCTGCTGCTGGTGGAGACGGACGCGCCGTTCCTGACGCCGAAGCCGTACCGGGGGCGGCCGAACGCGCCGTACCTGATCCCGTACACCCTGCGGGGCCTGGCCGAGGCGCGCGGCGAGGACGAGGACGCGCTGGCGGCGCAGATCGCCGAGAACGGCCGCAGGGCCTTCAAGCTGGAGGGGTGAAGGGCCGGGGCGCGGCAGGCAGGGGCGGCCTCGCCGCGGGGTGCGGACCCGGCGCCGAAGCGGCCGCCGGACGCGCCTGCCGGGTCGCCTTCCGGGCCACGTCCCGGTGCGCCTCCCGGCAGGCCCGGCTTCTGGCTCTTCGATGATGGTGTTCCGGGGCGCGGCTCTTCAGGGCCGCGCCCCGGAGTCATGTATCGCCCGTTGCCCGCCGCCCTGAAGGGCCGCCGGGGGCTGTGTGTGCGGCGGCGGCGCAAGGGGGCATGTCGGACCCCTACGGAAGCTCCACGCCCCATTCCTTGAGCGCCTCTTCGGCCGTCGGGGCGGGGTACCCGGGGTCGCGGGTCGCGCGGCCCGGGGTGCGGCCGAAGCGCGGGGCCGGGCCGGGGAAGGTCGTCCCGTCCTTGCGGACCACCGTGCCGCGCGCGGCGATGTGCGGGTGGTCGGCGGCCTCGGCCATCGACAGGACCGGCTGGACGCAGGCGTCCTCGGTGCCGAAGACCTCCGCCCACTCGTCGCGCGTGCGGGTGGCCAGCACGGCGGCGAACCGCTCGCGCAGCTCCGGCCAGCGCTCCTTGTCCCACTGGTCGGGCAGGTCGGCGTCGGCGAGCCCGACGCCCTGCAGGAAGGCCGCGTAGAACTGCGGCTCGATGCAGGCCACCGACACGTGCCGCCCGTCGGCGCAGGTGTACACGTCGTACCAGGGGGCGCCGGTGTCGAGGAAGTTGTCGCCGCGCTCGTCGGTCCACCCGCCGCGCTCGCGCTGCTCGTAGATCATCGACATGAGGAAGGCGCTGCCGTCGACCATGGCGGCGTCGACCGTCTGCCCGCGCCCGGATGCGGAGCGTTCCACGAGGGCGGCGAGGATGCCGGTGACCACCAGCATGGTGCCGCCGCCGAAGTCGCCGACCAGGTTGAGCGGGGGGACCGGGGCCCCGCCCTTGCGGCCGATGCTGTGCAGGGCGCCGTTGAGGGAGATGTAGTTCATGTCGTGCCCGGCGACGTGCGCGAGCGGGCCGTCCTGGCCCCAGCCGGTCATCCGGGCGTAGACCAGGCGCGGGTTGATCTCGGCGCACGTGTCGGGGCCCAGACCGCGCCGCTCCATCACTCCGGGGCGGAACCCCTCCAGCAGCACGTCGGCCGAGGCGATCAGGGTGCGGGCGGTGTGTAGGCCCTCCTCGGTCTTCAGGTCGGCGCCGACGACCGGGCGGCCGCTGTCGAGGTGGCCGGGGACCCCGGCCGCGGCGGCCTGCGCCGCCTGCGGGCGGTCCAGCCGGATCACACTGGCGCCCAGATCGGCCAGGAGCATGGCGGCCAGGGGGCCGGGGCCGATGCCCGCGAACTCCAGCACCCGCACGCCCTTGAGGGGTCCCATCGATCGACCTCCGCTTGGACTCGAATCTCGTTCGGTTTCCCCATTGTGCCGGTCTTCAGGGGGCGGGTCACGCCCGGACCCCGGAGTCGGGGGCGCGCGGCCGGGTGCCGCAAAAGGGGACTCTTTGCAAAAAAGGGATTCGGCGCGCACCGGATTTCGGTCGATGTCCGTGACGGAAAAAGTCGCGATGGTAATGTCCGTGTGGCGGCGCGGCCGCCGCCGATTCCACGGCCGATTCCACGGCCGATTCCGCGGGCGACTCCATGGGCGACTCCGCGGCCGGCCCTGCGGAACCCGAGGCCGGACGCCCTCGGAGTGAGCGCTCTGTCCTGCGTTTCCGGGCGGTCGGCGCCCCAGGGGACCCCTTTCGCCATTGTGTGGATTCCCCTGTCTTCTCTCTTTGTCCGCTGTCGTTTCAGGCGTCTTTGAAGGGATCGGAAGAATCGTGCGCAATCCATCACCACGGTCAGGGCGGCGGAGTCGGGGCGGCCGCAGGCGGGCCCACCGGGCATCGGCGCCGCCGCGCCGCGCCCGCGCGGTGCCGACCCCACTGCCCGGCCCGGCCGCACTGCCCGCCCTTCCGGCCGGAATGCCCCGGTGGGCGGTCGCGGTCGGAGCGGGGGCGGTGGCGCTGCTACTGGCGGGCGGCGGGACCGCCTACGCGATGGACCAGAGGGTCCTGCTGGACGTCGACGGCAGGGAGCGCGTGGTGCACACCTACGCCGACACCGTCGACGGGGTCCTGGACGCGGCCGGGGTGCGCCTGCGCGAGGGCGACGCGGTGGCGCCGGGGCTCGGCGAGCAGGTCGGCCGGGGCGGGGCCGTCGTGGTGCGCTCGGCCAGGGAGCTGACGGTGGCCATCGACGGGGAGGAGCCGGAGGCGCACCGGGTGACGGCGCTGACGGTGGGCGAGGCCCTGGACCAGATCGGGCTGTCGGGGGAGCCGCTGGAGCTGTCGGAGGAGCGGTCGGCGCCCATCCCCGAGGAGGGCCTGGAGGTCACCGGGCAGAGGGCGCGGGGGGCGGTGATCCTGCGCGACCGCGTCCGCAAGGAGGTCGCCACCACGGAGGCCGTGGTCGGGGACGTGCTGGCGGAGAACGGGATCGACGTCGGCGGCCACGACATCGTCGAACCGGAGGTGGACGAGCCGGTCGAGGAGGGGGCGGTGATCCGGGTGGTGGAGGCCCTGGGGAAGCCGACGACCGAAGAGGTCGCGATCGAGGCCGAGACGCAGGAGCGCGAGACCGGGGACTTGGAGAAGGGGGAGGAGCGCACCGTCCGGGAGGCGGAGGACGGGGTGAAGGAGGTCACCGTGCTCCCGGTCCTGGAGGAGGGCGAGGAGACCGAGCGCGTGCTGGAGGAGGAGGTCGTCGAGGAGCCCGTCGACGGGATCGTGGAGGTCGGGACGGCCGAGCCGGGGGAGTCGGACGCGGCCGACGCGGCGGACGCGGCCGGGGCGGGCGGTGCGGCGGGCGGCCTGAACTGGTCGGCGCTGGCGCAGTGCGAGTCGGGCGGCGACCCGTCGGCGGTGAACTCGGCGGGCGGCTACTACGGGCTGTACCAGTTCTCCCCGTCCACGTGGCAGTCGGCCGGAGGCACGGGGTCCCCGGCGGAGGCGTCGGCGGGCGAGCAGACGATGCGGGCACAGAGGCTGTACGAGATGGTCGACGGGAACTGGCAGAGCCAGTGGCCGGAATGCGGCCGCCACCTGTTCGACTGACGGTCCCGGAGGGGGCTGCCGGGGGAACCCGGGGGGTTTCGGGCGGGAAGCGGCTGGGCGAAGGAGGCCCGGCCGCTTCCGAGCGGCAGGGTTCGGCACCCCGGCCGGTCGACCCCGGGTACCCCCGCCGCCTGGCAAAATGTCCGAGTGACCGACTCCGAAAGCTCCGAAAGCTCTGAGAGCGCCGACAGCGCCCGCCTGCTCACCCCCGCCGACGTGCGGCGGCTCGCCGACCGGTTCGGCGTGCGGCCCACCAAGACCCTGGGGCAGAACTTCGTGATCGACGGCGGGACCGTGCGCCGGATCGTCCGGGTGGCCGGGGTCGGGGCCGACGACACCGTGCTGGAGGTGGGCCCCGGACTGGGGTCGCTCACCCTGGCCCTGCTGCCGCGCGTGGCCGCGGTGACCGCGGTCGAGGTCGACCCGGTGCTGGCCGAGGCGCTTCCGGGGACCGTCGCCGAGCACGCGCCGGACCTGGCCGACCGGCTGCGGGTGGTGGCCGCCGACGCGATGCGCATCACCGGGGTGCCCGGCCCCGAGCCGACCGCGCTGGTGGCGAACCTGCCCTACAACGTCGCGGTCCCGGTGGTGCTGCACCTGCTGGAGCGGCTGCCGTCGCTGCGCCGCGGCCTGGTCATGGTCCAGGCCGAGGTCGCCGACCGCCTGGCGGCCGCGCCGGGCAGCCGGACTTATGGGGTGCCGTCGGCGAAGGCGGCGTGGTACGCCGACGTGCGCCGCGCCGGGGCTGTGGGGCGGAACGTGTTCTGGCCCGCGCCGAACGTGGACTCGGGGCTGGTGTCGCTGGAGCGCAGGGACGCACCGGTGGCGGACGTGGACCGGCGGGAGGTCTTCGCTGTGATCGACGCGGCGTTCGCCCAGCGCCGCAAGACCCTGCGGGCGGCCCTGGCGTCGTGGGCGGGCTCGCCCCAGCGCGCCGAGGAGGCACTGCGAGCGGCGGGCGTCGACCCGAGGGCGAGGGGCGAGGCCCTGGGAATCGAGGAGTTCGCAAGGATCGCCCGGCACACGCCGGGCAAGTAGCCACTGAGCCGGAGCGCCGGCCGTGTAGGGACTGCGGCGGCCTGGGCGGTGGGCTCGGGTTCTCCCCGTGCGGTCCATGGGAGGGCCGGTCGCCCTCGCTCGGCGGGTCGTGCCGCAGCGCCGTCGGCTACCGGGTGTGTGCGTGGTCGTCGTGTTGGGCGGCGAAGGGCGCGGGAGGGTAGGGAGGGCGTCCCTTTCTCCCTTTCTCGCTTTCCTCAGGCGGTGCTTCGGGGGGTTCGGGGTGCGGGTTCTATCCCTGCCGTCCGTGGGTGGGTGGTCGCCCTTGCTCGGCGGGCCCGCCCCGCCCCAGGGGGCGCGTTGGTGCCGGGCGGCGGGGTCCTCCCGGTCCGGGTGGGCGGGCGGAGCACCTGGTGCCCCGCTTATGGTCCCCGGCCGGGCGCCGGGCCGACGGGGTGCCAGGTAGAAGGCGGCAACGACGAAGGCCGGCGGCCCTCGCCGCAGCGCTGTCGGGCGCCGGGCGTGTGCGTGGTCACCGGAGAGGGCGGCGACGGCGAGAACTGGGCGGTTCCCTGATCCTGCTTGCCGTCCGGCGGGTTCCTCGCGGTCCGGGCGGGCGGCTCGGCTGGTGCTCCGCTTGATGGCCCCGGCCGGGTGGCGGGTTGGCGGGGTGCAGGGTGGAAGGCAGCGACGAGGACAGGTCGGCGGCCCGTGCGGTAGCGCCGTCGGCTGCCGGGCGTGTGCAGGGTCGCAGCGGGCAACGGCGACGGCCGGAGCCGAGCGGATTCCGGGCCCTGCCTGCCGGGCGCCAGGCTGCTCGCGATCCGAGCTGACGGCGGCTGAGCAGGTACCCCGCTTCCGGGCCCCAGCCGGGCGGCGGGTTTCTGAGACGCAAGGCAGAGGGCGGCGACGACAAAGAGCCGCAGCCCTTCCGGCAGCGCTGACGATTGCGCGGAGTGTGCGTGGTCGTCGTGATGGGCGGCGACGGGGTGAGCAGGGTGGTTCCCCGGCCCTGCCTGCCGGGCGGCGGGCCGCTCGCGGTCCGGGAGGGGCGGCGCGGTACCGGGGTTCGCGCTCTTCGACACCCGGGGCGGCCCCCTGGCCAGCCTCCCACCACCCGGAAGGCCCGTGACCTGGGTGAATACTCCGCGTTAGGTGCGGGCGGGGGCGGGAAGCGCGCTCAGCGACGTTCCCGGCGGCCCCGGAGCGACGAAGAGCGCGATTCCAGAACACGTTCTGCAAGTGCTATGCCTTGTTCGTGCCCGATTGGGGGATTCAGTGTGGCCATGGGGGCGGGCGCGGGGCCGCCCGGACCCCTCCGCCGGGCTCCTGGGGTCAACGTTGGACCGATATCGGCTACATGCAGTGACGCTGGGCCTGGCAAACGGCTACGGTGTGCCGTTTAGGGGCCTTCTTGCGCCGGATCCCGTTCACCTGTCGCGATGAACGCACGCCCGCGCCGTCCGCCGGGCCGCCCCGTCTGTCGAACAGCGCGCGGAAGGGGTCCCGGTGCCCGGGAAACCGGGCGAAGCGGACAATGGGTCGGTAGCGGCGGGCCGGAACTCGCCTTCCGGGCCCCGCGCGGACCCCGTAGGCATCCATGGTCGTGAATCCTGCGCGGGACCACTGGTCGGGCGGCGGTACCACCGCCTTGGACCACCGAACCTCCTCGGTGTGCCCGTTATGCCTGGAATGCGCGCCGACGAGCCGCCCTCCGGGCTCCCGCACGGGCCCGGCGGTCGCCACGAGCGCGGGCGGCCCCCGCCCTCCCGACCGCGCCGCCTCCCGGACCGCGAGCGGCCCGCC
>NZ_ANBH01000308.1 GCF_000341185.1 Nocardiopsis chromatogenes YIM 90109
GGACCGTCGCCGCCATCAACGGTGGCCACGCACACGCCCGGTGGCCGACAGCGCTGCGGTGAGGGCCGCCGACCTTCGTCGTCGGTGCTGCCTTTCCTCGCGCCCCGACGGCCCGCCGCACGGCCGGGACGCGCGAGTGGGGCACCAGCCCAGCCGCCGCCTCCCGGACCGCGAGGGGCCCGCCGCCCGGCAGGCAGGGCCCGGGAGCCGCCCCGCTCACCCCGTCGCCGCGCATATCACGGCGACCACGCACACGCCCGGCGGCCGACAGCGCTGCGGTGACGGTCGCCGACCTTCGTCGTCGCTGCCGATCACCTGGCATCCCGGCGGCCTGTCGCCCGGCCGGGGCCACCGAGCGAGTCACTTGCTGCCCCGTCGCCGCCCGTTGCCCTCGGCAGCCCCGTGCCCGGGTGCGGCCGGGCGCGGGGCGTGGGGTTCCTGCCGGTTCCACGGGGGGTCGGCTGCGGTCCGGTGAGACCGGTTACCGGCCTCGGCCCAGGTCACCGGGGACCCGGCCCTCAGGATTCCTCGGTGAACTCCTCCACCGGGAGTTCGGCGTCGTCGCCGCGGTCGTCGCTGGTCAGCATCAGGACGCCGGTGCGCACCCGGTCCGCGTCAGGGACGGTGAACACCAGCTCGCCGCGTGCGCTCTCGCCCGGGGCGATCGGGTCCCACAGCGGGGCCTCGGCCTCGATGTCGGACGGGCGTTCGGCGACCACGTCGCCCACGCCCGGCGCGCTCAGGCGCTGGCGGCGGTGGTCCAACCGGACGGGCTCGTCGCCGCCGTTGAACAGCTCCAGCTCGAACACGCAGTAGGTGCCGTTCTCGACCCGCAGGTGCCGTCCTTCGACGCGGTCGGAGCACCGGTAGTCCCCCGCGGTGAACGCCGCCAGGCCGTCGTCGGCCACCCCGGGGTCGGCCGGGTCCGGGGCCTGCGCCTCCGTGTCGTCGGCTCCGCCCGCTCCGTTCCGGCCTCCCGGCTCCTTCTGCGCGCCTTCGCCGCCCTCCTGGTCCTGGCCGCCCTCGGCGGCCGCGTCGTCGCGGCCGCCCCACGGCACCGGCAGCCCGGAGCCGCTGAGCAGGGTGAGTACCGCCACCAGCAGCACCACCAGGAGCACCGCCACTGCGGCGGTGATCGCGACCCACTTCATCCTGCCCTTGGCGGGCTGCAGCGGGCGGTGCGGCGGGGGCGGGGCCGGAGGGACGTACGGCTGCGCCTGCTGCTCCTGCGGGGGCAGCGGGATCGGCCCGGTCTGCTGTGGCCCGGGCGGCCCCTGCGGGGGCATCGGGCCGCCCTGTGGGGCGAACTGGCCGGTCTGCCCGGTGGGCGCCTGCTGGGCCACCCCTGCCGGGTGCTGGATCGGCTGGCTGGTGTGCGGCCCCGGGGGAGGCGGCGGCGGGCCCTGCGGGCCGTTCGGCGGGCCGGAGCGGGGACCGGGCGGCGGACCCCCGGGCGGGGGGTACTGCCCCGGCGGCGGGCCCTGCGGCGGCGGCCCCTGGGGGACCATGTTGGTCATGTTCGGGTTGGGGCCCGGGTGCGGCGGCATGGGCGGCCCGGGCGGCGGCATCGGCGGCAGATTGGGCCGCCACGACTGGTGCAGCGCGTGGCTCACCATGTCGTTGGGGTCGTTGGCACTGCCTCCGGTGTCCTCGCCCCCGGCCAGCTCCAGCAGGAGGTCCTGGGCCTTGGGGCGGCGCTCGGGCTCCTTGGCCAGCGCGCGGGCCACCAGGCGGTCCAGCGGGCTGTCGAGGTCGCCGATCTGCGGCTCGGCGAAGAGCACCCGTTTGCCGAGCGTCATCGCATCGCCGTTGCCGAAGGGGTGCGTGCCGTTGCCCGCGAAGGCGACCAGGCACCCCCAGGCGAAGATGTCGGCGGCGGTGGTCACCTTCTCCTCGAGGAGCTGCTCGGGCGCCATCCACCCCGGGCTGCCCATCACGATGCCCGTCTGGGTGTGGTTGGTGGAGGTGTTGATCGCCCGCGCGATGCCGAAGTCGATCACCCGGGGCCCCGACAGCGACAGCAGCACATTGGCCGGCTTGAGGTCGCGGTGGACCAGCCCCGCCCTGTGGATGGCGGCCAGCGCCGCGGCCACCCCGAGGGCGAACCCGTGCAGCGTGCTGGAGTCCAGCGACCCGTGCTGGGAGATGTGCTCGGCCAGCGCGGTCCCGGAGATGTACTCGGTGACCATGTACGGCCGGTTCTCGAAGGTGCCGTGGTCGAGCACCTTGGCCGTGCAGAAGGAGGCGACCCGGCGGGCGTTCTCCATCTCGTCGTGGAACCGGGCCCGGGTGGCCTCGTCGAAGGCCAGCTCCGGGCGGATCACCTTGATCGCGACCTGGGCACCCTTCTCAGGGGCACGGCCCAGGTAGACCGTGCCCATCCCCCCGCTGCCCAGCCGTCCGGCCAGCACGTAGGGACCGATGGTCGCCGGATCTCCGGCGGCCAGCGGTTCCAGGTCCTTTGGGAGCCCATCCGACGGCAAGCGACCCTCCCCGACGGTGTCCACACTCCGTCTGGCCCCAAGGTAGCGGGGATCGCGGCCCTATACCCACCCGCGCAGGCCGAAGCGGCCCAGAATCGGCCACTCCGGGTGACCGGTGCGGAAGGGATCGGAGAGGAGCCGCCCCGGTGCCCGGGGCGCACGCGGGGCGTACACGGCCTCGCTTCGGCGTCCGGGCTCACTGGCAGGGGGTTCCTCTATGATCTAGGGCTCATGACCGCTATTACCGCCGTGACCGTACGGGCGCCCGCGAAGGTCAACCTGCTGCTGGCGGTGGGGCCGGTGCGCGAGGATGGATACCACGATCTCGTGAACGTATTCCACGCTGTCTCACTGTTCGACGAGGTTACCGTCCGCCGGGCCGAGCCGGGCCCGGCAGGGGCCGCTGAAACGGCGATCGAGGTGCACGCGGCGGCCGGCGGCCTGGACGCGCACCTGGCCGAGGTCCCCCGCGACGGGAGCAACCTGGCCGCCCGCGCCGCCCGCCTGGTGGCCCGCGAGGCGGGGCTGTCCGAGGAGCCGGTGCGCATCCGCATCGACAAGGCGATCCCGGTCGCCGGGGGCATGGCCGGGGGCAGCGCCGACGCGGCCGCCGCCCTGCTGGCCTGCGACGCCCTGTTCGGCGCGGGCCTGGATGCCGCGGCCCTGCAGGCGCTCGCCGCCGAGCTCGGCAGCGACGTCCCCTTCCCGCTGCTGGGAGGCACCGCGGTCGGCACCGGCCGCGGCGAGGTCCTGGATCCGGTCCCGGCGCGGGGCCGCTTCCACTGGGTGTTCGCACTGTCCGAAGACGGCCTGTCCACCCCGGCGGTGTTCGGCGAGTACGACCGCCTCCGCCCGGACGCGCCTCAGCCGCGCGGAGACGCGTCACTGACGACGGCCCTGGGCGCCGGTGACCCCTCGGCCCTCGCGGCGGCCCTGCGCAACGATCTGGAGCCTGCGGCGCTGTCCCTGCGGCCCGACCTGGCCCGGACCCTGGACGTCGGCCGCCAGGCGGGCGCACTGGCGGGCATCGTCTCCGGCTCGGGCCCCACCTGCGCCTTCCTGGCGCCCGATGCGGACGGTGCCGCCGAGGTCTCCGCGGCCCTGGAGAAGTCCGGGGCGTGCGAGCGCGCGCTCACCGCCTACGGCGACGTCCCGGGAGCGCACATCGTCGATGGGCCCGCATCCCGCTGATCAGCTGGGGTCCGGCCCCGAGCGGGCCGGATGGGCCGGGTCTCGGGGCGCGTCCGCAGGGGTGGTGTCAATTCCGTCCGACCAGGTCGGCGGAGCGTCACGGCCTTGGGGCGGGCCGCCCCAGGGACGCGGTGGACGCGCCCGGGGCGGCCGGACGGAAGTTCCGCCACTCCAACGACACCGTTGGTCCGCCGTGTCGCCGCCTTCCCGCACCTCAGGTGAACTCCACGTCCTGCGCAGCTCGCGCCGCCGCGGGTCGAGCGGCCCCCTGCGGTACGTGTTCACTGCCGTTTCACTGCTGCCGTGCCCTGGCCCGCGCGGATGCACGGCCCACCGGAGCAGCACCGGCCACCGTCCGGGCGTCCCGTTTCGCTCGCCTACACCCCCAGGCGAGCACCCTGCTGAATTCGCCGGCAGTGTCCTCCGGCGGGCGTGTCCGGCCCCGGGATCAACGCCGCTAGAGTCCGCCCTCGCGTGCGGGCTTCAGGCCCGGCGCCCCGGGCCCCTGGGATGCCAGGACGTCGTCGTGGTTGTTCAGGTGGCAGTCCTTCAGCGACAGGCACCCGCACCCGATGCAGGAGGTCAGGCGGTCCCTGAGGCGCTGCAGCGCGTCGATGCGCGCTTCCAGCTCGGTCCGCCACTCCTCGGACAGGCGCGCCCAGTCGCTCACCGTCGGCGTGCGGTTGTCGGGGAGCGTGCTGAGCGCCTCCTCGATCTGCCCGAGCGACAGCCCCACCCGCTGCGCCGTGGCGATGAACGCCAGGCGCCGTAGCGTGTTCCTGTGGTATCGGCGCTGGTTGCCCGAGGTCCTCTCCGAGTGGATGAGCCCCCGTTCCTCATAGAAGCGGAGCGTCGTGCGGGCGATCCCGCTGCGCTCCGCCACCTGGCCGATGGTGAGCCTGACCGGCAGGTGGGCCATGTCACATCCCCCTTCGTGGCGGCGGTGTCCGCGGACGGTTGACCTGAAGTTAACTTGAACTTACAGACTAGCGTCATGACGACGACGGCACTGCGCCGGTACGCCGACCTCCCCGCGCTGGTCGGCCTCATGACCGGTGACGAAAAGCACCGCGCGGCGGCCGAGTCCACGCTGGACGTGCTCTGGGTCCTCTACGACCGCGTCCTGCGGGTCTCGCCCGAGACCGCCGACCACCCCGACCGCGACCGCTTCCTGCTCTCCAAGGGCCACGGCCCCGCCGCCTACTACGCCGTGCTCGCCGCCAAGGGCTTCCTGAGCGTCGCCGACCTGCGCTCCTGGACCCGGTTCGACTCCCCGCTGGGCCACCACCCCGACCGGGTGCTCGTCCCCGGCGCCGAGATCGGCAGCGGCTCCCTGGGCCACGGCCTGGGCCTGGCCGTCGGCACCGCCCTCGGCCTGCGGGCCCAGGGCCGCACCGAGCCCCGCGTGGTGGTGCTGGTCGGCGACGCCGAACTCGACGAGGGCAGCAACCACGAGGCCATCGCCGCCGCCGCGCGGCTGGGCCTGGGAGCGGTCACCGCCGTGGTGGTCGACAACCGGTCGGCCACCCACGGGTGGCCCGGCGGCATCGCCGCCCGCTTCGAGCAGGAGGGGTGGACCGCGCAGACCGTGTGGGGGCGCGACCACGACGCGTTGGCCGCCGCCTTCTCGGTCCGCGGCCCCCGCACCCCGCACGCCGTGATCGCCCGCGTCCAGCCCAAGGAGTGAGTCCCATGACCGCGACCGCCACCGAGGCCCCCAGGGGCACGGCCGCCCGGAGCGCCTCCGCCGCCCGCCCGGCCCCCGCCGTCACGCCGCAGCCGATGCGCGACGCCTTCGCCCGCGCCGTCACCGCCTCCATGGACGCCGACCCGCGCCTGACCGTGGTCCTCGCCGACATCTCCACCGACCGCTTCGCCGCCGCCGCGGCCCGCCACCCCGGCCGGGTCGTCAACGTCGGCATCCGCGAGCAGCTCCAGATCGGCGTCGCAGGGGGCCTGGCCCTGACCGGCCTCCGCCCGGTGGTGCACACGTTCTCCTCCTTCCTCGTCGAACGCCCCTTCGAGCAGGTCAAGCTCGACCTGGGCCACCAGGGGGCGGGCGCCGTGCTCGCCGGGATCGGCGCCTCCTACGACTACGCCGGAGCCGGGCGCACCCACATGGCCCCCGGCGACGTCGCCCTGCTGGACACGCTCCCCGGCTGGACCGTGCACGTGCCCGGCCACGCCGACGAGGCCGACCGCCTGGTCCGCGCCGCGCTCCCCGGCGACGGCCGGGTCTACGTCCGCCTCAGCGAGTACGGCAACGCCGCCCCGCGCCCGGTCGGCTCCGGCCTGCTCCCGGTGCGCACCGGATCGCCCCGCGCGTCCGGGGTCGTGGTCGCCGTCGGCCCGATGCTCGACCGCGTCCTCGCCGCCACCGAGGGCCTGGACGTCACGGTCGCCTACACCGCCACCCCGCGCCCCTTCGACCGCGCCGGGCTGAACCGCCTGGTCGCCTCCGTCGGCGGCGCCGACGTCCTGACGGTCGAGCCCTACCTGGCCGGGACCTCCGCGCACGAGGTCGCCGCCGCACTGGGGGACCGGCGCCACCGCCAGCGCGCGCTCGGCGTCTCCCGCGAGGCCGAGCTGCGCAAGTACGGCTCCGCGGAGGACCACGACCGCGCCCACGGCCTGGACGTCGAGGGCATCGCCCGCTCGGCGCGCGACTTCTTCCTGGTCTGAGCGGCCGTGCGGCGCGCCGGACGGGGCGGGCACCGGGCCCTTCCGGGGCGGTCCGGTGCCCGAGGCGTGTCATTTCCAGTGGGGGAGAGCCCACAGAATGGGAAGACGATGAACCTCGTCAATCTTCAGGAAGTCTCGCTCGCCTACGGCCCGCTCGTCCTGCTCGACGGCGTCTCGCTCGGTATCGACGAGGGCGACCGGATCGGCGTCGTCGGCCGCAACGGCGGCGGCAAGTCGACCCTGGTCTCCGTCCTCGCCCAGGCCACCGAGCCCGACTCCGGCCGGGTGATCCACAACCGCGGCCTCCGCGTGGGCTTCCTGCACCAGCGCGACAGTTTCCCCGACACCACCGTCGGCGCCTATGTCCTGGGCGACCGTGCCGAGCACGAGTGGGCCGGCGACCCGCGCATCCGCGACGTGCTGCGCGGCCTGCTCGGCGCCTGGGACCTGGGCGCCGGGATGGACACCCTCTCCGGGGGCGAGCGCCGCCGCGCCGCCCTGGCCCGCCTGCTCATCGCCGAGCACGACCTCATCGTGCTGGACGAGCCCACCAACCACCTCGACATCGAGGGCATCGCCTGGCTGGCCGACCACCTCAACGCCCGCAAGGAGGCGCTGGTGGTCGTCACCCACGACCGGTGGTTCCTGGACGCGGTCACCAACCGCACCTGGGAGGTGGTCGACGGCCGGGTCGAGCGCTACGAGGGCGGGTACGCCGCCTACGTGCTGGCCAAGGCCGAGCGGGAGCGGCTGGCCGCCGCGGCCGAGGAACGGCGGCAGAACCTGATGCGCAAGGAGCTGGCGTGGCTGCGCCGCGGCCCCCAGGCCCGCTCCTCCAAGCCCAAGTTCCGGGTGGACGCCGCCAATGCTCTCATCGCCGACGTGCCGCCGCTGCGCGACACCGTCGAACTGGTCAGCTTCGCCAGCGCGCGCCTGGGCAAGACCGTCATCGACCTTGAGCACGTGGACCTGAAGGCGGGGGACACCCCCCTGCTGGAGGACCTCACCTGGCAGCTGGGGCCCGGCGACCGGGTCGGCCTGGTGGGGGTGAACGGCGCGGGGAAGACCAGCCTGCTGCGCCTGCTGGCCGCCGAGCGCGAGGCGGACGGCGGCAGGGTGCGCCGGGGCCGCACCGTCAAGCTCGCCCACCTGTCCCAGAACCTCGCCGAGCTGGACCCGCGGACGCGCCCGTTGGAGGCCGTCAACGAGGTCCGCCAGTTCGTGACGATCGGCAAGCGCGAGTACTCCGCCGGGCAGATGCTGGAGCGGTTCGGCTTCCGGGGCGACCGGCAGTGGACGCCCATCGGCGACCTGTCCGGCGGCGAGCGCCGCCGCCTGCAGCTCCTCCGGCTGCTCATGGACGAGCCGAACGTGGTGCTGCTGGACGAGCCCACCAACGACCTCGACATCGAGACCCTGAACGAGCTGGAGGACCTGCTCGACGGCTGGCCGGGCTCGCTCGTGGTGGTCAGCCACGACCGCTACTTCCTGGAGCGGGTGACCGACCGCACGCTGGCGCTGATGGGCGACCGCACGCTGGCGTTCCTCCCCGGGGGCGTGGACGAGTACCTGGCGCGGCGCGCGCGGCAGGAGGGCCGGGACGCGGTCCCGGGGGTCGCCTCCCCCGCGGCCGACACCTCCTCGGACGGCGGCGCCGGGGACGCCCAGGACGCGGCCCCGAGGGTCTCGGCCGCCGAGCGCCGCGCGGCCCAGAAGGAGATGCAGCGCCTGGAGCGCCGCATGGACCGCATCGGCAAGCGGGAAGGGGAACTGCACGCCCTCATGGCCGAGGCGGCCGACGACTACACGCGCCTGGCCGACCTCGACGCCGAACTGAAGACCCTCCAGGCCGAGAAGGAGGAGCTGGAGGAGCGCTGGCTCGCCGAGGCCGAGCGCATCGGCGAGTAGGGACCCAGGGCGTGCGTTGAGGGGCAGGGCCGTCGAAGGCACCGGCGGCACCATGCGGCCCGAGTCCGGTAAGGAGCCGGGCCGCATGGTGCCGACCGACGAGGACGCGCCCCGGGTGCCCCGCGCCCTCGGGGCGGGGCAGCGCCCCCAGGGCGGAGGCGCGACCGGCTCCCCGGCCTCGACCAGCCGCTCGAAGGTCTGCGCGATGTGCTGGGCCCCGGCCTGGTTGGTGTGGATGTCGGGGCCGTCCTCGGTGTTGCACATCCACGTGTAGTCGCAGATGTATTGCACGTTGGTCGGCATGTCCGAGTCGCCGCCCTCGGGCACCTCGAAGTTCTCCGACTCGAAGGCCTCCTCCACGTCGGCCACCTGCATACCGGCGTCGCTGTAGGAGGTCCGCAGAATGTCGTTCATCTCCACCAGCACGTCGGTGGCGTAGTCCACCAGCTCATCCTCGGCGGGCGAATCCCCGTCGCCTCCGCCGTCCTGGGCGCCCTCGCCCTCCTCGTCCCCGTCCTCGCCGCCGTCGGCCGCCGAGTCCTCCAGCAGCAGCGCCGCGAGGAAGGGGTTGTAGTACGTCATCCCGATGATCTGCACGTCCGGCCCCGCGGCCGCGCGCAGGCGGGAGGTGATCTCGGGGACCTCCTCCTCCAGGCGCTCCAGGCCGTCCTCGACGCAGTCCCGGTCGAGCTCCACGTCCGGCGTGCCGCCGTCACCGGAGTCCTCGCCCTCCTCGCCCTCCTCAGGCTCCGCGGCGGCGCCCTCCGGGGCCTCGGGCCCTCCGCCACCCAGGTCCACGCAGCCGGTGAAGTTGTTGCCGCCGATGTCCACCGTCACCAGGTCCACCTGCCCCCGGTGCTCCTCCAGGAAGCGCTCGGCCTGGGCGAGCTGCGTCCCCTCGGTGTAGCGCTCCCCGCAGAGCTCCAGCCCGCCGTCCTTGAAGGTGGTGGTGTCCTCGCCGCCGCATCCCATCCGCTCGTGGCGCAGCGACGGCCGCTCGTCCTTCAGCGTGCGGTACAGCGCGTCGGTATAGCCGTCGGTGGTCTCCTCGAATCCGCCCTCGCCGTCGGGCTGCACGCCCACGGCCAGCGAGTCGCCCAGGGACAGGTAGTACCGCTCCCCGGACGCCCCGCCGGGCTCCTCGGAGGAGCAGGCGGCCGCCGCCAGGAGGACCGCCGCGGCGAGGGCGGCGCTGCGCTTGATGTGCACGTAGATCTCCGCTCGAATCGGACACGTTGCCTGCGCGCCCCGGCGGCATCCCGGTGAGGGGACGGATACCGCCGAGTAACAAGAGTGTCCGAAACGGGGGCGTTCGTCGAGGGGCGGTCCCCGGACCGCAGGAGCGGCGGGGGAGGGCGCCTCACTCGTCCAGCGGCGACAGCAGCGAGCGCAGCAGGGCGGCCAGCGCGGCGCGCTCGTCCGCGGGCATCGGCTCCAGGATCGACTCCTCGTAGCCGAGCAGGGCCTCCAGGGCGGCGTCCACCCGTTCGCGCCCCTCGTCGGTCAGGCGCACCAGGACCCCGCGCTTGTCGGCGGGGTCGGGGCGCCGCCGCACCAGCCCCGCCGCGGCCAGCCGGTCGATGCGGTTGGTCATGGTCCCCGAGGTGACCAGGGTGGCGCGGAGCAGCCGCCCCGGGCTCAGCTCGTAGGGGGCGCCGGAGCGGCGCAGCTCGGCGAGCACGTCGAACTCCCACGGCTCCAGGCCGTGGTCGGTGAAGACCGCGCGCCGGGCCCGGTCCAGGTGGCGCGCGAGCCGCGAGACGCGGCTGAGCACCTGCAGCGGCGCAACATCGAGATCCGGGCGCTCCGCACGCCACGCCTCGACCAGCCCGTCGACCTCATCACGCATGAGCACACCCTATCTCTTGATATCAAGATAGTGTGCCCGACACGGTGGAAAGGACGACGGGCCGGTCGGCCCTAACGCTCCATCCGCTTCCGGTCGACCGACTCCAGGGCCGGTTTCGGCTCCAGCGCCGACAACCCGTTCCAGGCCAGGTTGACCAGGTGCGCGGCGACCACCTCGCGCTTGGGCTTGCGCACCTCCAGCCACCACTGGCCGGTCAGCGCCACCATCCCCACCAGCGACTGGGCGTACATCGGCGCCAGCTTGGGGTCGTACCCGCGCTCCTTGAACTCGTCGGCCAGGATGTGCTCGACCTGGGTGGCGATGTCGCTGATCAGGCTGGCGAAGCTGCCGGTGCCCGAGGCGGCGTGCGAATCGCGGGCCAGGATGCGGAACCCCTGGCTGCACTCCTCGACGTAGCGCAGCAGCGCCAGCGCGGCGTTCTCGATCTTGCCGCGGGCGTGGTCGGAGGTGAGAGAGGCGCCGACCATGTCCAGCAGCGTGCGCATCTCACGGTCCACGACGACCGCGTAGATGCCCTCCTTGCCGCCGAAGTGCTCGTAGACCACGGGCTTGGAGACCCCGGCGCGGGCGGCGATCTCCTCCACGGAGGTGCCGTCGAAGCCGCGCTCGGCGAACAGCTCCCGGCCGATGTCCAGGAGCTGTTCACGCCGTTCCTTGCCGGTCATCCGCTTCCTGCGGGACCGGACCTTCTTCTCGCCTACGGCTTCCATGATGGTCCCGACTTTAGAGGCTCACGCGCTTGGCCGCGAGGCGTTCGGCGTTGGGCCAGCGGACCTTGGTGGCCCAGCCCAGCTTCTCGAACGCCCAGATGATCCGGGCGGAGATGTCGACCTGGCCCTTGAGCACGCCGTGGCGGGCGCAGGTGGGGTCGGCGTGGTGCAGGTTGTGCCAGGACTCCCCGAAGGAGGGGATGGCCAGCCACCACACGTTCCGGGAGCGGTCCCGGACCTCGAAGTTCTCCTCGCCGATGGTGTGGCAGATGGAGTTGATCGACCACGTCACGTGGTGCAGCAGGGCCACGCGCACCAGCCCGGCCCAGAAGAAGGCGGTGAAGGCGCCCCACCAGGACATGGTCACCAGGCCGCCGATGGCCGCCGGGGCGAACAGTGAGAACAGCACCAGCGGGATGAACAGCCGGTCGACCCGGACGATGTCCTTGTCCTTGAGCAGGTCGGGGGCGAACCGCTTGGGCGAGGTCTTCTCCTCGCTCAGGAACATCCACGCCATGTGCGCGTAGAACAGCCCCTTGGCGACCGAGCGCCAGTCGTCGCCGAAGCGCCACGGCGAGTGCGGGTCGCCCTCGGCGTCGGCGTACTTGTGGTGGCGGCGGTGGTCGGCCACCCACTTGATGACGCTGCCCTCGATGGCCAGGCTCCCGGCCACGGCGAGCGCGATGCGCAGCGGGCGGTTGGCCTTGAAGGAGCCGTGCGTGAAGTGCCGGTGGAAGCCGACGGTGATGCCCAGCCCCGACACCAGGTAGAAGGCGGCGCCGATGCCCACGTCGAGCGGGCTCAGCCCCCAGCCCCAGGCGAAGGGGACCGCGGCGACCAGGGCCAGAAGCGGCACCAGGACGAACAGGAAGACGGTGAACCGCTGGGCCCTGCTGGTCCCCTCCGGGTCGAGTTCCGGCTCCGGTGTGCGCTTGGGTGCGCTCTCGCGCTCGGGTGCGCTCTCGGCGACTACTGCGGTCATCTGTGCTCCACCTGCGTTCTCGTGACGGCCGTGCGGGGCGCACGTGCGGAAACGTCTCCGCCCGCGCCGCCCGACCGCCCGGCGATCGCGTCGACAACTTATACCTACGTAACCGTAACCTACGAAGACGTAGGTTGCGCAAGGACCGCGCGGCGGTCCGCTCGTGTCGGCGCGCCGGGCGCCCCCTCCGGCGCCCCCTCCGGCACCCCCTCCGGGGCCCCGTACCGGCGCCGTGGGCGAGGGTGTGCGCTGGGGCGGGCGGTTTTCGGGATGACCGGATGTCGGGGACCGGCTATCGTGTGCCGTGGAGGCGTGCGCGGACCGCGCCGCAGTCCGTCCCGGGTGGTGTAATGGCAGCACTGCGGTTTTTGGTGCCGTTTGTCCAGGTTCGAGTCCTGGCCCGGGAGCCCCTCACCGCCGGTCGTGCGGGACCGGCCGTGCTCCCCGCCGCGGTCCCGATGACCGATCTCACACCCGGCCCGCGCCCCCCGGCGCCCCCGGGCCCATGCGCAGGTCCGCCCAGGGGTGCGCCCCGAGGCCCCCGGCCGCCGCATGTATCCTTCCCCTGTCGGCCCCTGATCCCGCTCCCAACAGCGTGCGCGCAGGGCGATGTTCAGCCTCGCCGACCGGTCGCGTCGGCCGCGCGGGGGAACCCGCCCGGCAGCGCCGGCGCGACGACGCATCCGATACCGCCAGCGACATGAGGAGTCTCCGCCCGTGAGCGTGAGCCGTCCGGCTGCCGTCATCGTCCTCGCGGCGGGCGAGGGCACCCGAATGAAGTCCAGGCTTCCCAAGGTCCTGCACGAGATCTGCGGGCGGGCCATGCTGGGCCACGTGCTCGCCGCCGCCGGGGAGCTGGAACCCGAGCGCACCGTCGCCGTCATCGGCCACGCCCGCGAGCGCGTCGGCGCCTACCTCGCCGAGGCCGCGCCGGAGGTGGCCACCGCCGTGCAGGCCGAGCAGAACGGCACCGGCCACGCGGTGCGGGTGGCGGTGGAGGAGCTCAAGGCCCAGGGCGCCCGGCTGTCCGGGACTGTGGTGCTCGCCTACGGCGACACCCCGCTGCTGCGCGGCTCCACCCTGGCCGGGCTGGTCGAGGCGCACGAGTCGGCGGGCAACGCGGTCACCGTGCTCTCCGCCGAGGTCCCCGACCCGGCCGGATACGGCCGCGTGGTGCGCGACGCCGACGGGGTCTTCACCGAGATCGTCGAGCACGCCGACGCCACCGATGAGCAGCGCGCCGTCGGCGAGATCAACTCCGGCATGTACGCCTTCGACGGCGACCTGCTGGCCGAGGTGGTCAACCGCCTGTCCACCGACAACGCCAAGGGCGAGGAGTACATCACCGACGCCGTGGCGATCCTGCGCGGCGACGGCCACCGGGTCGACGCGGCCCTGGCCGCCGACTGGGTGGAGATCCAGGGCGTCAACGACCGCGTGCAGCTCGCCGAGGCGCGCCGCCTGCTCAACGACCGGCTGCTCGAGGCGCACATGCGTGCCGGGGTCACCGTCGTCGACCCCGCCACCACCTGGGTCGACGTCCAGGTCGAGGTGGGCCGCGACACGGTGCTCGACCCCCAGGTGCGGCTGCGCGGCGGCACCCGCGTGGGCGAGGGCGCCCTGGTCGGTCCGAACACCACGCTCACCGACACCCTGGTCGGCGACGAGGCGCAGGTCCGCGAGGCCTGCGCCGAGGGGGCCGAGATCGGCCCCGGCGCCTCCGTCGGCCCCTACGTCTACCTGCGGCCCGGGGCGGTGCTGCGCGACGGCGCCAAGGCCGGCACGTTCGTCGAGGTGAAGAACTCCACCGTCGGCCCCCGGTCCAAGGTCCCGCATCTGACCTACGTCGGCGATGCCGACATCGGCGAAGGCGTCAACATCGGCGCCTCGTCGGTGTTCGTGAACTACGACGGCGTCCACAAGCACCGGACCACCATCGGCGACCACGCGCGGACCGGGAGCGACAACATGTTCGTCGCCCCGGTGCACGTGGGGCCGGGCGCCTACTCGGGCGCCGGAACGGTGGTCCGCGATGACGTCCCGCCCGGTGCGCTGGCGGTCTCCGCCGGAGGCCAGCGCAACATCGAGGGGTGGGTGCAGCGGAGGCGCCCGGGCACCGCCGCGGCCGAGGCCGCCGAGCGCGCGCTCCGGGACGCCGAGATCCGCGACGAAGGCGCCGGCAAAGGCGAATGACACTGTGTCTGTGGGGGATCTGAGAAGTGACCGGCATTAAGGCCGCGGGTCAGAAGAAGCTGATGCTCTTCTCCGGGCGCACGCACCCGGAGCTGGCCGAGCAGGTGGCCGAGCAGCTCGGCATCCAGGTGGTTCCGACCAAGTTCCAGGACTTCGCCAACGGCGAGATGTACGTCCGCTACCTGGAGTCGGCCCGGGGCAGCGACGCGTTCGTGCTCCAGTGCCACTCCGACCCGATCAACGAGTCCATCATGGAGCAGCTCATCATGGTGGACGCGCTCAAGCGGGCCTCGGCCAAGCGCATCACGGTGATCACGCCGTTCCTGGGGTACGCCCGGCAGGACAAGAAGCACCTGGGCCGCGAGCCGATCACCGCCCGGCTGATGACCGACCTGTTCGCCACCGCGGGCGCCAACCGGCTCATGGCCGTGGACCTGCACACCGACCAGATCCAGGGCTTCTTCAACGGGCCGGTGGACCACCTGTTCGCGCTGCCGCTGCTGGCCGACTACATCAAGAGCCGGGTGGACGGCTCCGAGGCCACCGTGGTCTCGCCGGACGCCGGGCGCGTGCGCACCGCCGACCGCTGGGCCGACCGCCTGGGGCTGCCGCTGGCCATCATCCACAAGCGGCGCGACCCCGAGGTCGCCAACGAGGTCAAGGTGCACGAGGTCGTCGGCGAGGTGCAGGGCCGCACCTGCATCCTGGTCGACGACATGATCGACACCGCCGGTACCATCGTGAAGGCCGCCGACGCCCTGTACGAGCAGGGGGCCAGCAACGTCATCGCCGCCGCCACGCACGGTGTGCTCAGCGGCCCGGCCGCCGAGCGGCTGCAGAACTCGCGCATCTCCGAGGTGGTCATCACCAACTCGCTGCCGGTGCCCAAGGAGCGCGACTTCGACAAGCTGACCCAGCTGTCCATCGCGCCCCTTCTGGCCAGGGCCATCAACGAGGTGTTCAGTGACGGGTCGGTGACCAGCCTCTTCGACGGCTGACCGGGCCGCCCCGCGTCCAGGGGAGGGCCCGGGGCCCTCCCCTGGGCACCGATGTGTACGGAAGACGTCGGGTAAGGCATTAGACTGGACCGAGTGTCCCCGTGTCCGCGGGGTTCCACTGCGGCCACCGGGCCGATTGCCGCGTGGTCGCCGTGCCCGGGCGCGGCGCGCTTCGGCGTCTCCGCCTGCCTGCGGGACCGATCCCGTGCAGTTCTCCCGTGTCCCGCGGGAGTCGTTTCAGAGAAGTCGTGTTCCCCGCATCCTGCGGGGACGAACCTCCGAGGAGTTTTGTCGTGTCCGAGGTACGCATCGCTGCCGAGCCGCGCACGGAATTCGGCAAGGGCGCCGCACGCCGCGCCCGCCGCGCGGGTAAGGTGCCGGCCGTCCTCTACGGCCACGGCACCGAGCCCCGTCACATCACCCTTCCGGGCCACGACCTGATGCTCGCCCTGAAGACGCCGAACGTGCTGCTGCGCGTCGACGGCGTCGAGGGCAAGGAGAACCTGGTCCTGCCCAAGAGCGTGCAGCGCGACCCGATCAAGGGCTTCCTTGAGCACGTCGACCTGCTCGTGGTGAAGAAGGGCGAGAAGGTCAACGTCGAGATCGCCGTCAACCTGACCGGCGAGGTCGCCTCCGGCGCCTCGGTCTACCAGGAGCTGGTGACCGTCGAGGTCGCCGCCGAGGCCACCCACATCCCCGAGGGTGTGGAGTACTCGGTCGAGGGCCTCGAGGACGGCGCGCACCTCACCGCGGGCGACCTCAAGCTGCCCGCCGGGGTGGAGCTGGTCACCGACCCCGAGGCCTGGGTCGCCTCGGTCTCCGCCGACCAGGCCGCCGAGGAGGAGCCCGCCGAGGGCGAGTCCGAGGGCGAGCCCGCCGCGGCGTCCGAGTCCGCCGAGTAGTCGGCCCTCGGACACCGATGGGCATGGGTCCGGTGCGTGGTCTCCTTGAGCGTCTGCTCGGGGGCCGCGCATCGGTTGTGTCCGGGGCCGACACGGGCGACGATGAGGGACGGGGCGTGGCCGAGACCGAGCGCTGGCTGGTGGTGGGGCTGGGCAACCCCGGCCCCAAGTACGCCGGGAACCGGCACAACGTGGGGTTCATGGTGGTGGACGAGCTCGCCGAGCGCGGCGGCCACCGCTGGAAGGCGCACAAGGCGCACGCCGACGTCGCCGAGGGGCGCCTGGCGGGCGCCCCGGCGGTGCTGGCCAAGCCGCGCAGCTACATGAACCTGTCGGGCGGCCCGGTCGCCGGGCTGAGCCGGTTCTACAAGGTCCCGGTGGAGCGGGTCGTCGTCGTCCACGACGACATGGACATCGCCTTCGGGGCGCTCAAGCTCAAGCGGGGCGGCGGCGCGGGCGGCCACAACGGCCTGCGCTCGATCAGCTCCTCCCTGTCCGGACCGGACTACCTGCGCGTGCGTGTGGGGGTGGGGCGCCCGCCGGGCCGCATGGACCCGGCCGCCTACGTGCTCAAGGACTTCTCGCCCGTCGAGCGCAAAGAGCTTCCGCTGGAGCTGGCGCGCGCCGCCGACGCGGTGGAGACGCTCGTCACCGAGGGGCTGGAACGGGCACAGAACTCCTTCCACGCCTGAGCACCGCCGCCGCCCGCGCGCGGCGGCCGAGAAGGGGCCCGGCCGTCGGCCGGGTTTTTTCTTTACCCGATTCAGTCACGTCGCGCGACTGAATGAGCACTCTTGGCTACTGTTGGCCCATCGGAGCGAGTTTTCGCGCCTGCCGATTCCCCGCACTGGACGGGCCGGTTCCGCCGGGCCGCGGTCGGCGGCGCGCCGGAAGCGAGGGGAGGGGCCATGGCGGTGGTCGCCGGCGTGCGGAACGGGGCCGGTGAACGCCGGCACGTGCGCGCCCCGGCCGCGTGGGTGCGCGGCTACACGCGCGGACTGGTGGCACTGGACGCCGCGGCGGCCGGGATGTCCGGCGCCGTCACCCACCAGATGCACTTCCAGGGCGAGGTGCACGAGCCGTCGGCGGCGGCGCACGCCGGGCTGTCCCTGGCGCTGCCGCTGCTGTGGGTCGCGGTGGTCGGGCTGGGCGGGGGGTACGCCCGCCGGTTCCTGGGCGTGGGCACCGAGGAGTTCCGCCGGGTGCTGGGCGCCGGGGTGGTGCTGACCGCGGCCGCCGCCATCGCCGGGTTCGCCGCCGTGCCCGCGCTGGCCCGCGGGTTCGTGCTGGTGGCGCTGCCGGCCACGGTGCTGGCGAGCCTGGTGCTGCGGTACGGCTGGCGCAAGCGGCTGCACCGGCTGCGCCGCTCCGGGCAGTGCATGGGCGGGGCGGTCGTGGTGGGCCACCGCGAGGCCGTCGCCGCCCTGATCCGCCAGCTGCGCGGCGAGCCCTACCACGGCATGCGGGTGGTGGGGGCCTGCCTGCCCGGCGGGCGCGAGGGCTCCGGCGCGGCCGCGGTCGACGGCGTCCCGGTGCTCGGCGGCTTCGGCGACGCGGCCGAGGCCGCCGCGGAGGCGGGCGCCGAGACGGTGGCGGTGCTGGCCTGTCCGGAGATGGACGGGGTGGAGCTGCGGCGGCTGGCCTGGCGGCTGGAGAAGTGCGGCACCGACCTGACCGTGGCCCCGGCACTGATGGAGGTGGCCGGGCCGCGCACCACCATCAGGGCGGTGGCGGGCCTGCCGCTGCTGCACGTGGAGCACCCGGAGCTGGAAGGGGCGCGCCGGGTGGTCAAGGGCCTGTTCGACCGGGCGGCCGCCGGGATGGCGCTGCTGCTGCTGGCACCGGTGTTCGCGGCGCTGGCAATGGCGGTGAAGGCCGCCGACGGCGGGCCGGTGTTCTTCCGCCAGACCAGGGTCGGCAAGGACGGGGCTCATTTCCCCCTGGTGAAGTTCCGTACCATGGTTCCGGCGGCCGAGGAGATGAAGCGCGGTCTGCTCGGCGCCAACGAGCACGACGGTGTGCTGTTCAAGATGCGCGCGGACCCTCGTGTGACGTCGGTCGGGGCCTGGCTGCGCCGGTACTCGCTGGACGAGCTTCCCCAGCTCGTCAACGTGGTGCGCGGCGAGATGTCGCTGGTGGGCCCGCGGCCGCCGCTGCCCGAGGAGGTCGCGCGCTACGGGCGCGACGTGCGCAGGCGGTTGGTGGTGAAGCCGGGGATGACCGGTCTGTGGCAGGTGAGCGGGCGTTCCGACCTCTCCTGGGAGGAATCGGTCCGCTTGGACCTGCGTTACGTGGAAAACTGGTCGCTGACCCTGGACGTGCAGATTCTCTGGAAGACGTGGTCAGCGGTGATCCGCGGGGCGGGAGCGTACTGAGGCCGGTGAGCAGCATCCGAAACGATCATGAAGTCGCACGTGACCTGGCGGGCGAGGCGGGGCAGCAGCTGCTGAAGCTGCGGGCCCGGCACGGGTTCGAGGAGCCCGACGTCCTGCGGACCCTCGGCGACCGCACGTCGCACGAGTTCCTCTTCTCCGCGCTGGGGCGGCTGCGCCCCAGCGACGCGGTGCTGTCCGAGGAGGGGGTGGACGACCCGGCCCGGCTGAGCGCCCGCCGGGTGTGGATCATCGACCCGCTGGACGGCACCCGTGAGTTCGCCGAGGCGGGGCGGACCGACTGGGCCGTGCACGTGGCCCTGTGGGAGAACGGACGGCTGGTCGCGGGGGCGGTGGCGCTGCCCGCCCAGGGGTCCACGCTCTCCACCGCCGATCCGCCGTGGCTGCCCGAGGAGCGGCCCAGCGGGCAGCGGCTGCGGATCACCGCCAGCCGCACCCGGCCGCCGGAGTTCGTCCAGAAGATGGCCACCGCGCTAGGCGCCGAGATCGTTCCGATGGGCTCGGCCGGGGCCAAGATCTGCGCGGTGCTGCTGGGCATCGCCGACCTGTACGTGCACGCCGGCGGGCAGTTCGAGTGGGACAGCGCGGCACCGGTCGCGGTCGCCCGCGCCGCGGGGCTGCACGCCTCCCGGATCGACGGCGCGGAGCTGGAGTACAACGCGCTGGACCCGTCCTTGCCCGATATCCTTGTATGTCGACCGGAATTGTCGGGTATGTTGTTGGGGAGCATCCGCGACGTGGCGGATCTGGACGGGGCGGGCCCCCAGGCCGCCGGGTAGGCGGCCGGGCCGCGGCCCGCCGTCGGACTTCACGGGAGCGAGGCGCATTACATGGGCACGGCAGCGGAGCTCGGACGGTACCGGCTCTCCCAACTGGACCACCTTGAGGCCGAGGCCGTCTTCATCATGCGCGAGGTGGCCGCCGAGTTCGAGCGGCCGGTGCTGCTCTTCTCCGGGGGCAAGGACTCCCTCGTGCTGCTCCGCCTGGCCGAGAAGGCCTTCTTCCCCGGCCGGGTGCCCTTCCCCGTGATGCACGTGGACACCGGGCACAACTTCCCCGAGGTGATGGAGTTCCGCGACCGCCGCCTGGCCGAGGCCGGGATGGAGCTGGTGGTGGCCTCCGTCCAGGACCAGATCGACCAGGGCAAGGTGGTCGAGCCCACCGGCCGGTGGGCCAGCCGCAACCGGCTGCAGACCGCCGCCCTGCTGGAGGCCATCGAGGAGCACGGGTTCGACGCCGCCTTCGGCGGGGGCCCCCGGGGCGAGGAG
>NZ_ANBH01000309.1 GCF_000341185.1 Nocardiopsis chromatogenes YIM 90109
TGCAGACCGCCGCCCTGCTGGAGGCCATCGAGGAGCACGGGTTCGACGCCGCCTTCGGCGGGGCCCGCCGGGACGAGGAGAAGGCCCGCGCCAAGGAGCGCGTGTTCTCCTTCCGCGACGAGTTCGGCCAGTGGGACCCCAAGGCCCAGCGGCCCGAGCTGTGGAACCTGTTCAACACCCGGATCGACCGCGGCGAGCACATCCGGGTGTTCCCCATCTCCAACTGGACCGAGCTGGACGTGTGGGACTACATCCGGCGCGAGGAGCTGGAGCTGCCCTCCATCTACCACGCGCACCGGCGCCCGGTGTTCGAGCGCGACGGCATCCTGCTCGCCGACGGCCCCTTCATCAACCGCGACGAGGGCGAAGAGGTCTTCGAGGCGACCGTCCGCTACCGCACGGTCGGCGACATGACCTGCACCGGCGCGGTCCGCTCCACCGCGACCGCGATCGACGAGATCATCGCCGAGATCGCCGCGACGCGCATCACCGAGCGCGGCCAGACCCGCGCCGACGACCGCGCCAGCGAGGCGGCCATGGAGGACCGCAAGCGCGAAGGCTACTTCTGACCGGCCCCACCCGCACCGATCCCTTCCCGAGGAACGCGCGCACCATGACCAACGACATTCTGCGGTTCGCCACGGCCGGATCCGTCGACGACGGCAAGAGCACCCTCATCGGCCGCCTGCTCTACGACTCCAAGTCCATCTTCGAGGACCAGCTCGACTCGGTGGAGCGCACCAGCCGCAGCCGCGGCGAGGAGCAGACCAACCTCGCGCTGCTCACCGACGGCCTGCGCGCCGAGCGCGAGCAGGGCATCACCATCGACGTCGCCTACCGGTACTTCGCCACCCCGCGGCGCACCTTCATCATCGCCGACACCCCCGGGCACATCCAGTACACCCGGAACATGGTCACCGGCGCTTCCACGGCCGACCTGGCGGTCATCCTGGTCGACGCCCGCAAGGGGCTGCAGGAGCAGAGCCGCCGGCACGCCTTCCTGGCCACGCTGCTGCAGGTGCCGCACCTGGTGGTGGCGGTCAACAAGATGGACCTGGTGGACTACTCCCAGGAGCGGTTCGAGGAGATCCGCGCCGAGTTCACCGACTTCGCCGCCAAGCTGGACGTCACCGACCTGGCGTTCATCCCCATCTCCGCGCTGCACGGCGACAACGTGGTGGAGCGGTCCATGGAGACGCCCTGGTACGAGGGCACCTCGCTGCTGCACCACCTGGAGAACGTGCACATCGCCTCGGACCGCAACCTCATCGACGCGCGGTTCCCGGTGCAGTACGTGGTGCGCCCGCACAAGGCCGACGACCCCGAGCTGCACGACTACCGCGGCTACGCCGGCCAGATGGCCGGAGGCGTGCTGCGCAAGGGCGACGAGGTCGTCCACCTGCCCTCCGGCATCTCCTCGCGGGTGGCGCGGATCGTCACGGCCGACGGCGACCTGGACGAGGCGTTCAGCCCGCAGTCGGTGACGGTGCTGCTGGAGGACGACATCGACATCTCCCGGGGCGACATGATCTGCCGCCCCAACAACCGCCCGCGCGAGGCGCGGGAGCTGCAGGCGATGGTCTGCTGGATGTCGGAGTCGCGCACCCTCACCCCGCGGTCCAAGCTGCTGCTCAAGCACACGACCCGGACCAGCAAGGTGATGGTGAAGGACCTGCTGTACCGGCTGGACGTGAACACCCTCAGCCGCGACGAGAAGCCCGCGGAGCTGGGGCTCAACGAGATCGGGCGGGTGGCGCTGAAGTCGGCCCAGCCGCTGTTCGTCGACGAGTACAAGCGCAACCGCATCACCGGCGGGTTCATCCTGGTCGACGAGGGCACCAACGCCACCGTCGCGGCGGGGATGGTGCTCGACACCGACTGACCGGGCGTGCCCGTTCTCCGGTCGCGACCTGCTTAAACCACGGAAAGCGAGCGATCTATCACAGGGCGTACTAGTGTTGCGTCCTGTGAGCGGATTTCGTCTGGTGTTCGTCGGGGGGATCGGCCGGTCCGGTTCCACGCTCATCGAGCGGCTCCTGGGGGAGCTGCCCGGGGTGTGCTCCATGGGCGAGGTCGTGCACATGTGGCGGCGCAGCCTCGTCGATGACGAGGTGTGCGGCTGTGGTGCGCCGTTCGCCCGGTGTCCGTTCTGGGCGGAGGTGGGCCGGGAGGCCTTCGGCGGGTGGGGCCGGGTCGACCCGGCCCGGGTCCTGGAGCTCAAGGCGGCCGTGGACCGGACCCGGTTCGTGCCGGGGCTGCTCGCCGACGAACCCCCGCCGGACCTGGCGGCGCGCGCGGCCCGCTACACCGACCTCTACGACCGGCTCTACGCCGCGGTGGCCCGGGTGAGCGGGTGCCGCACCGTGGTCGACTCCAGCAAGCACGCCTCGCTGGCCGCGTGCCTGCGGCTGCGCTACGGGGCGCGGATGCGGCTGCTGCACATCGTGCGCGACCCCCGGGCGGTCGCGCACGCCTGGGGCAAGCGGGTGCCCCGGCCCGACGCCCGGCCGACCAGCCCCGAGCAGTTCATGGCGCGCTACTCGCCCCCGCGCGCGGCCGTGCAGTGGGTGGCGCAGAACGGCGTGCTGGCGGCGCTGGAGCGCGGCGGGCTGCCCACCCTCCGCGTGCGCTACGAGGACTTCGCCGCCGACCCGCTGGGGGAGCTGCGCGGCATCGCCGAGTTCGCCGGGTGCGGGGCCGACGGGGTCCCCCTGGGGGCGGACGGGTCGGCGGAGCTGTCTTTGGCGCACACGGTCTCGGGGAACCCGATGCGGCTGAGGACGGGGCCGGTGCGGGTGCGCGCCGACGTGGCGTGGCGGTCGCAGCTGGCGGCCCCGGCGCGGGTCGCGGTGTCCGCGCTGACCCTGCCGGTTCGGTGGAGATTCGGGTACTGAAGCCGACACGCCCGATTCGGTCACCTTTCGTGGTGAATTAATTGCGTACTGTGAATACCCCATGGTGTCCCAAGGGGGCTTCCAGGACGACCCGGGAGGGGGCCGATCGTGGAGCGGGAGCACGGGCGCGGGGGAGCGCACGGAAGCGGACCGGGCCGAGGCAGGGCGGCCCGGGTCGGTGCGGTGCTGGCGGCTCTGCTCGTGGCCACGGCGGCGTGCGAGGAGAAGGAGGGGGCCCAGGGGCTTGAGGGCCTGGAAGGGCTCGGGATCCTGGAGTCGGGGTCGCCGGAGCCGACGGCCCAGGAGGCGGACGGGCCCGGGGGCCTGGTGATCCCGCGGCAGCCGACGCCGTCCCCGAGCCTTTCGCCGAGCCCGTCTCCGAGCCCGTCCCCGAGCCCGTCTCCGGAGGGCCTGGGGGGTCTGGTGATCCCGCAGCAGCCGACGCCGTCCCCGTCCCCTTCTCCCTCCCCTTCCCCGACACCGTCCCCTTCTCCTTCCCCGTCGGTGTCGCCGTCCCCGCCCGCCTCCCCGTCGCCGAGCCCGTCCGCCAGCCCGTCCCCCTCGCCGGTCCCGTCCCCGTCCCCTTCGCCGCAGCCCCCGCCGGTCGAGCCGTCGCCGAGCCCGACGCCCAGTGCGTCGCCGGAGCCGTCGCCGTCCCCGGGCATCCCCCCGGAGCCGCCCGGAGGCCACCCCCGCTGCGACGTCAGCGAGATCCTTGAGCCCTCGTGCGGCCTGTGGTGGGGCGCGAGTCCCTGGCAGGGCGACCCGGAGCCGCTCGAACGGGCGGTGGACCGCAAGCTCGACATCGTCTACACCTGGAACGGCATCGACCAGACCGAGGTGCCCACCGAGGCCGAGGTGGAGTACGCCGAAGAGGGGCGGCTCATCCACGCCAACATCGAGGCGAAGCGGTTCAACGTGAGGGGCCACCCGGAGCAGGACTACAAGGACATCATCGTCGGGCGCTTCGACCGCTCGCTGACCGCTCAGGCGAAGCGCATCGCCGGGCTGGAGCACCCCGTCTTCGTGACCTTCGACCACGAGGCCGACGCGAACAAGCGCTACAACCGGCGGGGCACGCCGGAGGAGTTCGTGATGGCCTGGCGGCACATCGTCGACGTGTACCGCGAGAACGGCGCGGACAACGCCGTGTGGGTGTGGAACGTGACCGGGTGGCCCGACAACCTGTCCCGCCTGCCCCGGCTGTGGCCCGGCAACGATTACGTGGACTGGATCAGCTGGGAGGCCTACAACATGACCGGGTGCGAGCTGATGCCGCACTGGGACGAGGTGGTCTCGTTCGAGGAGGCGCTGCGCCCGGCCTATGAGTGGGTCCAGGAGGAGGGGCCCAAGCACGGCATCGACCCGGACAAGCCGGTGATGATCGGGGAGATGGGGACGGTGCCCATCCCGGGCGACCCGATGGCGACGGCCGAGTGGTATGCCGACATCCCTGAGGTGCTCAAGCGCTACGAGCGGGTCAAGGCCGTGAAGATGTGGGACGGGATGACCGCACCCACCTGTGACTTCCGGGTCGGGCAGGACGCCTACGCGCAGTGGGGCTACAGCCTGGCGGGGCGGCACCCCTACGTGGCCGTGCCCGAACGGGTGCAGGAGATCGTGGACCGGGCCCTGAAGACGAAGGAGCACCTGCGCAAGGCCCAGGAGGAGGTCCACGGCCGTCCACGCCGGGGCGAGTGACGGGGCGGAGGGCGCGCCTTAGAGGCTCTGGCCGTGCCGGTGCGGGGGGGTTCTTGCGCCGCGCCCGAATCGAGGTCCACGGCCGTCCGTGCCGAGGGCGGGCGACCGTCGGCGGGCGCGGCGTCGGATTGGCCCCAGAGGTCCCTGCCGTGCCGGTGCGGGGAAGTTCTCGCGCCGCGCCCGTGTGGAGAGCCACGAGCATCCGCGCCGGGGGCGGGTGACAGGGCGGCCGGGCGCGGTGGAGGACAGGCGGCCCTAGAGGCCCTTGCCGTGCCGGTGCAGGGTGCGGAGCACCCACGGGGCGGGCAGGCCGCAGGCGACCGCCAGCGCCAGCGGGGTCCGCGGCTCCAGGGCGCGGGCCCGGAAGGTGCGTCCGGCCCACCGAAGGGCGGCGCGGCGGCGACCCGCCGCCGCCTCAGCGAAGGCGATCTGTCCGGCCACGCGCGCGTAACCGCCGGGCACGAGGCGGAACTCGGGGTAGCGGTCGAGCAGCCAGCGCAGCGCGGCGGCGATGGTCTGCCACCGCCCGGCGAAGTGCGAGCGCCGGTGCCAGAGCACCCGGACGCCCGGCGCCGGAATGTTCCGGATGGGCGCGCGGCGGGCCATGCGCAGCAGCAGTTCGTAGTCCTCGGCGTAGCTGCCGGGCAGCTCCTCGCTGACCGGGTCGCCGCACTCCAGCAGCGCCTCGCGCCGGATGAGGAACGTGGAGGGGTGGAGTTCGGTGAGCCGGGAGCCGAGCAGGTCGGAGAAGGTGACGGCGGTGCGGTCCAGCATCCGCTCGGCCTCGGTCCGGTCGTAGACGACCCGGATGCCGCAGCAGACCATCTCCGTCTCCGGGTCGGTCAGCAGCACCTCCACCTGGGAGCGGAGCTTGCCGGGGAACCAGGTGTCGTCATCGTCGCAGAAGGCCACGTACTCGCCGCGCGCGGCCATGATCCCGGTGTTGCGGGCACCGGCCAGGCCGGGGCTGTGGTCGTTGACCACCACCTCCACCGGGCGCCGCGGGTCGTCGGAGGCCAGGGAGGTGTCGGGGTCGTCGTTGTCGAAGACGACGACGGTGCGCAGCACCCCGGGGTAGTCCTGCCGGGCGATCGAGCGCAGGGTGCGGCGCAGGAGGTCGGGGCGGTCGCGGGTGGGCACCACGGCGCACACGTCCGGCCAGGTGCCCGGGGCCTTCTCCAGTGCGGGCAGCGGGTGGCCGGGGCGCGGCGGGGGCGCCAGCAGGTCGATCAGCTCACCGGCGCGGCGGGCGGCGGCCTCGGCGCCGTCCCCCGTGCCGCCGGACCCGGGCGCGCCGATGCGGAACTCGCCGGGGTGGGCGACGGCCTTGTCCAGGGCGGCGGAGAGCTGCTGGGCGGTGGCGCAGGCGCGCACCAGCCCGGAGGCGTCCAGCCGGGCGACGAACCGGAGCTGGTGGTCGTCCACGTGTTCGCCCAGCTCGGGGTCGCGGGCGGCGGCGAGCGGAAGGTGCCCGGCGCGGCGGGCGGCGGTGACCGACCCGGGGCCGCCGTGCGTGACCACGGCGGCGGCCGAGCGCATCAGCTCCTCCAGCCGGTCGGGCGGCAGGAAGGGTGCGCCCTCGGCGTCCGCGGGGGCGGGGGAGCGGCCGTGCTGCACTAGGACCCGGACCTCGGGGCGCTCGCGGGCGTAGGCGTCGGCCCACTCCACCAGGCGGTCGAACGGGTGGTGGTCGGTGCCCACCGTGACGAGGACCAGCGGGCTGTCGGAGGGGGCGGGGGCCGGGGAATCGGGCGCGTGGTTCACAGCAGCGGTCCTACGGTGATGGCGGTGGGCATGAACGAGCGCTGCTCCTCCCACTGGGCGAGGAAGAGCCGGGTGAACGGGCGGCAGAGGCGGGCTGTCAGGGTCGGGGTCTCGATGCGGTCGTAGACCTCGATGTACACGGTGGGCACCCGCAGCAGCCGGGCCAGGACGAAGAACGGCAGGGCGACCCCGGCACCGGTGGAGACCACTGCGGCCGGGCGCCGGGCGGCCAGTACGCGCACGGCGAGGGCCGTGTTGCGCAGCAGGTTGGGCAGGTTGCGGGTGGTGGGGTGGTGCGCCCAGCGCACCTCCTCGCCGTTCAGCAGCGACTCGGCGTCGGGGGTGCGGAAGGTGACCCAGCTCCGCTCGCGGCCCGACCACCATGGGCGTAGGGCCATGAGCTGGGCGAGGTGGCCGCCGCTGGAGGCGACCAGCAGGACGGGGGCGCTCTGGGCCGGGGCGTCCTCCTCGGCCGGGGGCCCTGCGGTCAGATTCGGAGCGCGCCCGGAGGGCGCAATGAACGCGGTTGGCACGGGGCCATCATTGCATAACCCTGAGTAATTTCTTCATTGCCTTATGTGGTTTCGTAAGGAAATCCGAGAGTTGGGCCGGTCGAAAGCCCTGAAGCGGCGCCCAGGTGATAGTGGTCCGGTGAGCCCATGTCCTCCCCACGCCTCCGTGCGGGCGGCACGGCAGGTACCCCGCTCGCGGTCTCTGACCACCACCGTTCCAGGCCGAAGAGCAGCAACGACGAAGGCGCGCGGCCGTCTGCCGGACGTGCGCGGTCGCCGCGTTAGGCAGCGGCGAGGGGGCACGGAGGAGGCGCCCCTCGTGCTTGCGGGTACCTCGGGGGATCGGGG
>NZ_ANBH01000310.1 GCF_000341185.1 Nocardiopsis chromatogenes YIM 90109
ACGACAACGCTGCGGGTGGGGCCGCCGCCCTTTTGTCGTCGCCGCTGCTTTTCCCTGCGCTCCGACGGCCCGCCGCCAGCCCGGAGCCCGCGAGCAGGGCACCCGCTCCACCGCTCGCCCGGAGCGTGAGGGGTCCGGCGGACGGCAAGGAAAGCCGGGGAACCGCCCCGCTCCCGTCATCGCCGTTCTCTCCGGTGACCACGAACACGCCACGCGAACGACAACGCTGTGGTAAGGGCCGCGGACCTGCGTCGTCGCCGCCTCCTACCCTCACACGCCGGGGCCCGCCGCCCGGCCGGGGGCTTGAGCGGGGCACCCGCTCCACCGCTTGCCCGGAGCGCGAGGAGTCCGGCGGACGGCAAGCAGGGCCGGGGAACCACCTCGCTCCCGCCGTCGCTGCCCAACACGGTGATCACGTACAGGCCCGCCACCTGGCAGCCCCCCCGTAAGGGACGCCGCCCCCGCCCACACTCCACCGGGCCGGGGAACGGAAGCGCCCCGGAGGGGTGGGTCCCCACTCACTCCTCCGGGGCTTGCCGGTTCCCGGACCGGCCGTTCGTGGCGGGCTGCGGGCTGGCGCCGCCGTGCCCTGGCTCTGCCTCAGCGGAAGGCGTCGGCGTGGTCGGCCGCCCACTGGCGGTACGCCCGTGGCGGCAGGCCGGTGACCTCCTCCGCTGTGTGCAGGTCTTCGGTGTGGGCGGGGTCGGAGAAGGTCCTGTGGGCCTCAAGGATCCCCTCGGCCGCTTCGGCGGGCAGCCCGGCCGCCGTCAACCGGGCGCGGGCCTCGTCCGGATCCATCCGCTCCGTCTTCAGCGGCCGTCCGATCACCTCGCCCAGGATGTGCACGCGCTCGGTCTCGCTGAGCATCTCCGGGCCGGTCACCGTGTAGGCCCGCCCCGCGTGCCCTTCGGTCGTCAGCGCGTGGATCGCCACATCGGCCAAGTCGTTCTCGTGCACCACCGCCCGCCGGGCCTCGGGGAACGGGGTGCGCACGGCCGATCCGCCGCCGCTCAGCTCCTCGGTCCACGCGAGGTCGTTGGCGGCGAACCCGCCCGCGCGCACCGCCGTCCAGGCCAGCCCCGACGTGGCGATGGCCCGCTCCACCCCGGCGTGCGTCTCGGTGATCGGGTCGCCCTGCTCCTCGGCGTCGGGCTCCACCCCGGCCGACGACAGGTAGGCGATGCGTTCGGCGTGCAGCCGCACCGCCTCCAGGACCGGCACCACCGGTGCCGCCTCCGGAAGCGGCCACACCAGGAACACCCCGTCGATCCCGTGCATGGCCGCCTCCACCGAGGCCGGATCCGAGAGGTCGCCGCGGACCACGTCCACCCCCGCCGGAAGCCGCGCCGTCTCCGGCGCGCGCACCAGGGCGCGCACGTCCTCGCCCGTTCCGGCCAGCCTCCGTGCCACCGCACCGCCGACGGTTCCGGTCGCGCCGGTCACCAGGATCATCGTGGGTGCTCCTCATCCGTGTGCCGGGGGCACCGCCGTCCGGCGGCGCCGTCGGACACCCACGAAACAACCTCAAGTTAACTTGATGTCAAGGGGGCGGGACGGGGTCCCGCCGCAGGGTGCGCACCGCCGGGGCGCACAGCGCCAGCGCGGTCGCGCCCAGCGACAGCGCGGCGGCCCCGGTCAGGGCGGGCCCGGGGCCTGCGGCCTCGGCCACCGGACCGGCCACCGCCTGCCCGAGCGGCACCGCCAGCAGCGACCCCAGCGCGTCGTAGGAGTACACCCGGGCCAGCCGCTCCTGCGGGATGTTCTCCTGCAGGGACACCTCCCACGCCACGCTGAACTGCTCCATGGCCATCCCGGCCAGGAAGAACAGCGGGAAGAGCAGGACGGGGGCCGGGGCCAGGCCCAAGGCGAGGATCGGGGCCGCCTCGATCGCGGTCAGTCCGACGCCGAACAGCAGCGCCCGGCGGGGCTGCCACCGCGCCGCCAGCACCCCGCCCGCGAGCAGGCCGATGCTGTTGACCGTGAGCAGCAGCCCCCACGTGGCCCGCCCGAAGCCCTCGTCGGCGATGACCGGCCCGATCACCGCCACCATCGACGAGTGCACCATGTTCACCACGAGGAACTGCACGACGACCACCCACACCCAGCTGCGGCGCACGAACTCCGACCATCCGTCGGCCAGGTCCCGCAGCGGGTGCGCGGGCTCGGGGTTCGCCGCGGACGCGGCGGGCACCCGCACGAACGCGAAGCACACCCCGGCCAGCGCGAACGCCCCGGCGTCGGCGGCGATCGCGGCGGCCGAGCCGAGCAGCGCGACGAGCATCGTGCCCGCCGACATCCCGATGAGCCGTCCGGTCTCCACGCCGATCCGCATCAGCCCGTTGGCCTGGCGCAGCAGCGAGGCGGGGACCGTCTGCGGCACCAGGGACGCCGCCGCGGGCAGGTTCGCCGCCGCGGCCGCCCCGTTGACCGCCGCCAGGACCAGCATGAGCGGCATCGACGCCACCCCGGCCGCCAGCGCGAGCGCCAGCAGCCCCTGCGAGAGGGCGGCGATCGCGCACGCGCCGCGCAGCACCGCGGCGCGGGGCAGCCGGTCGGCCAGCACGCCCCCGGCCAGCAGGAGCACGACGTTGGCCAGGGTGCGTGTCCCGATGACCAGGCCCAGGTGCACCACCGACCCGGTGGCGTCGAGCACGGCGAAGGCCAGCGCGACCTGCGCCAGTCCGTTGCCGAAGTACATGAGCGTCCGGCCCGCTCCCAGGGCGCGGAAGGCTCCGGAGCGCAGCGGGGCGAGGACGGAGTCGCCGGATCCGGCATCGGTGGCCGTCCGGTCTCCGCGGCCTCCGCCGGGAGGCGGGAACACGGTGCCGGTCACGACCGGTCCCCGCCGTCGCCGCCGTCCTCGTCGGCACCGCCGTCCCCGGTGTGCATCGCGAAGAAGAGCAGGCTGGCGCTGACGGGTATCGCGCCGGGGGAGCGCGGCGCCCGTGCCGCGCGGTGCAGTTCCTCGCCGAGCTCTGAGGCCCGCTCGACCAGTGCGGACCACTCCTCGGGGGCGACCCACACCTCGGTGTCGGTGAAGGTGCGGGGCGGATCGGGGTCGCGCAGCCGGGCGCGGCGCTGCAACTCCTCGGCGAGGGCCGCGGCGAGCATCCGGAGGTCCTCGGCGCCGCCCTGGGCCGTCGCCGGGCCGCTGGCGGGGTCGTGCCGGTAGCGCAGGGCGCGTCCGCCGCGCACCTGCACCTCCTCGGCGAGGGTGAGCAGGCCCGCCTCATGGAGGCGGCGCACGTGGTAGCTGACGTTGGCCTGGCTCTCGCCGAGCTCGCGGGCGGCCTCGGCCGCGCTCATCGCGGCGCCGGTGAGCAGGGAGAGCAGCCGCAGCCGCAGCGGGTGCGCGAACGCCCGCAGCGTGACGGAGGAGGCGGCGGGGGGTTCGGGTTCGGACGGCATGCGCTCAGTGTGGCCCCCGTGCGGTCGACCGTCAAACACTTATTTGGGGGTTGCCCGCCGGTGTGCACGGCCTGCCGTGGGGCGGCGCCAGGCCCTGTCCGGAGTCGTGCGGTGTCCCGCCGAGACGCGGCCGCGGCCCCCGACGGCCCCACCGGCCAGGATCCCCGTTGATCTCGGGGGAGCCGGGATTATGGCGGGCCTCTC
>NZ_ANBH01000311.1 GCF_000341185.1 Nocardiopsis chromatogenes YIM 90109
GGCCCCACCGGCCAGGATCCCCGTTGATCTCGGGGGAGCCGGGATTATGGCGGACCTCTCAGGGGCGGCCTCCCCGGGGTCAACGCCGTAGGGGCGGGCGAGGGAGACTCCGGACGAGCCCTAGCCGCGAACCGGGTCAGGGTGCAGCGGTCCGCCGGGCGCCCACGGGCGGGGAGAGCCGATGGTGTGCGCCCCTCAGGGCAAGGGGCCCTCAGCCCAAGCCGAACACCAGCATCGCCGCCGCCAGGAACACGGTGAACCGCATCAGGGCCGCCACCCGGCGCAGCTGGAACGCGGCGCGGCTGGGCTCGACCGCCTCGGGATTGCGGAAGCGCCACTTGGTCAGCTCCCAGGTCAGGCGCGGATAGACCGCCTGGGCCGCGTTGAACAGTGCCAGCAGCGCGAGCAGCACCATGAGCACCGTCGTCAGGGCCGCGAACCCCTCAGGCACGGTCACCTCCCTCACGGCCGGGGACGGCGGGCGGTCGCCTCACCGGTCGCCCAGGATCCAGCTCCGCCCCTCCGCCGCCAGCTTCTCGATGAGGGTGGCGGCGTCGTGCTCCTTGGCGAACAGGTGCTCCGGACGGGTGATCGGGACGATCCACAGCCACCGCACGGGGTCGCCGTGGAAGGTCAGCCCCGAGGCGTCCGGGGGCGGCGGCCCGCCGCCCGCCAGCGGCGAGGGGGCGGCCACCAGCAGNCACCAGCAGCACCGCCGAGCGGTCCCCGCGCATCTTGCGGTCCTCCTGGCCGTCCAGCCACTTGACGCTGTGCCCCGGACCGAACCAGGTCACCGCCCGCCACGGGAACGCCCCGATCCACCGGAAGATGCGCGCCGCCACGTGTGCCGACATCGTCGTGGCCAGCGCCAGCTCGACGCGCGCGTACTCGGAGGTGTCGGCCATGTACCGGTCCAGCGTCGGCATCCGCTGCCCGCACATGCCCACCGTGCTCAGCACCGTGTACGGGCGCTCCTCGGTCGGCGGCCGCTCGGTCACCCGCAGCAGCGGCGCGTGCCCGTCGGACACGTCCCAGTAGTGCCCCGGCGGCCCCACCGTGCGGCTCAGGTGGTTGAACACCGTCCGCTGCACCGACCGCCAGGCGTTGGGCGCGTCCCGCCAGTTCCAGTAGGCCTCGGCGTGCACCACCCGCGGCCACAGCTGCGCCCGGACCGGGTCGAGCGCCCAGGCGTAGGGGCTGCGCCCGATGGCCTCGCGCGCGTACCCCGGGATGCCGCTGTCGGCCTCGGCCCACCCGGGCACCACCGCCAGCAGGCTGTCCCCGTCCGGTCCCGACTCCAGCAGGGCCACCCCGTCGCCCTCCTCGAACCACACCGCGCGCAGCGCCCCGGGCGCGAACGGCGCCCTGCCCTGCGGGTGGCGCGTGTGCGCGGCGGGCATCAGCGGCGCCTCACCCCGGTACAGCCCCGACGGGTCGCCGGTGTCCGGGGCCACGTCGTGGTTGGCCAGCCACACCGGCACCCGGATCCGCCCGCGGGCGTCCATGAGGTAGGCGGCGGTGGTGCGGGAGTCGCATTCGACGACGATGCGGCGGCTGTGGTAAGGACTGTACTCGTCGAGCAGAACGCGGGCTCCGGCCACCTGAGCTCCCTTCCTCGCCGCCTGCGGCCGCCGGGGCGCCGCAGGCGCGCCGTGCCGCGCCCTTCCCGGCGCCGCATAGTATGAACCTAATGCCCCGACCGCCGATGCCGCACTAGGTGGGGACCAGAGCGTTATCGGTCCTGTAGCAACCCGTTGGCGGGCGGTCGCGCGGCCGCCGTTTCCACCCGTCCCACTGGATGCACATGCCTGCCGAGCTCACTTTCGCCGCACCGCGCCGGGCCAAGCCGCCCCGGCACCTCGCCGACCTCAGCCCGCAGGAGCGCAAGGACGCCGTCACCGAGCTCGGCGAGAAGCCGTTCCGGGCCAAGCAGCTGGCCCAGCACTACTTCGGCCGCCTGGAGTCCGACACCGCCGGGATGACCGACCTGCCGGCGGACGCGCGCGAGCGCCTGGGCGAGGCGCTGCTGCCCAAGCTGCTCACCCCGGTCAAGCACATCTCCTGCGACGGCGGCATGACCCGCAAGACCCTGTGGAAGGCCTTCGACGGGGTGATGTTCGAGTCGGTGCTGATGCGCTACCCCGACCGGGCGACCCTGTGCGTCTCCTCCCAGGCCGGGTGCGGAATGAACTGCCCGTTCTGCGCCACCGGCCAGCAGGGCCTGACCCGCAACCTGTCCACCGGCGAGATCGTCGACCAGGTCGTCTCCTGCGCCCGGGACCTGGAGCGCGGCAACGTCTCCGGCGGCCCCGGCCGCATCTCCAACATCGTCTTCATGGGCATGGGCGAGCCGCTGGCCAACTACAAGCGGGTGCTGGAGGCGGTGCGCCGCATCACCGACCCGGTCCCCGGCGGGCTGGGCATCTCCCAGCGCGGGGTGACGGTCTCCACGGTCGGCCTCGTCCCGGCGGTCGACAAGCTCATCTCCGAGCGCATGCAGGTGCGCCTGGCGATCTCGCTGCACGCCCCCGACGACGAGCTGCGCGACGAGCTGGTGCCGGTCAACACCCGCTGGAAGGTGGACGAGGTGCTGGACGCCGCCTGGCGCTACGCCGACACCACCGGCCGCCGTGTCTCGATCGAGTACGCGCTCATCCGCGACATCAACGATCAGGCCTGGCGCGCCGACCTGCTGGGGCGGCTGCTCAAGGGGAACCTGGCGCACGTCAACCTGATCCCGCTCAACCCGACCCCCGGCTCCAAGTGGACCGCCTCGCGTCCGGAGGACGAGCGCGAGTTCGTGCGCCGCCTGGAGTCGCACGGCGTCCCGGTCACCGTCCGCGACACCCGCGGCCAGGAGATCGACGGCGCCTGCGGACAGCTCGCCGCGCAGAACTGACCCCGCCCCCCCGGAGGCGCCCGTGGAGGTGCTCACGGCGCTGGCGGCGGGGGTCGTGGCGGCCCTGCTTCCGGTGCTCAACATCGAGGTGTACCTGGTCGGCGCCGCCGTGCTGGTGGGCGACACCGGCCTCGTCGCCATGGCGCTGGCCGCCGCGGTGGGGCAGACGGCGGGCAAGCTGGCCCACTATGGGGCGGCGCGCGGGGCGCTGGACATCCCGTGGCTCAAACGCCGGACCGAGCGCCCCAAGCGCGCCTGGGCCGGGCGGGTGGAGGGCTGGCGCCGCAAGGCCGAGGAGCGCCCCTGGTGGGCCGCGGGCCTGCTGGCCGCGTCGTCCCTGGTGAGCGTGCCGCCGTTGATGGTGGTGTGCGTGTTCGCGGGGACGGTGCGCATGCGCGTCGACGTGTTCTGCGCGGTGACCGCCTCCACGCGCTTCGTGCGCTTCCTCGTGGTGGTCTTCGCGCCGGGCGCGCTGACGTGGGTCTACGGGCTGTGGCCGGGCTGAGCGGCGGGGAGCCGCCGGGCGCGGGTCAGCGGGTGCCCCAGGCGTAGGTCTGCTTGCGCAGCTTCAGGTAGAGGAAGCTCTCGGTGCCCACCACGTCCGGCACCGCCCGGATCGCGCCGAGGATGCCGAGCAGCCGCTCGTCGTCCTCGGCCACCACCTCCACCAGCAGGTCGAAGGAGCCCGCGGTGATGACCACGTACTCGCACCCGTCGAGCCCGGCGACCTCGTCGGCCACCCGGTTCAGGTCGCCGTTGCAGCGCACCCCGATCATCGCCTGGCGGCTGAAGCCCAGCATCATCGGGTCGGTCACCCCGACGACCTGCACCACCCCGGTCTCCAGGAGCCGCTGCACCCGCTGGCGCACGGCCGCCTCGGACAGCCCCACCGCCTTGCCGATCGCGGCGTAGGAGCGGCGGCCGTCCTCCTGGAGCTGCTCGATGATGCGCTTGGCCGTCTCGTCCAGCACGGGCGCCGCGTGGTTGCGCCGGGCCCCCGGCGCGCTGTCCTCGTGCTCGGTCACATGGTCCTCCGCTGGCGTGAACGTCGGTGGCCGCGCGCTGCCGCACGGGAATCGGTGGGGAGCCGCCCGATGGGCGACGGAATCCAAAGTAGTGCATGGGTGGCCGCCCTCTGGCCCACGCCCCGCCCGGAGACGGCCCTCAGGGCGCCTCGCCGGGGAGGCGGTCGCGCACCGAGTCCAGCGACAACAGTGCCACGTGCAGCGACAGGCAGGTCTCGACCGAGTCCAGGTCGGTGCCGAGCACCCGGGCGATGCGGCGCAGCCGCTCGTAGAAGGCGGGCCGGGACAGGTGGGCCGAGGTGGCGGCAAGCGCCTTGTTGCGCCCCGCCTCCAGGTAGTGCCGCAGCATCTCGGTCAGGTCGCTGCCGTGCCGGGCGTCGTAGGCCAGCAGCGGCCCCAGCTCCCGCTCCACGTAGGTCTGGAGCCGCTCGTCGTCGCGGAACAGGTGGAGCAGGCCGCGCAGGTGCAGGTCGGGCAGGCGGTACAGCGGCCGCCGCTCGGGCCGGTGCAGGGCGACGTCGCCCACCTGCCGGGCCTCCAGGAAGGACCGGCGCACCTCCCGGATGTCGTCGGTGTGCGATCCGGCGGCCAGTACCGGCCCGGTGCCGACCAGCTCCCGCACCCGCTCGGCCAGCCGCTGCAGGCGCGGCTCGGGGTCCTGCCCCTGGGGGAGGGCCAGCAGGATGCCCACGCGCACGTCGTCGAGCGACCCGACCAGGGCGGGCAGCCGAACCTCGCGGCACGCGCGCGCGGTGGCCTCGGCGGTGTCGGACAGCCGGGCCTGTGCGGCCAGGCCGGTCCCGCCCTCGGGGAGGCGCAGCACCAGCCCGCTGAGCGAGCGCCCGTCGAGGGGGACGCCGACGGCCCGCGCGCGCACCAGCGCCTCCTGCGGGTCGGAGTAGGAGCGGTCGACGATGCCCGCGATGATCGTGCGGTGCGTCTGGCGCTCCAGGCTCTCCTGGTGCCGCTCCAGCAGACGCCCCAGGGCGAGCGTGGTCGCGGCGCGCTCCAGCAGCATGGACTGGCGGGGCGAGGGGGAGGCCCCGCAGATCAGCACCAGGCGGCCCCAGTCCTGCCCGCGCGCGCCGACCATGGTCACCAGCCACCCCATGGTGGTGTCGTGGACGGTGCGCCCGCCGCCGCGGACCGTGCGCGAGCGCCCCTCCCAGGACGCCAGGACGGCTTCGGGCTGCTCTCCGGCGAGCTCGCACAGGAGCACCTGGTGGTTGAGGTTCTCCAGCACCACGGGGCACTCGGACAGGCGCGCGACCTCGCGCAGTACGTGCTCGGGCCGGGCGCCCTCCACGGACAGCCGGGTGAAGACCTCGTGCAGCCGCTCGGACTCGCGCAGCTCGTCCAGCTGCTCGTTGACCACCCGCACGTGCACCGCCTCGGTGATCTCGACGAAGCGGGTCTCGCGGTCCAGCGCGATGACGGGGATGCGGGCCTCGCGGGCGGCCTCCAGGAGCGCGCGCGGCAGCTCCGACTCCGCGCCGTACTTGCGGCCCAGCTCCACGGCGATGCCGCTCACCCCGACCGACGCCAGGTCCTCGACGTAGCGGCGCAGCGCCCCGGGGGCGTCGGGCATCGCGATGCCGGTGGTGAGCACCAGCTCGCCGCCGCGCAGCAGGTGCGCCAGGTCGGTCACCTCGGCGATGTGCACCCAGCGCACGGTCACCCCGAGCAGGTCCTCGCCCACCACCACGCGGGGGCGGGCGCGCTCGACGACGGGGATGCGCAGGACTTCGGCGAGTGTGGGAAGCACACCGGCGAGTCTACGGGGCTGGGCCTGCGGTGTGTAAGTGGTGTCGCGTCCCGACTTTACAGAGTGACAGGCGCGGTGCCGGAAACCGGCTGACGGACTGTCAGATCCGCGCCCCCGGAACCGACAGTGTGGCGCTGGCCGCACGGCCGGGCGGGGGTGAGACTGAGGTCATGTCGGAACTGTACGAACGCCACCGCGCCGTGATGCCCTCGTGGCTCGCCCTCTACTACGACGACCCCATGGAGATCACCTCCGGCAAGGGGAACCGTGTCACCGACGCCGAGGGGAACACCTACCTCGACTTCTTCGCGGGGATCCTCACCAACATGCTCGGCTACGACGTGGCCGAGGTGCGTGAGGCCGTCGAACGGCAGATCGCCCGCGGAGTGGTGCACACCTCCACCCTGTACCTGATCCGCGGCCAGGTCGAACTGGCCGAGAAGATCGCGCGGCTGTCCGGGATCCCCGACGCCAAGGTCTTCTTCACCAACTCGGGTACCGAGGCCAACGAGACCGCGCTGCTCCTGGCGACCTACGCGCGCGGCACCGACCAGGTCCTGGCCATGCGCAACAGCTACCACGGCCGCTCGTTCGGCGCCGTGGCGGTCACCGGCAACACGGCGTGGAAGAACTCCTCGCTGTCCCCGCTCAACGTGCACTACCTGCACGGCACCGACCGCGACCACCCGGCGTTCCGCGGCATGGACGACGCGGCCTACACCGAGGCCTGTGTGGCGGACCTGCGCGAGGTTCTGGCCACCGCCGTGGCCGCCGGGGGCCCAGCCGCCCTGATCGCCGAGCCGGTGCAGGGCGTCGGCGGGTTCTCCATGGCGCCCGACGGGCTGCTCGCCGCCTACAAGGAGGTCCTCGACGAGTACGGTGCGCTCTTCATCTCCGACGAGGTGCAGACCGGGTGGGGCCGCACCGGCTCCTCCTTCTGGGGCATCGGGAACCACGGCGTCGTGCCCGACGCCCTGACCTTCGCCAAGGGCCTGGGCAACGGCTTCGCGGTCGGCGGCGTCGTGGCGCGCGGCGACCTGATGGACGCGCTGCCCGCCAACGGGCTGTCCACCTTCGGCGGCAACCCGGTGTCGATGGCCGCGGCCAACGCCACCCTCGACTACGTCCTCGACCACGACCTGCAGGCCAACGCCGACCGGCTGGGGCGGGTCGTGCTGGGCGGCCTGACCGCGCTGGCCGACCTGCCCACCGTGGGCGGGGTGCGCGGCAAGGGGCTGATGTTCGCCGTCGACATGGTCGACCCGGAGACGGGGGCGCCCGCTCCGGCGCTGGCCGCCCGGGTGCTGGAGGAGGCCCGCCGGCGGGGGCTGCTCATCGGCAAGGGCGGCCTGCGCGGCAACGTGCTGCGGATGGCCCCGCCGCTCACCCTCACCGAGGACGAGGCGCACGAGGGCCGGGACACCCTGGTCGACGCGGTCCGCGCGGTGGACGCCGCCGCCCGTGGCTGACCCGGGCCGGGCCGCGGCCCGCACAGAACCACCTGGCAACGTGGAATCGGAAGGACGCAGATGAGCAAGCACGTCACCCACTGGATCGGCGGTCGGCCCGCCGCGGGCGAGGCGCGCCGCAGGGGGGACATCTACAACCCGGCCACCGGGAAGGTCGCGGGCACCGTGGACTTCGCCGGGCGGGAGGAGGTGGGCGCGGCCGTGGCCGCGGCCAAGGACGCCTTCCCCGGCTGGCGGGACACCCCGCTGTCCAAGCGCGTCGCGGTGCTCTTCCGCTTCCGCGAGCTGCTCAAGGACAACGCCGACGAGCTGGCCCGGCTGATCAGCTCCGAGCACGGCAAGGTCGTCTCCGACGCCGCCGGGGAGGTCCAGCGCGGCCTGGAGGTCGTGGAGTTCGCGTGCGGCATCCCGCACCTGCTCAAGGGCGGCTACTCGGAGAACGTGTCCACCGGGGTGGACGCCTACTCCATCCTGCAGCCGCTGGGCGTGGTCGCGGGCGTCTCGCCGTTCAACTTCCCGGCCATGGTGCCGATGTGGATGTTCCCGGTGGCCATCGCCTGCGGCAACACCTTCGTCCTCAAGCCCAGCGAGAAGGACCCCTCCGCGTCGGTGCGCATCGCCGAGCTGTGGGCCGAGGCCGGGCTGCCCGACGGGGTGTTCAACGTCGTGCACGGCGACAAGGAGGCCGTCGACGGCCTGCTGGAGCACGACGACGTCAAGGCCGTGAGCTTCGTCGGCTCCACGCCCATCGCGCAGTACATCTACGAGGGCGCCGCGCGTTCGGGCAAGCGGGTGCAGGCGCTGGGCGGGGCGAAGAACCACATGGTGGTGCTGCCCGACGCCGACCTGGACCTGGCCGCCGACGCGGCGGTCTCGGCGGGCTTCGGGTCGGCGGGGGAGCGGTGCATGGCCATTTCGGCCGTGGTCGCCATCGACACCATCGCCGACGACCTGCTGGAGCGCATCCGCGCCCGCGTGGAGCCGCTGAGGGTGGGACCGGGCGACGACGACCGCAGCGAGATGGGGCCGCTCGTCACGCGCGCGCACCGGGACAAGGTCGCCTCGTACCTGGAGTCGGGGGTGCGCGAGGGGGCGTCGTTGCCCATCGACGGGCGCGTGCACCCGGTCCTCGGCGGCGGCGGGGACGGGTTTTGGCTGGGCCCCTCGCTCCTGGACCACGTCACCCCGGAGATGTCCTGCTACACCGACGAGATCTTCGGACCGGTGCTCAGCATGCTGCGCGTGCCCTCGTACGAGAGCGCGCTGGAGCTGATCAACGCCAACCCCTACGGCAACGGCACCGCCATCTTCACCAACGACGGCGGCGCGGCCCGGCGCTTCCAGAACGAGGTGGAGGTGGGCATGGTCGGCATCAATGTGCCGATCCCGGTGCCCATGGCCTACTACTCCTTCGGCGGGTGGAAGAAGTCGCTGTTCGGCGACTCGCACGCGCACGGTATGGAGGGCGTGCACTTCTACACCCGCACCAAGGCCGTCACCTCCCGGTGGCTCGACCCCTCGCACGGCGGGGTGAACCTGGGCTTCCCGACCAGCGGGTGACGCAGGGCCACGGCCACCGGCGTCCGCGTACACCGGCACACGGCTCCGGACCGCGTCCCCGCACTGCCCCCGGGGATGCGGTCCGGCTCTTTTTCAAGGTTCCCTGGCGGAATCGCCCTACCCAAGGTCGGGCGGTCGCTACAGGGAGTATCGTGGGGCAAGGTTCGCCTCACCCGGCGGCGCATGCCGCCGCTGAGGCGCGACCGCGGACCACACCGGGAGATGCGCTCATTTCCCCTCCTCCCCCCACGGAAAGCGAGCGCGTCGGGTGCTCCGGGGCCGGTCTCCCCCTGGCCCCGGAGCACCCACCTACCCCGTCCGTCCCGGTCCGTCCCGTCGACCCTCTTCCGGCGCGCACCCGGCCTTGACGACCCTGGCCCGGCGCGGCGCTCACAGCGTGTTCGGACGGTGTTCCCGGGAACCGTGTCCCCCGGGGACGGCGCTCCCTCTTCTTCCGTGCGGGTGGCCCCTCAGCGGGCCGCGAGTTCGGGTTCCCCCGCGTGCGCGTCGTGCGCCGCGGCGATGCCCGCGCACTCGGCGCAGCCGTAGACCTCGCTGCCGTCGGGCAGTGCGCCCAACGCGCGGCGTGGTCGCGGCCAGCGGGCGTGGCAGATGGCGCAGGCGTCCCCCATGCACTGCGCGGTGCTCAGCAGTTCCGGCTCGAACGTGTAGATGTCGGTTGTGTCGGCAGCGGCCCCCAGTCGGGGCACAATGCTCAGACCGCTCAACGTCCCATCTCCCCCCGTGGTTTAGGACAGTCTGGCGGACCTATAGAGATCGGCTCTTATTGAACCAGAAACGGTCTGCGACCGGAATGGCTCAGGCCGTTTTCTGTGACTCTAAGCCCATGAAGCTTAACTCTTGGTAGTCGAATCGGGAAGACTTGGCCAAGCCTTCCGGGTGAATATTTCCGTTTGTCCGATTTTTACGGGGTGGAGTCCGCCTCTCTGGGCACCACCGTGAACCGGCGCAGCCGCAGCGCAGGGTTCTTCTCCCGGACCTCGGCCACCCGCTCGGGGTCGATACGGCCGACCGCTACCCCCGTCTGCTCACCCATTGCGACGATCCGTGTCCCCATCGGGTCGACGATCGCGCTGTTGCCCGCCCCCGTCGGCGCGTTCTGCCCCGCCGCCGCGACGTACAGGGTGTTCTCGATCGCGCGGGCGCGCAGCAGCGTCGTCCAGTGGTCCTCCTTCAGCGGGCCCGGAACCCACTCGGCGGCCAGCAGCAGGGCCTGGGCCCCCGCGTCCGCGATCCGCCGCGTCACCTCCGGGAAGCGCAGGTCGTAGCAGGTCTGCAGGCCGAAGACGACGCCGTCGCAGGTGAAGGTCTCCGGCTCGGCGATCGGGCCGGGCGCGACCACGTCCGACTCGCGGGCGCCGAACGCGTCGTACAGGTGGAGCTTGCGGTAGCGCGCCACGACGGCGCCGTCCGGGCCGAAGGCGGCCAGGGTGTTGGAGAACCGGCCGGGCGCCGACGGCAGGGCCTCGTTCAGCCCGGCCACCACGTGGACGCGGTGCTCGGCGGCGAGCCCGGCGATCCCCGACGGGAAGGGGCCGTCCATCGGCTCGGCGGACTCCACGAACCGGTGGTCGGTGCGCGGTGCGGTGAACATGGCGTACTCGGGCAGCAGCACCACCCGCGCCCCGCGCGCCACGGCCTCCCCGACCAGCGCGCGCGCCGTGTCCAGGTTGCGCCGCTTGTCCTCGCCGGGCGCGAACTGCCCGATGGCCACATCCACCATGCCGCCTCCTCAGGAACCGGGGACCCTCGCGCCCCCTTTCTACCGCGAAGGGCCCGCACCCCCGCGGACGGGGGAGCGGGCCCTTCGGGCACAGGCGGGGGGGGGGGGGGGGGGGGGGGGGGGNGGCCTCCTCGATGATGGACAGGCCCTCATCGAGCAGGTCGTCGCCGATCACCAGCGGGGGCAGCATCCGGATGACGTTGCCGTAGGTCCCGGCGGTCAGCAGCACCAGGCCCTGCTGGTGGCAGTAGGAGACCACCTTGCCCAGCGCCTCGCCGTTGGGCGTCGTGTCGTCCGGCCCCTGGACCAGCTCGATCGCGACCATCGCGCCGCGGCCGCGCACGTCGCCGATGATGCCGTGCTCGTCGGCCAGCGCGCGCAGCCGGGAGAGCATCCGCTCGCCGATCGCCTCGGCGCGCTCGGCCAGCCCGTCGGACTCGATGGCCTCGATCGAGGCCAGGGCGGCCGCGCAGGCGGCCGGGTTGCCGCCGTAGGTGCCGCCCAGGCCGCCGCCGTGCACGGCGTCCATCAGGTCGGCCCGCCCGGTCACCGCGGCCAGCGGCAGGCCGCCGGCGATGCCCTTGGCGGTGGTGATCAGGTCCGGGACGATGCCCTCGTGCTCGCAGGCGAACATCCGTCCGGTGCGGGCGAAGCCGGTCTGCACCTCGTCGGCGACGAACACGATGCCGTTGTCGCGGCAGAAGTCGGCCAGCGCCGGGAGGAAGCCCTCGCCCGGGACGATGAACCCGCCCTCGCCCTGGATCGGCTCGATCAGCACGGCGGCCACGTTCTCCGCGCCGACCTGCTTGGTGATCTGGTCGATGGCCTGGGCGGCGGCCTCGCGCCCGCACTCCTGCGGGCCCGTGGGCCAGCGGAACGGGTAGGCCATCGGGATCCGGTACACCTCGCCCGCGAACGGGCCGAACCCGTGCTTGTAGGGCATGTTCTTGGCGGTCAGCGCCATGGTGAGGTTGGTGCGCCCGTGGTAGGCGTGGTCGAACACCACGACGGCCTGGCGGCCGGTCGCGCTGCGGGCGATCTTGACCGCGTTCTCCACCGCCTCGGCGCCGCTGTTGAGCAGCACCGACCGCTTCTCGTGGTCGCCGGGGGTGAGCCGGTTGAGGGCCTCGGCGACCTCCACGTACCCCTCGTAGGGGTTGACCATGAAGCAGGTGTGGGTGAAGCGCGAGAGCTGCTCGCCCGCGCGCTCGGCGACCCGCGGGTCGGCGTTGCCGACGTTGGTGACGGCGATGCCGGAACCGAAGTCGATCAGGGAGTTGCCGTCGATGTCCTCGACGATGCCCCCGCCCGCGCGCTGGACGTAGACCGGCAGGACGCTCCCGACGCCCTGGGCGACCGCCTTCTTCCGGCGCTCCTGGAGCGCCTGGGATTTGGGGCCGGGGATCTCGGTGACGATCCGCCGGGCCTGGGCGACCTCGGTGCTGGCCATGGGTGCCGTCCTCCCTCTCTGCTCGGCGGCGCGCCCCCGCGCGCCGGACGGTCGGGCGCCGGTCGGCGGGACCGGCGCGACGCCCCGACCCTACGGCCGCGCCGTGGGCCCGCTCCTCTCCCATCCGGATAAAATCGCGGCACCTGGTTGGCCATTCTGGAGAGACTTCGGAGAGGGGACGCCGTGCCTCCCACACTGGGCGCCGTCCTGCGCACCCCCCGCCTGGGCCTGCGGCTGCGCGCCGGCGGCCCCGACGCCGAGGCGCGGGCGGTGCGCTGGGTCGCCATCAGCGAGCTCACCGACCCCACCCCCTACCTGGAGGGCGGGGAACTGGTGCTGACCACCGGCATCCGGTGGCCCGAGGGCGGGGGCGGCGCGGCCGCGCTGGCCGCCTACACCCGGCGGCTGGCCGACAGCGGTGCCGCCGGGCTGGGGTTCGGCAGCGGGGTGGCGCACGAGCGGGTGCCCCCGGCGCTGGTGGAGGCGGCCGAGGAGGCCGGGCTGCCGCTGATCGAGGTGCCCCGGCCGACCCCGTTCATCGCGGTGGGCAAGGAGGTCTCCCGCCAGCTCGCCCAGGAGGAGTACGAGGGGCTGACGCGGGCCTTCGCGGCGCAGCGCAGGCTCACCCAGGCGGCGCTGCGCGGGGACCGCGCCGTCGTGGAGCGGCTGGGGGCGGAGCTGGAGAAGGGGGCGTCACCGGCCCGCGCCGGACGTGCGGCGGGCGGGGAGCCGTCCCGCTGGTGGGTGCTGCTGCTCGACCCGGACGGGCGCGCGCGGCACGCGGCCCCGGAGGCCGCCGCGGCGCGTGCGGGAGACCTGGAGGAGGAGGTGGCCCGGCTGCGCGCGGCCCGCCGCCCCTCGGGCGCGTCGGTCTCGTCCAAGGGCGAGAGCATCTCGCTCCAGCCGCTGGGGGTGGGCGGGCGTGTGCGCGGCTTCCTGGCGGTGGGGGCCTCGCACGGGCTCGGCGCCGATGAGCGCACGCTGGTGAGCGGTGCGGCGTCGCTGATGTCGTTGGAACTGGAGCACCGCGCCCCCGAGGAGGGGGAGCTGGCCGCCGGGCTGCTGGAGGCGCTGCTCGACGGAGAGCTGGACCTGGCGGAAGGCCGCGCGGAGCGCCTGCGCAAGGCGCTGCCCGAGCCGCCGGTGGCGGTGGCGGTGGCCCAGACGGTGCCTCCGGGGGACGGCGAGGGCCTCGCCCTGCCGCACCTTCGCACACCGCGCGGATGCCTGGCGGCGCGGATCGGGGACAGGGCCGTGCTGGTCGGCCCGGAGTCGGCGGCCCCGGGGGAGGCGCTGGCCGAGGCGGTGCGGGGGAGCGTCGGCGTCAGCCGCCCATCGGACCTGGAGGGCCTCCCGGCGGCCCGCGCCGAGGCGGAGCGCGCATTGGAGGCGGCGGTAGCCGAGGGCAGGGGGGTGGTCCGGGCGTCCGAGCTGCCGGGAGGCTTCCTCGGCCTGCTCGGCGGCCGGGCGGGAAGGCGCATGGCGGGGGAGGTACTGGCACCGCTGTTGGAGCAGCGGTCGGCAGAGGACCTGACCGCGTCCCTGCGCGGGTACCTGGCCGCTTCGGGGAAGTGGGACTCCGCGGCGGAGCGGCTGGGGATCCACCGCCACACACTGCGGTACCGGATCAACCGCATCCGGAAACTCCTCCCGGGAGACCTGTCGGACCCGGACTACAGGACCGAACTGTGGATCGCCCTGCGTCTCCTGGAGGACGAGGCCGGGGAGAGGCGACACCGCCGGGAGGACGGCGGCGACGGAGCGCGGTAGGCCGCCGGGGCCGTGACGGCGGGGCGGTCTCCCCGGTCCTGCCGTCCGCCCGCCCGGCTTTTCGCGGTCCGGGAAGAAGAACGACGACCGAGATCGGCACCCGGTCACGTCCGCTGGAGTGGTGTCGTCTCCGTCCGGCCGGGTCGGCGGGGCGTCGCGGCCGTGGGGCGGCCCGCCTCGGAGTCGGTGCCGTGACCGGCGCCCCCGGCCGTCGGCGGGCGGCCGAAGACCGACCGACCAGGGCG
>NZ_ANBH01000312.1 GCF_000341185.1 Nocardiopsis chromatogenes YIM 90109
CGGGCGGCGGGCCGGCGGGGTGCAAGCGAGCGGGCGGCGACGAGGAAGACCGGCGGGCCCTGCGGCAGCGCCGTCGGGTGTCCGGCGTGTACGCGGTCGCCGGAGGCGGCGGCGATGGCGGAAGCGGGGCGGTCGTCGGCCCTGCCCGTCGTCCGGAGGGCCCCGGGGCGGTCCGGGTGGGCGGCACACATTCCGGTGGCCCGCCGCCCGGCCGGGGCCGGTGAGAGCGGGGCACCTGCCGGTCCGTCCGGTCACGTCCGCTGGAGTGGTGTCATTTCCGTCCGGCCAGGTCGGCGCGGGCGTCGCGGCCGCCGAAGGTTCCGCCATTCCAGCGGGCGCCACCGTCCGTCCTCCCCGGGCCGCCCCAGGGGGCGGTGAGGGTCGGCTGGAGGCAATTCCCCGGTCTTCCTGCGGATGTGCGGGGGATGTCGGAGAATGGAGACGATAGCCCTGAGTGACCTTGTGGTTGCTGTTCGGCATCGCCCGAAATGCCATCGAATACGTGAGGTGTGACGTGGCGGTCCCCCGTTCCGACCCGTCTCTGCGCGACCGCGCCGGGGAGGCGTCCGCCGAGCCCACCCGAGTCGCCGCGGACATCGCACCGGCCGCCGAAGGGCGGCTGGAGGCCCTTCCGGCCACCGACGGCGCCGCAGCCGCCGAGCGCCCCAAGACCGCCGAGGGCGTCAAGGCCCTGGAGGTCGGCCCCGCTGTGTCGGGGCGGCCGAGGGGCTCCGGCGCGCCCGTGCGTTCCCCCGGGGCCGCCGTTCGTTCCGTCGCCCCCGCCCCGGCGCGGCCCGTACCCGAGACGCCGACCGGGCGGCTGTCCGCCCTCGTCGACTACCACAGGGCCTGCGCCGAGCGGGAAGGCGTCCTCGGCCACCTCGTCGACCTGGACACCTCCCGCCTCGACGCCTGGGCCGCCCTGCCCGGCGGGTCCGAGACCGTCTTCACCGGCGAACGCACCACCGTGGACGTCCCCGTCGGCGCCGCCGCCCTGGTCGACGGCTCGGGCGGCGGGCGGCTCCGCTACGGCTACCCGCTGGTGGTGCTTCCCGAGGAGCCGGACCCCGGTAGCGGCCGGGGAGAACACGACCACGGGGACGGGGCCGACGACGGCCGCACACCATGGGGGCCGGACCGCCCGCTCGCCCCGTCCGGGAGCGGCGCCGCACGGTGTGCCGCACCGCTCTTCGTGGCCGACGCCGAACCCCTGCCGGACCAGGACCCCGCACGCCCGCGGGTCCGCATCGCCTCGCGCCCCGAGGTCAACCCGGCCCTCCTGCGCCGTCTGGGGATCGACACCCAGGAGGAGCTGGCCGAGTTCCGCCGCATCGTCCGCTCCGGCGGTGCGGATGAGGACGCGGAGAGGGGCACCGGCAGGAGCCCCGCCAAAGGCGCCGACAAGGGCACGGACAAGATGCCCGCCGCCAAGATCGGCGACCTGGAGGCCAAGGCGCGCATGATCCTGGCCCGCTTGGAGATCGACCGCATCGACGACGTCGTCCCGGCCCGCCTGCGCGGCGTCATGCCCCTGGTCGACCTCCGCCCGGGCGCGCACAACATCGCGCTCCTCTTCCGCGCCGGGGCGGACCCCGACGCCCCCGGCGCCGGACCCGCCGCCGACCTGGGCGGCGACGGCATCCGCCCGGAGAAGGCCGACTCCACCGCCCTGGCCGCACTCCTGGAAGGCGGCTCCGCGCGCGACGAGCCGGTCCTGCCCGTCTCGTCCCACCGCCTGTCCGAGGCCCACCACGTCGTCGTCTCCTCCGCCATGCGCCGCCCCCTGACCGTCGCCGCCGCCCCGCCCGGGACCGGCGCCGACCAGGTCGCCGACACCGCCGTGCGCACCGCGTGCGCCGCCGGGCAGAGCGTGCTGCTCGTCGCCCCCGACGGCCGCCTCCCGTCCCGCCTCGCCACCGCGGCCGGTGCGGACCGGGTCCACCGCGTCCTGCCGGTCGGCGGCCCCGCCGAGGAGGAGGCCCGGGCCCTCGCCCAGATCGCCGATACGGTCCTGGGCTCCGACCCGCCCGACGCGGTGGGCGACCGGCAGAGCCTGCGCGACGACTGGGCGCGCGCCGAGGAGGCCTGGCGCGCGGTGGACGCGGTCGCCGCGGGCGGGCACACCCTGGCCCTGCTCGGCGCCGAACGGCGGCGCATGGCCGAGTCCGGCTGGGACCCCGAGGCCCTGTTCACCGTCGACACCGGCGAGCCCGAAGCCTGGCAGCGGCGCGCCGAGCGGGCCCAGGGCTCGGGCGTGGCCGCGCGGGCCCACCGCGCGGCGATCCGCCGCGAGCTGGGGGTGAACCCCGTCCCCGAGAACCTGGACCGGCTGGCGCGCGCCGCCGCCCTGGAGAGCGAGTGGCGCTCCTGCCTGGACCGGCGCCGCCGCCTGGCCCCGCTCGCGGACCTGACCGCCGACCTGGACGCCGCCCTCGCCTGCCACCTGCTCTCCGGCGCCGCCTACCTGGAGAGCTCCGCGCTGCGCCGCGCCGCCCGTGCACGCCCCGCCATCACCTCCCGCATCGAGGCGCTGAACTGGCACGACGCCGCCCGCAGGTCCGGGCTGGCGCACCTGCTGACCGCCGTGCCCGCCTGGTCGGTGCGCGCCGACGCCGCGCACGCGCTGCCGTGCACCCCCGGCCTGTTCGACCTGGTCGTGGTGGCCGAGGCCGACCGTATCCCGGTCGGGCGGCTCCTGCCGCTGCTGTACCGGGCCCGCCGGGCCCTGGTGCTGGGCGACCCGGCGCAGGCGCCGCCGCCCCGCCTGATGGACCCCGCGGACGAGGAACGCGCCCGGTCGGCGACGGGCCTGGGCCGGGAGTGGCTGCGCCGACGGGGGCTGGGCCACGGCGCCTCGGCCTACGGCGCCTGCGCGGCGTCGGCCGAGGCGGGGCACGGCGCGCGGCTGCGCCTCGACGAGCACGACCGGTCCCGCCCCGAGATCGCCCGGCTGGCCTCCCGGCACTGCTACGGCGGCCGCGTGCACGTGCTGACCGACCCCCGCACCCTGCCCGCCGTCACCGGACCGGCGGTCGAGTGGCGGCACGCGCCGGGCCGGTTCGACGCGGTGCCCGGCGCCTCGGCGGTCAATCGGGACGAGGCCTACCGGGTGGCGGTGCTGCTGCGCCAGCTCGACGGCGGGCTGCCGAGCGGGCTGCGGCTCGGGGTGGTCGCGCCCCACCAGGCCCAGTGGTCGCTGCTGCGCCGCCTGGCCGAGCGCCAGGAGTTCACCCGGGAGGTGCGCGTGGGCGGGCCGGACCACTTCCGCGCCGAGCACCGGGGCGTCGATGTGATGGTGGTATCGGCGACGGGCGCGGCCGGCGCCGTGGGCGGGCCGGGCGCGCCCGAGCGGGTGTGGACCACCGCCCTGACCCGCACCCGCCTGCGCCTGATCGCCGTGGGGGACCGGGCGTTCTGGGTGCGCCAGGGCGGCGTCGGCGGTGAGCTGTGCCGCTGGGCGGAGGCCGAGGGCGGGTCCGAGGACGGGGCCGGAGCGGAGTCCGCCACCCCGGCGGTCCGGGTGCTGCAGCGCGCGCTCCTCCAGCGCGCGGCCGACGCCTCCTTCGCGCCGTCGGTGCGGGGGCGCCGTGCCGACCTGTGCGTGCGCACCCGGGGCGGGGCGGCGCTGGTCCTGGTCGACCAGGCGCGCAACGGCGCGGAACTGCGCCGCCTGCTGCGCCGGGGGCGGATGCTGGAGGGCCTGTACGAGGGCCCGGTGGTGTGCGTGCCCGCCTGGAGGTGCCTGCAGGACCCGGCCGGGGTGGCCGACGAGATCACCACCCTCGCCCAGGGCGATGACGGGGCGGACCGCGCGCTGCATTCGGTCTAGTACCGCGACGGCCCGTCCCTGTGGCGTTGCCCGGGGATCTGTACCGCTGTGGCCTCTCCTAGGGCGCCCCTTTCTGGTCAGGCCCTGCCGCGCGACGCCCGGGCACGTCCCTCGCCGCGTTCTCATCGGTCGACGGCACGCCCCCAGGCCGACTCCCCTGCTTCTCGGGACACACAGCGGCCTTGCGATGGACATGACGCCGCCGGTGCCTTGTACGGCCATGATCCGATCAACACGACGTAGTCGTTGACGCTCGCTCTGTCGAGCGGCGGGTGACGAGGCATGTCGCCCGCGTGCGGCGCGCTCTTGTCCGCGCGCATGGCCCGGAACGTCTGCCGCATGGGCTTGCGCCTGGTTTCGGGGGCGCGATCACCGGCGGGCCTCCAGGAGGCCCCCGCCCCATCACAGGCCTCGTTCTCGACCGCTCGACGAGGTCGGCGGCCCGCCGCGCCGCCGGAGGCGGGTGGCCGTGCCCCCTGGGGCGCTGTCCGCGGCGGCAGGGGGCGGCGGCACCGGCCCGGCATCCGCCCCGTCCCCCCCTGCTCCGCCCCGTGTGGAGTCGCCCAGGCCCGCACCGAAGCGGGCGCACCTGGCGATAGAGTGCGATTCCGGTGGCCGCCGCGCCTGCGCGGCCCCTCTCGCGCCCCGCGCCCGGCCCCCGGTCGGTGCCGCGCGCGGGACTCCCGGAACGCGACACGAGGGGGCGGGGTGCCCGAGGGCCACACGCTGCACCGCCTGGCGGCGCACTTCAGCGAGCACTACGGCGGCGGACCGGTGCGGGCCTCCAGCCCGCAGGGGCGTTTCGCCGAGGGCGCGCGCCGCATCGACGGCCGCATCCTGGAGACCGCCGAGGCCCACGGCAAGCAGCTCTTCCTCGGGTTCGACGGCGACGAGTGGCTCCGCGTCCACCTCGGCCTGTACGGCGCCTGGACCTTCGGCGACGCCGACGGCGAGCGGCACCTGGGAGCCCCGCGCGCCGCCGGGGCCCACGGCCGCCCGCTGGAGCGCGACGGGGACGGCTTCGCCGTCCCGCCGCCGCCCGTCGGGGCGGTGCGGGTCCGCCTGGTCAACGCGCACGGCTGGGCCGACTTGCGCGGCGCCTCGGCCTGCGAGGTGATCACCGATGGGGACAAGCGCGCCGTCCAGGACAGGCTCGGCCCCGACCCTCTGCGCGCCGACGCCGACCCCGAGCGGGCCCGGCGGACCGTCGCGCGCTCCCGCTCGCCCATCGCCGCCCTGCTGATGCGCCAGGACGTGGTCGCCGGGATCGGCAACATCTACCGTGCCGAGTCCCTCTTCCGCGCCGGGATCGACCCCTACCGGCCGGGCCGCGACATCACGCCCGGGGAGTGGGAGGACCTCTGGGCCGACCTGTGCGGCCTGCTGCGGGACGGCGTGCGCGACGGCACCATCATCACCACGCGTCCCGAGCACCGGCCCGACCCGCAGGCCCGGCCGGTGCCCCGGCCCGACACGCTCTATGTCTGCTACCGGACCGGCGAGCCCTGCCGGGTGTGCGGAACGCCGGTGCGGTCGGCGGACCTGGCGGCCCGGACCCTGTACTGGTGTCCGGGCTGCCAGGCCAAGTGAGGCGGCGGGTCAGCCCACCGGCACCGGTTCGGTGTCCAGGTCCACGCCGGTCTCCTGCTCGAACTCGGCCATGAGGCGCTCGGCCTCCTCGGCCGTTCCGGAGTCCTCCACCTTCTCCGCGGTGGCGAGGAACCGCTCGGTCTTCTCCTCCACGTCGCCCCGCTCCAGGGCGTCGTCGAGGTCGGAGGCGAAGCCGCCGAAGCCGCGCACCGCCGAGTAGTAGATGTCGGCGACGCCGCGGCACACCCAGTCGCCGTCGCAGATGCCGTACAGGTCGTCGCGGAACACGTTGTCGATGCGCAGCCGGTTGCTCTCGTCGAACCGCTGCTGGAGCTTGAAGTTGCGGTAGCCGAAGTCGTGGCGCACGCACCCGGGGTTGAAGTCGTACCCCAGGGGCTGGTCGGGGGACATGCTGCAGCCGTCGTTGGACCAGTCGAGCTGGGGTTCGTGGGGCCGCTGCTCGCTGACGGCGATGAAGTCGTCCAGGGCGTAGTCGAAGACGTAGGCGTCGGTGACGCGCCGGAGTTCGTCGGGCGGGAGGGTGTCGGCCTGCGCGGGGGCGGCGGCCAGGGGGAGGGTGACGGCCGCGGCGCAGGCCGCGGTGACGGCACGCAGGGTGAATGCGCGGGGGACTGCCATCGGTGTCCTCTCGGTCAGCGGGGAAGGCGGCCCGGTACGGCCGCCTGACACTGAGATTCTGCTTTCCCACCCGCCCCGCGCGCTTTACCGCCCCCGTGACTTTGCCATCCCTTTACCTGTCGTCGCCGGAAATCCACGCCGCGTGCACACGGCCGACACCCCCGGTCTCGGGACGTTCGGGGAATGGGGTGCCGCACCGGAGGGGGAACGAGTCGTTCCGACGGCGCCCGAGGCGGGCGGAGGGAACGGGCGGGGAGGCGACGGTGAAGATCTCCTTCTTCGAGATGGAGGACTGGGAGCATGCCGAACTGGAGCGCCTTGGAGGCGGCCACGAACTGCGGTTCGAGAGCGGCCGCCTGAATGCCCGACACCGCGGCCCTCGTGCGCGCGCTGGGGGAGGGGCGGGTGGCGGCCGCCGGGCGGGACGTCCTCGAAGCCGGACCCGGGCTGCGCGAGGAGGCGGAACTGCTGCGCACGCTGGCCGCCGACCGCGACCGGGACATGCGCACGCTTCTGGCCGACCACATTCTGCTGCGTATGGGGAACGTGCTCGTCACGCCGCACAGCGGGTTCGACACCCGGCAGGCGGTCCGGCGAATCCTGACCACGACACGGGAGAACATCGAGGCATACGCCGCAGGAAAACGGGAGAATGCGGTCGAACTCCCTGGGGAGGGGTGAACCGTGCGTGGTGGGCACGGAGGTGCGGCCGGGGCCCGATCAGGGGATCGACCGGGTATCCGCCACTTGCTCAACAATGGTCCCGCCGATAACTGGAACCGCAAATCTCATACGTGATGACAAACGGCATAAAACCCCACTCCGATGGGCGGGGCGGCAATGGCGCAGAACGGCCACGGTTCCGTTGACGATCCATTACGGGATCTGAAATAAGGGGCGAAAGCAATAAGGTTCGTGCCAGTAAGCGCAGTGCCACCGACCCCCCAGACGAGGTGGACAGTGTTCAAAAGGAGAAACGGGCGGCTCCTCGCTCCGGCGGCGGCCGCGGCGGCCCTGGCCCTCGTGGCGGCCGGGTGCGCCCAGAGCGACCGGGACGCCGGAGGCGACCCCAACGAGACCCAGCCGCTGATCTTCGCCGGGACGGGCGACCCCCGCTCCCTCGACCCCGCCCTCGCCAACGACGGGGAGACCTTCCGCGTCACCCGCCAGGTCATGGAGACCCTGCTGGTCCACGAGTCCGGAGGCAGTGAGATCCAGGGCGGGTTGGCCGAGAGCTGGGAGCAGTCCGAGGACGGCACAGAGTGGACCTTCCACCTGCGCGAGGGGGTGGCCTTCCACGACGGCGAGCCCCTGAACGCCGAGGCGGTCTGCGCCAACTTCGACCGCTGGTACAACTTCACCGGCGACTACCAGTCCAGCAACCAGAGCTACTACTGGCAGAACGTCTTCGGCGGGTTCGCCGAGAACGAGGACGAGGACCTGCCCGAGTCGATCTACGACTCCTGCACCGCCGAGGACGAGCTCACCCCCGTCATCACGCTCACCGAGTCCTCCGCCGCCTTCCCCGGCGGCTTCACGCTGTCCTCCTTCGGCATCATGAGCCCCGCCTCCATCGAGGCCGTCGCCGACCAGGAGGTCGGCGGCGAGGAGGGCGCGCCGGTCCTGCCCGAGTACAGCCAGGAGGCCGGGGCCATCGCCGGGACGGGCCCCTACACCTACGGCGAGTGGGACCACGACGCCCAAGAGGTCACCCTGGAGCGCCACGACGACTACNCGCCGAGAACGAGGACGAGGACCTGCCCGAGGCGATCTACGACTCCTGCCCCGCCGAGGACGAGCTCACCCCCGTCATCACGCTCACCGAGTCCTCCGCCGCCTTCCCCGGCGGCTTCACGCTGTCCTCCTTCGGCATCATGAGCCCCGCCTCCATCGAGGCCGTCGCCGACCAGGAGGTCGGCGGCGAGGAGGGCGCGCCGGTCCTGCCCGAGTACAGCCAGGAGGCCGGGGCCATCGCCGGGACGGGCCCCTACACCTACGGCGAGTGGGACCACGACGCCCAAGAGGTCACCCTGGAGCGCCACGACGACTACTGGGGCGAGCCGGCGAGCATCAAGACGGTCATCATCAAGACCATCTCCGAGGAGAGCGCCCGCCGCCAGGCGCTGGAGGCCGGGGACGTGCACGGCTACGACCTCGTCGCGCCGGCCGACGTCGAGCCCCTCAAGGAGGCGGGCTTCCAGGTCCCCCGGCGCGACGTGTTCAACGTCCTCTACATGGCCTACAACCAGGAGGCCTCCGAGGAGCTGGAGGAGCCCGAGGTGCGGCGGGCGCTCGCGCACGCGGTGGACCGCCAGCGCATCGTCGACACGATCCTGCCCGAGGGCGCCCAGGTCGCCACGCAGTTCGTCCCCGAGACCGTCGAGGGGTGGTCCCCCGACGTGGCGACCTACGACTACGACCCGGACCGCGCCCGGGAGCTGCTGGAGGAGGCCGGGCAGGAGGACCTCACCATCGACTTCTGCTACCCGACGGAGGTCACCCGGCCCTACATGCCCGCCCCCAAGGACATCTTCGACATCATCCAGTCCGACCTGAAGGACGCCGGGATCACCGTCGAGGCCGACTCCAAGCCCTGGGACGAGTACATCCCGCACACCGACTCGGGCAACTGCAGCCTCTACCTGCTGGGCTGGACCGGCGACTACAACGAGGCCTACAACTTCCTCGGCACCTGGTTCGGCGGGTACGACAGCGCCTGGGGCTTCCGCGACGACGAGGTCTTCGACGCGATGGAGACCGTCGCCGCCGAGCCCGACCCCGAGGCGCGCGTCGGCCTCTACAAGGACGCCAACGAGATCATCATGGACTACCTGCCGGGGCTGCCCATCTCGCACTCGCCGCCGTCGATCGTCTTCTCCCCGGACGTGGAGCCTCCGAACGCCAGCCCGCTGACGCAGGAACGCTTCCAGGAGGCGTCCTTCAGGTGACGCCCTCCTAGGACCCCCAGCGATCCTCAGCCGAATGCGCCCGGCCGGGGCGGCGACCCCGCCCGGCCGGGCCCGGACAGCCAGGCGGTTACCGAGGTGCTCCGCTTCATCGTCAGACGTGTCCTGCAGGCCGTTCCGACCCTCTTCGGCCTCTCGATCCTGCTGTTCATCTGGGTCCGTAGCCTCCCCGGCGGCCCCGCGTACGCACTCCTGCCGGAGAACGCCACCGCCGAGCAGCGCGAGGCGCTGCGCCGGGCGATGGGCCTGGACGACCCGGTCATCGTGCAGTACGGGGCGTTCCTCGGGCGGCTGGCCCAGGGTGACCTGGGCGAGTCGCTGCAGACCGGCCGCCCGGTCATGACCGAGTTCGCCATGAAGTTCCCCGCCACCGTCGAACTGGCCGTCATGGCGATGGTGATCGCGGTGGCGGTCGGCGTCCCCCTGGGCTACCTGGCCGCCCGGCGGCGCGGGGGCGCGCTGGACGCGCTCGTGGTCGGCGGCTCCCTGGTGGGCATCTGCACCCCCGTCTTCTTCCTCGCCTTCGTCCTCAAGCTGGTCTTCGCCGAACACCTGGGGATCTTCCCGTCGGCGTTCCGCCAGACCCCGGGCATCGACGCCACCCGCATCACCGGGCTGTTCGTCGTGGACGGCATCGCCACCCGGGAGTGGGACGCCGCCTGGGACGCCCTGATGCACCTGGTGCTGCCGGGGCTGGCGCTGTCCAGCATCCCGCTGGCGGTCATCGTCCGCATGACCCGGGCCGGGGTCATCGAGGTGCTGGGCGAGGACTACGTGCGCACGGCCGAGGCCAAGGGGCTGCACCGGCGCACGGTGCGCGGCAGGCACGTGCTGCGCAACGCCATGCTGCCGGTCGTCACCGCCATCGGGCTGCTCAGCGGGGCCCTGCTGGCGGGGGCGGTGCTCACCGAGAGCGTGTTCGCCTTCGGCGGCATCGGCCAGTTCATCTACTCGGCCACCCAGACCCGCGACTACCCGGTGCTGCTCGGGTTCATCCTGATCATCGCGGCGGTCTATGTGGCCATCAACCTGCTGGTGGACATCTCCTACAGCCTCCTCGACCCGAGAGTGCGGGTGCGCTGATGGCGGCCAGGACCCAACGTATCGACCGGCTCGCCGAGCTGACCGCGGCCCGGCGCGAGGAGGCCGAGGGGCGCGGCGTCTGGCGCGAGGCCTTCGCCCGGATGAGCCGCAACCCGATGGCGATCACCGGCGCCGCCGTGGTGGCGGTCTTCATCGTGGTGGCCGTGCTCGGCGACCTGATCGCCCCCTACGGGCCGACCGAGCAGAACTGGGGCGACGAGGTCTTCCCCAACCGCAACGTCTTCGTGGGGCCGCGCGCGGAGAACTGGCTGGGCCTGGACAACCTGGGGCGCGACCAGTTCTCCCGGATGGTGATCGGGGCCCGCCAGACGCTGATGGTGGGCGTGGTGGCCGCCGGGCTGGGATTCACCGCCGGGGCGCTGCTGGGCGGGGTGTCCGGTGCCGCCTACGCCCTCGGCGGCGCGGCGGGACGGCGCGTCGACACCGTGCTCATGCGCGTCGTCGACATGATGCTCGCCCTGCCCTCGCTGCTGCTGGCCGTCAGCATCGCCGCCCTGCTGGGACAGGGCCTGGTCACCGTCATGGTCGCCGTGGGCACCGCGCAGGTGCCCATCTTCGCCCGCCTGCTGCGCGGAGCGATGATCGCCCAGGGAGGCCGCGACTACGTGCTGGCCGCGCGCGCTCTGGGGGCGCGGCGCCGCCGGATCGCCCTGGCGCACATCCTCCCCAACTCCATGGGGCCGATCCTGGTGCAGCTCACCCTCAGCCTGGCGACCGCCATCATCGACGCGGCCGCCCTGTCGTACCTGGGGCTGGGCAACCCCGACCCGTCGGTCCCCGAGTGGGGGACCATGCTGGCCGACGCCCAGCGCTTCCTGAGCGGCGCCCCACAGCTCGCCGTCTACCCGGCACTGGCGATCATCGTGACCGCCCTGGGCTTCACCCTCATGGGCGAGGCGCTCCGCGAATCACTCGACCCGAGACTGAGGAAGTGAGATGCCCGCAAGACCCCTTCTGGCCGTGCACGACCTCGCGGTCACCTTCACCCAGCGGCGGCGCCGGGACGTGCGGGCCGTGGACGGCATCTCCTTCTCGCTCGGCGAGGGGAGCGTGGTCGGCCTGGTCGGCGAGTCCGGGTGCGGCAAGAGCGTCACCTCCCTGGCCCTGATGGGCCTGCTGCCCCCGCGCGGGGTGCAGGTGTCGGGCCGGGCCCTGTTCCGGCCGGGCGGCGGGGACGCCGAGGTGGACCTGCTGTCCCTGCCGACCCGCCGGATGCGCGACCTGCGCGGCAGGGAGCTGGCGATGGTCTTCCAGGACCCGCTGTCCTCGCTCAACCCGGTCGTGCCGATCGGGCGGCAGGTCACCGAGATCCTGGTCCGCCACCGGGGGCTGAAGGGCGCCGCCGCCCGGTCGGCCGCCGCCGAGCTGCTGGAGCGCGTCGGCATCCCCGACCCCCGGCGGCGGCTCAGCGAGTACCCCCACGAGCTGTCGGGCGGCATGCGCCAGCGCGCGCTCATCGCCATGGCGGTGGCCTGCCGCCCCCGCCTGATGATCGCCGACGAGCCCACGACCGCGCTCGACGTCACCATCCAGGCGCAGATCCTCGAACTGCTCAAGGAGCTGGTCACCGAGGAGGGGACCGCCCTGCTGATGATCACCCACGACCTGGGGGTGGTCGCCGGGCTGTGCGACGAGATCAACGTGCTCTACGCGGGCCGCGTGGTGGAGGGCGCACCGCGCCACGACCTCTTCAGGGCCCCCACCCACCCCTACACGTCCGGGCTCCTGCGGTCGATCCCGCGCCTGGACGCCCCGCGCGACGAACCCCTCACCCCGATCCGGGGGACCGTCAACGACGCCATCGAGTGGGCCGACGGGTGCGCGTTCGCGCCCCGGTGCGACAACTACGCCGAGGACTGCCTCGGCGGGCCGCCCGACATGCGGGAGGAGCGCACCGGCCACCGGTTCCGCTGCGTCCACCCGGTGCACGGCCGCGCCCCCGGCGTCCCCGAACCGACCGCGACCCAGGGAGGGGACCGATGAGCCTTTTGGAGATCAAGGACCTCAAGGTCCACTTCCCGATCAAGAGCGGGGTCCTGGTGGACCGCACGGTCGGGCACGTGTACGCCGTGGACGGGGTGTCCCTGGACATCGAGGCGGGGACCACCTACGGGCTGGTGGGCGAGTCCGGGTGCGGGAAGACCACGCTGGGGCGCGCGGTGCTGCGCCTGGTGCCGGTGACCGGCGGCGAGGTGTGGATCAACGGTGTGGACCTGGCGCACCTGCCCGAGGAGGAGATGCGGCGCAGCCGCAGGCAGGCGCAGATGGTCTTCCAGGACCCGCTGGGCAGCCTCGACCCGCGGCAGAACATCGAGTCGCTGCTCATGGAGGGGCTGGAGGTGCACGGCGTCGGCGCCGGGAGGAGCGAGCGGCGCCGGTACGTGCTCGACGCCCTGGACGCGGTCGGGCTGCCCGAGCGCGCGCTGAACCGGTACCCGCACGAGTTCTCCGGCGGGCAGCGGCAGCGCATCGGCATCGCCCGTGCCCTCGTCCTGGAACCGGACCTGATCATCTGCGACGAACCGGTGTCGGCGCTGGACGTGTCGATCCAGGCGCAGGTGCTCAACCTGTTGGAGGAGCTGCAGCGGGAGCGCGGCCTGACCTACCTGATGATCGCCCACGATCTGGCGGTGGTGCGGCACGTCAGCGACGCGGTGGGCGTGATGTACCTCGGCGCGCTGGTGGAGGAGGCGGGCAGCGACGCGCTCTACACCGACCCCCGGCACCCCTACACGCGCGCGCTGGTCTCGGCGGTCCCGGTGCCCGACCCCGTCGTGGAGGACGCGCGGGAGCGGATCCTGCTCCAGGGGGACCTGCCGTCGCCCGCCGACCCGCCGACCGGGTGCCGGTTCCACACCCGGTGCCCGTGGCGGCAGGAGGAGCGCTGCGACACCGAGCGCCCGGAGCTGCGGCCGGTGGGGGAGGGCCACCGGGTCGCGTGCCACTACGCGGAGGAGATCGCCGCGGGGGAGATCGCACCGAGGGGGGTCGTGGGGCCCGGCTGACGGCGGGGCCGGGCGGTAGCCTGGCGGACCCGTGCGCAGAGCGCGCATCCGGCAGGAGGGGGTGGCGCGTGCTCGGACCGGCCGTCTATCCCGGGCTCATGCTCGTGGCGGGGCTGGTGTACGCGGGCTATGCCCTGGCGCTGGTCCGCCGGGCGCACGTATCGGTGCGCGAGCGCGAAGAGGGGGCGGGCACCGTCCCCCGGGCCCCAATCGGTACCTACGAGCTGGCGTTCCTCGCGGGCGGCGACCGGCGCGTGGCCGAGACGGCGGTCGCCGAGGCCGTGCTCGGCGGGCATGCGGCCGTCGGCCGGGACGGAGTCCTGGGGGCCTCGGAGGCGGGAACGGCCGTGCGGGGAACGGCGGAGGCGTCCGCGGTGGCGGCACTGCTGGGCCGCGAAGGTCCGACCCGGCTCGGCCCGCTCGTGCGACGCCTTGCGGAGGGCGGCATCGCGCTTCCCGCGCGCGCGGCGGTGACCGGGCGGGGGTTCTTCCTCGGTGAGGAGGAGGTGCTGTGGGCTCTGGCGCGGCGGCGCTCGGTGCTGCGCGTCGGGTGGCTCGGCATGGCGGTGGCGGGTGCGCTGGCCGTGCTGTTGACGGCCGCCGGAGCGGTGGCCGGGGGCGCGGCGGCGTGGTGGACGGGCCCGGCAGGCGGGATGGCGGTGCTGTTCTTCGTCCTCGGGGCGGTCCTGCTCGTCGACCGGATCGCAGGCCCCGAACGGCTGGCGCCGGTGACACGGGCGGGCGCCGATGCGCTGGCGGAGGCCGATATCCCCGGCGTCCTCGGCGACCTCCGGGACGTGCGCCCGGTGGCGCTTGTGGGACTGGCGGAGGCGGCGGGGGGCGAGGCGCACCCGTCCGGGGAGCTGGCCCGCCTGGCCGAGGAGGCGCAGACCGCGTCCTGGTCGTCCGACCTCGCGGAGACGGCCCTGGGGGACGGCGGAGGCCCGTGGCTCGGCGGCGCGACCGGCGGCGGCTGACAGCCGAGGCCCACCGGCCGTTCCCGTGTCGGTCTCGGGGAGGTCGGCCCTGTACCCACGGGCCGAGTTGCCCGGGACCGACGACATGAGGGAGGCGACGACCGGCGGCGTCCCGGGCAGAATCGGCGTATGGAACGGCTGGGACTGCGCATCGTAGGCAGGGTTCGGGCGGTGGGGGCACGCGGCGCCGCGTGGGTGCACCGGAGGGCCGAGGCCGAGGAGCGCCACCGGTGCGAGGTCATGCGCGGCAGGCTGGCCGTGGCGCTGAGCCGCCTGGGGTCCCTTCTCGAACGCGGACGCCCCTGGAGCCCGGGAGACCTGCACGCCCACGCCGACCTGCTGGAGCAACACCGGGTGTGGACCTGGGAGGCGCGCAGCGCGACCCACTCGGAAGAGCTGGTCGACGTCTACCAGAAGGTGCTGGCGGCCCAGCGCAAGGCCGCCAAGTGGGTGTAGGGCGGCGGCCCCCGCCCCGCCTCAGGCCTCGCCGCCGTCCTCCCCCTTCGTGCCGCCGCAGCGGCAGCCGCCGCCCCGGCCGAACCGGCCCTGGGCGGCCTCCGCCATGGCCCTGGCGGTCTCGGCGCGGCGCTTGCGGCGCATCGTCGTGCCCACGATCCGCACGGCGGCCGCCGCCGCGATGAACGTCAGCGGCACCACGAGCGCCTTCGCGGGCTGGCGGATCGGGCGGAACACCGCGTCCCCGTCGCGCAGGACGAGGTAGCCGGCGGGGTCGGCCCTGGAGAAGCCCTGGCCGCCCCCGCCGTCGCCGACCATGCGGAAGGCGCGGCTGGTCCCGGCGCCGAAGGCGGAGAAGAAGCGGGTGCGGGCGACCGGGACGACGACCGCCCCGTCGTGCTCGATCGGGGAGCCGAAGACCGCCGAGGAGCCACTCTGCCGCCCGGTCTGCTCGATCAGCCGACCGATCGCGTGCAGGGTCGGGGTGGCGCGGCCCTGCGCCTCGGCGGCGGCGCTGCGGCGCGAAACGGAGTCGAGCATGGTCGTCCTCTCACCGGGGATCGGTCCGTCCCCAACGTACCCGCGCGGACCCTGCGGGGCGCGGGACCATGGGGCCGGTCGCCGTCCGCAGAAGCGGTGCGGCCCCGCCCGGCCCCCGCCCCTGCCGCGGGTGCCGGGGAGGCCGGTCCCGCGGCGGCGTGCATGGCACCGGCCTCCCCGAGACCGCTGCGGGCGCGGCGCCCCGGTCAGGCCCCGTCGGAGGGCGAGGCCTCCGACGGGGCCACCCCGCGTGCGATGACCTCATCGGCGAGGGCGCGGTGCACCTCGTCGAGGTCGCCGATGTGGCCCGCGTGGCCGGTGCGCTCGCGCAGCCGGGACCGGATCGCCGCGACCACGGGCTCGCTGAGCAGGACCTCCGCCAGCGGCGCGGGCTCGACGGCCTCGTGCCACTTGCGCAGCTCCTCCAAGCGCCCGTGCTCGATCGCCTCATGGGTGATGTGGAACAGCGCGTCGACATTGCGGTCGTGCGCGTTCTCCGACTCGTCCATCAGGTCGACGTCGAGGATGCGGACCGTGGCGGTGGAGCCGTCCTCCCCGTCCGTGCGCAGGTGGTACACCTGCCACACGCGGCCGTTGGTGAGGATGATCCACTCGGCGCCCTCGTCGGCGGCGACGCGGCGCGCCTGCTGGATGTTGCGTGCGTCGAGGTCCTGGCCGCAGCGCTTGACCTCGATGGGGGCGAAGAGCTCGCCGTCGAGTTTGAGGGCGTAGTCGATGGAGTCGCCGCTGTTGCGGTACTCGGTGGTCATCTCCTCGTACTTGCTGAAGTTGAGCCCGTAGCTGAGGAAGTCGGTGACCAGCATGCGCGTGTCGCCCTCGTTGGCGTCGCGCTCCACCAGGTCGGCCAGCGGACCGGAGAAGCGGTCGATGGCGGCCGCGAGCCGGTTCCGGGTGGAGGCCTCCCAGTTCAGGACGGTCGAGAACTCGCCGGTCCTGCTCATGACTTGGGTCGTTTCGGATTCCATCTGCGTTGTGACGTCCGTTCCCGTGATCCCGAGGTTCTCGTGGTTCCCACCGGCCCCGTCCCCTCCCTCACGGCCCCGGGCACGGCGGACCCGGCGCCCGCAGGCGCGGTCGGAGGGAAAAGGGCGACCCGGCGATGCTATCTCCCGCGTGCTCCGGTGTTTCCATCGCGTTCTCCCGCGGCGACGGGGCGGAGCGGCCTGATGCGGACAGGGGGACGGGGCCGGGGCCGGGGCACGGAGAACGGACAAGACGAGAATGCGGTATCGGCCCTCAAGAAATGCGGCGCCCGCGTTCGCCCTCCGCTCCGGCCGCGTTGTCCACAGGCGCCGAACCGCCCCGCCACGGCCGCCGGGGCCGCCGCACAGTCGTGGCATGCGAATGCGACCCAGCGAGATCAGCAATGTCATGAGCACCGCCGCCTCCCAGTACGGCCTGATCAGCCACAGGCAGGCGCTGTGCTGCGGGCTCGACGACACCCGCATCCACCGGCTGCTCCGCCGCAGGGAGTGGGTGTGCGCCCTGCCCGACGTCTACGCGGTGCGGCCGCTCTCGGCCGGGACCGGCTCCTCGCGGAGCGCGGACGGGATCCGGCTGCGCAGGGCGGTCAAGGCCGCCCAGCTCGCCCTGGGGCCCGCGGCCGTCGCCTCGGGGCCGACCGCGGCGCGGCTGTGGGGCATCCAGGGGCTCCCCCGGTGGAACGGGCGGGAGGTGCACATCGCCCTGCCCGCCCCCTGCGGGGGCGGCGCCGACCTGCCCGGGGTGCGCACCAGCACCCTGCTCGTCGGCCGGCACGAGGCCGACCGCAAGGACCGGCTGCGGATCACCTCGCCGGGGCGGACCCTGCGGGACACGGTGCCCACCGTCGACCGGGCCACCGCCGTCGCCCTCATGGACTCGGCGCTGTACCGGGGGCTGCTCACCTGGCGCGAGCTGCTGGCGCAGCCCCCGCTCAACGCCTGCCGCCCGGGGGCCGAGGCGTCCGAGGCGTGGTGGGGCCTGGCCGACCCGCGGGCGTCCACCCCGCTGGAGACCAGGATCCGGCTGCTGTGCACCGACGCCGGGCTCCCGCCCGACGACCTGTACCCCCAGGAGCTGGCCGAGGGCGGCGGCCCCGTTCCGGGCCGCCCGGTGCGGGCACCGCTGTGGTGGAGGAAGGGGGCGCTGATCGTCGACCCCGTCGGGGCCGTCCCGCCGCGCCTGCAGGAGGAGCTGGAGGCGGCGCGGCCGTCGGCGACCGTGCTCAGGCCCACCTGGGACGACCTGGCGCGGCCCGGCGCCCTGACCGGGGCGGTGGCGGCGGTGGTCGCGGCGGGGGCGGGCCCGTGACCGGGCCGCCCCGCCCCGCCCCCCCGGGGCGGCCCGGGCCCGGGGGGCCGGGGCACCGTCGGCGGGGTGCTCTCACCCCGCGACCTCACCCCGCGACCTGGACCACCGCGCAGCGCCCGCTCGTCCGCCAGCCGATGCCGCCCGCCTCCAGCTCGGCGGCGACGACCGGGTCCAGGCCCGTGACGGTGTCGGACTTGACCGTGCGCAGAGCCGCCACGGGGGAGGGGAAGCCGCCGACGGCCTCGGCGAAGGGCGTGGCCGGGTCCCACCAGCGGTCGCCGACCAGGCGCCGGTAGTTCAGGTCGCCCTTGACGACGGTGAGGGAGGAGGCGGCGAAGTCGGCCGCCAGGTCCTCGGGCATGGCGGAGTAGGCCAGGGGTGCGCAGGAGAAGGGGTGGGCGCGGACGGTGAGGGCGCCGTCCCGCATGGCCTCGCGGAGCCGCCCGCCGCACGCGGCGGCCTCCCCGCCGGCCCCGCGCAGGCGCCGGAGGGCGGCCAGCACGTCGGCCATGGTGGCGTCGGAGACGAAGTAGGGGTGGGGCTTGACGTGGAGCACGACCGAGCCGACACGCCGCGAGGCGAGCAGCAGGTCGATGAGGGCGAGGTCGGGCAGCAGCTCGCGGGCGGCGTTGTCGGCGACGAAGCAGACCCGTTCGGCGTCGCCGAGCAGTTCCCACAGCCGTCCGCTCTCGTCGGCGACCAGCCCCTCCCCCGCCGCGCCGCCCGCGTCGGCGCCGGAGCCGCCGGGTGAGCCTCCCCGCTCCGACAGGGCGAACCCGAGGTCCGCGCGGTTGCCCCACAGCGAGGACAGCAGCAGGGCCCGGTCCCGCTCCTCGGAGGGCAGGCGGGCGACGGTGTCCAGGGCCTGCATCTCCTCGTCGGCGTCGGAGGAGTGCAGCTCGGCGCTCTTGGAGGGCTCGAAGGGGTCGACCCCCTGCCAGGGCCCGGGGGCGAAGTACCCGACGGCACCGAGGAGGCGGCGGTAGAAGTAGCTCTCGGCCCAAAGGAACGGCAGCCCGGTCCAGGGGACCCCGGCGTGCTCGTCCATCCCCCAGGAGGCCCAGGCCCCGCGATCGTGCGCCTCGGCCCGCAGGGGCTGGACCGTGCCGGAGGTGATCTCCTCGAGCAGCAGGTCGAGTCTGCCCCGCTGCGCCGGTGTGTAGGGGTGCGCATCGCGGACCCGGGAGATGAGCGCGGGGTGCCGCTCGGTGAGCACACCCCGGGCGTAGGAGCCGGGCTCCCCGCCCATCACCACGGGGGCGCGGTCGCCCCCGTCCAAAGACGTCTCGGCCATGCCCCCCGGTCTACCGCGAACGCCCCGCCGCTGCCACCCGCCGCGCGACGCCGATGCGGGCGTGGTCCCCTCGCCCGAGCGGCGACCGCGCCCCGGGTGAGGCCACCGCATCCGCCGATTCCCCGGCCTCCGCACGTCGGATCCGTCGCCTTCCTCCTGCGGCCGCCGAGCGTATGCGGTCCCCGGCCCCCTCGGGCGGAGGTCGCGGACGCGTCCGGACCGGGGACGGCGCAGCCCCCGGGCGTTCCCGGCCGGGGCCCACGGAGGCGCTCGGCGGTGGTAAGGATGGTCGGGTGAGCATCTCATCCATGCAGGACCTCCTCGCCGACTTCGCCGAGCGTCGGGACTGGGGGCGCTTCCACACCCCCAAGAACCTCGCCATGGCCCTGGCCGGGGAGGCCGGTGAACTCGCGGCCGAGTTCCAATGGCTGGAACAGGACGAGGCCCGCCGCGTCATGGACGACCCGGACAAGGCGCACGCCGTCCGGATGGAGATGGCCGACGTCCTGAGCTACCTCCTGCGCATGGCCACGGTCCTGGACGTGGACCTGGAGGAGGCCCTCAAGGAGAAGACCGCCATCAACGAGGAGCGCTTCCCGCCCCGTCGGAGGGGAGAGGCCGCCTCGGAGTGAGGCGTCGGTTCCAGGGCGCCTCCAGCGGGGCCTCAGGGGCTTCGCCGGCCGCGACCCCCAGGTCCCGGCGCATCAGGGCGCGCAGGATGTCCAGGTCGCCCCACAGGTTCTCCAGTTCCTGCTGGGCGCGCTCGACGGACTCCTCCTCGCGCCCGGTGCCGTCGTTCAGGCGGCGGACCACCCCGTAGAGCCAGTTCAGCTCGGCGTTCACCCCGTGGGCGGCCGCCAGTACCCGGTCGGACGCCGTGAGCTGCAGTTCCGCATAGTCGTTCGCGAACGCGGCCCGCGTCTCGTCGAGCGTGGCCCACGGGTCCTCCGGGCGCTCCTGGCCGCGCAGGGCGTGCGTGCAGTGGCGGATCCGGGCGTGGAAGCGCCGGGCGGCCGCGTTGAACGCGATGTAGCACGCGCGGCGCGTGGCCAGGGCCTCGTCGGCCTGTGCGCGGGCGTGCTCGGCCGCTCGGGCCCGCTCCTCCCGGTCGATCTCCGCCCGGCGCGCCCGTGCCGCGAGGAGCTGGGTGAACACGGCGGACCCGAGGGTGCCCGCGATTCCCAGGACGGCGACGATGATGGCGATGGAGGAGTCGGTCACGATTTCCGGCGGCTCCGTTTCCGTGGCGGGGGGAAGGGGGCGGGGGCGGTCAGCGGCCGACCCACTCGGGGAGCGGCTCGGCTCGGGCGCGCCATTCGGTGGGGATCCCCTCGGCGCCCGTGCGCGCCGCCGCGACGCCCCCGGCGATGGCCGACGTCGTGTCCCGGTCGCCTCCGGCCTCCGCGCAGGTGCGCACCGTCGCGGCGAAGTCGTCCAGCCGGGTCGCCGCCGCCCACAGCGCGAACGGCACCGTGTCCGGTGCGCTCACCCGGGACCCCGTGCCCAGCGACCGGGCCGCGGTGTCGGACGGTGCCTGCATCAGGTTCCTCGCCTGGATCAGGCCCTCGCGCACCTGGCCCCCCGGCGTCTGCTCGATCGCGGCCTCCAACAGCTGCTCTCCGGTGGCGCCGGGGATGCCCGCGGCCGCCGACGCCGCGACCGCGACGGCCACCGCCCCGGCGACCCCCTCCTCGTGGGTGTGCGTCACCCGGGCCGACCGCGCCGCCTCGTCCCGGGCGCGCGCGAGGTCCCCGGCGAAGTACGCCCCCAGCGGTGCGACCCGCATCGCTGCCCCGTTGCCCCAGGAGCCTCCGCCGCCGAACTGCGCCTCGGCCAGCTCTTTCCAGTGCTCGCCCTGCCGGACCCGCTCCAGCAGTTCGAGGGTGGCCGCCCCGTACTTGCGCCCGGAGTCGAAGTGCTCGGCGAACGACCGCGCCAGGGCGCCGGGGTCCACGCGCCCCGAGCGCAGCAGCACATCCGCGATGGAGCACGCCATCAGGGTGTCGTCCGTCCACCGCCAGGGTGCCGGAGGCAGCTCCCTTCCGGCGTTCCGCGCCACGGCGGGGGAGAAGTGCCAATCCCCGAACCCGTCGCCCACCGCGAGCCCGAGAAGGGACGACCGCAGGTGTGTGCGCGACGTCCTGCCGCCGGGGGCGGCGATGTCCGGAGGGAGCGGGAAGTCGCCCCCGTACGCCTGCTGCCGGGAGCCGCGCTTCCTGCTCTGGCTGTGCCCGCTCATGTACGTCGCCTTGGCGGCGCGCGCCGCGTCGTCCATGCGCGCGCTCCGGGCCAGCAGGTCCAGCTCGGCGACCTGGTCGGCCACCTGCAGGGCCATGTCCTCGGGCGCGTCCCCGATGCGGGTGTTCAGCTCCTGCCGCGCGCTCTCCAGCTCGGCCGCGGCCGAGCCCCTGTCGCCGCGCCGCAGCGCCTCGCTCGCGCGCCTTTTGGCCTCCTGCGCCTTCTGGTAGGCCTTCTCGGTGCTGACGGCCGGGTCGGCGATCCGCTGCGCCGCCTCGTCACCGGGGACGACGTTCACCGGGACGGGCATGGTCACCGTGTAGGTGTCCAGTTCGGCCGGGTCGACATAGGTCACCTCCAGGGTGGCCACGGTCACGGGTCCCGGGGCGGCGATGCCCGACACGTCCAGCCGCATCAGCAGCCGGCGGTGCTCCCCCGAGTAGAAGTCCCCCAGCTCCACCACGATGTCCCCGTCGGGGAGCCGGTCCGCGGGCAGCCCGCCGAGCATGTCGACCGACCGGACGTGGGGACCGGTCCGCACCCGCAGCGACGCCGCCTGCGCCGTCTTGGCCAGCAAGTGCTCGACCTCGCCCTGGAGCAGCCCGACGGCGGTGTCCGGGTCCTCGGCGAACAGGGCGTCGCCCGCCCCGCCGTCGGCCACCGCGCCCAGCAGCGCCTCGTCGTAGCCCAGCCCGTACCCGACGGTGGTGGTGGCGACCCCGGCCCCGTAGGCCGTCCGCGCGATCTCGGCCAGCCGGTCCGGGTCGGTCACCCCCTGGTTGGCGTGCCCGTCGGAGACGAGCAGCAGCGTCGCCCCCTGGTCGCCCGAGGCGCGCCGGGCCTCCTGGACACCGCGCATCAGCCCGCTGGACAGGTCGGTGGAGCCGCCCGCGCGCAGCCCGCGGATGAGCTCCTTGACCGCGGCCTTGTCGGCGAGCGGACCGGCCGGGACCAGCGCCTGCGCCTGGTCGGAGAAGACCACCACCCCGAACCGGTCCGCGGGGTCGAGGCGGTCCACCAGGGACGCCAGCGCCCGCACCGCCCCGGCGAGCCTGCCCCCGGCGTGCATCGACCCGCTGCGGTCCAGCACCACCTGCAGCGTCGACGGCGCGCGGTCCTCGTCCTCGCTCCGCTCCGGGGCGGTGATGTCGAGCAGGACCGCGACCTCGTCGCCGGTGTCCAGGGGGACGGCGTCGAACTCGAGGAGGGCGGAGACGTGCACAGCTCGTCCTTCCAGAGGGGGGAACCGGGATGGGGGACGTCACCGACCATGGTGCCCCAGAGCGGGGAGCCGTCCCGCCCGCCGCGGTGGCACGAACCGGCCAGCGGTCCGGCTCCCCACGGGGCGGCGTCCGGGGCGGGGCCCGAGCGCCCCGAGAAAGGAGAGCGACGGAAGGGGACGGGGCGGCCCTCCGACCGGAAGCGGATATTCCGACAGGAAAAAGGACTCTGGAATCGCAGCGGCCGCCCGGTGCTACGATGCGGCTCCGCGAATCGGCGAGGAGGGTGCATGCACAGCTCCCAAGCGGAACTCGTGTGGCAAGGGCGCATTCATCTCGGAGACGAGCCGGGCGTCTACGGGGACGCGGAGTATTCCGGGCTCGCCATGGAACTCCCGCTCACGCTGGCCAAGACCGACCCGAACGGCCCCGACACCACCACGCTGCGGCTGAGGACCCAGGACGTGGCCACCTTCGGCGGATATCCGGGGCATGCGGTCACCGTCATCCTCTACGAGGAGGACCAGCCGAACCATTTCACCGAGACGGTGCTTTCGAGCGCCCTGCTGACGAGTGCCGCCAACAATAAGATCGATGTCCCCATCGACTTTTCCGGTGCCGCCCTTCCCGCTCGGGTGAGCGTCCGGGTGCGCGTCGACACCGAGGTCCCGCCGGGCCTGTACGACGATTTCGTCGTCGTCCGCCTGGAGAACAAGTCGCCGCAGTTCACATTCGTCGCCTCGCTGGGGTTCACCGCCTGAGGGCGGTGAAGGGGGTGTCGGCCGTGGGCCCGGTCCTGCCCGTCCTGGTGCACACCCACGCCAGCTCCTGGCACGACGGGGGCGCGGCCCTGCTGGAGCCCGGCGGGGGGATCACCGCGCTGGCCTCCGAGCGCGTCGGCGAACGGCGCAAGCACTGCTGGGACTCCCGCCCGGCCTACCGCCACCTGCGCTCCCTTCCGGCCTACCGGGGGCTCTTCGGCGGCCCCGGCGACCTCGCGGTGGACAACTCCGGCGGTCTGGTCCGCGAGGGACACCACCGCTACCACGCCGCGGGCGCCTTCTACGGCTCCGGCTTCCCGGACGCGGCGGTGCTCGTGGTGGACGGCCAGGGCGACTGCGGGGGGCTGCTCACCGGGACCTCCCTGTGGAGGGCGGGCCCAGACGGCCTGGAGGCGGTGGAGCGGTTCTCCACCACGGACGGGGACTTCGTCGCCGACTCGCTCGGCCACTTCTACACGGCCGTCGGCGCGTTGGCGGGGGCGGGACGGCTGCACGAGGAGGGCACCACGATGGCGCTGGCCGCCCACGGGCGGCCCTCGCGCTTCACACCGATGGTGCGGGAGTGGGCCGGGACCGCCGCGGACGGCACCTACCGGGTGGACCCGCGCTTCACCCGGGCGGTGCTCGCCAACACGATGGGGCGGTGGTACTTCGGCTGGCCCGCCCCCGCCCCGCGCGAGCAGGCCGTGTGGGACGCCTTCGCCGCGGCGCGCGGGCGGCCCGTGCGGGCCGGGCGGTTCGGCCGGGACGACATGGACATCGCGCACGCCGGGCAGAAGGTGCTGGAGGAGATCCTGCTGGGCCTGGTGCGCCGGGCGCACCGGCTGGTCGGCGGCGACCGGCTCTGCCTGGCGGGCGGGGTCGGCCTCAACTGCGTGGCCAACGCCCGCATCGTCCGCGAGGGGCCGTTCGGCGCAGTGTTCGTCGGGCCCGCGCCGGGCGACGACGGCCAGGCGCTGGGCAAGCTGATGCTGGAGGTGCACCGGCGCGGCCTGCCGGTCGACACCGCCCTGCGCACCGCCTACCTGGGGCCGCGCTACGGGCCGGAGGCGGTCGGGGCGGCGCTGGGGCGGGTCGCCGACCGCGTGCGGCACGCCCGGCCGACCGGGGCCGCCCTGGTCGAGGAGGCGGCGGAGCGGCTGGCCGCGGGCCAGGTGCTCGGATGGTGGCAGGGGCGGTCGGAGCTGGGCCCCCGGGCGCTGGGGCACCGCAGCATCCTGGCCGACCCCCGGCGCCCGGGGATGCGCGGCCGCATCAACGGGTCGGTCAAACGGCGCGAATGGTTCCGCCCTCCGGCGCCGATGGTGCTCCAGGAGCGGGCCGCGGACTTCTTCGACCTGGACCGGCCCACCCCGTTCATGGAGCTGGCCGTCCCGGTGCGGCCGGAGCGGCGCGCGCTGATCCCGGCGGTGGCCCACGTCGACGGCAGCGCCCGGGTCCAGACCGTCCGCCGCGACCAGGACGAGCGCTGCCACCTGCTGCTCCGGCGCTTCGAGGCGCACACCGGGGTGCCGGTCCTGCTCAACACCTCGTTCAACCGCAGGCACGAGCCGCTCGTCGAGACCCCGGACGACGCCTGCCGGGCCTTCCTCGCGATGGACCTGGACGCCCTGGTCCTGGGCGACCGCCTGGTGGTCAAGCGCGGCTGAGCGGGTGCGGCGGGGGAGGCGGGGCGCCGATGAGGGCGCGGCGCGCCTCGGACCAGGCGCGCAGCAGCTCGGGTCGCAGGGCGCGCAGGACCAGGGCGTCGGCGTCGGCCGGGGCCGAGACGTCCGTGCCGTCGGGCAGGAACACCGCGCTGCGGCCCAGGTAGACGGTGCCGTCGGGGTCGGTCCCGTGCCGGTTGCAGAAGACGCTGACCACCTGGTTCTCCACGGCGCGCGCCCGGTGGAGGATGCGCAGCAGGTCCACGGAGACCGCCGAAGGGCTCAGGACGGCCGCGGCCCCCTCGGCCGCGGCCGCCCGGGCCGGCCCCGGGTCGGCGATGTCCATGCAGATCTGCACCGTGCAGGGCAGACCGGCGACGCCGACGACCCGGTGCCCGGCGGCACCGGGGGTCAGGGCGGCCCGCTCGGCCCCGAACAGCCGCACCTTGTCGTGGACGGCGCGCGGCCCGTCCGGGCCGATGACGACCGCCCGGTTGACCCGCCCCCGGGAGCACTGCACGGGCAGGCTGCCGACCAGGCGCAGGCGCCGGTCGGCGGCGGCCTCGGTGAGCGGACGGAGCACGTCGGCCAGCCCGCCCGCTGGGAAGCGCTCCCCGGGGCCGCGGTAGGCGCCGAGGAAGAACTCGGGCAGGACGATGACGGCGTCCCGGGCGCCGTCGAGGGCGGACCGGACGGCGGCGATGTTCTCCTGAGCGCTGCGCTCCCCGGGGGCGAACTGGAAGAACCCGATCCGGACGGCGGGGCCGGAGCCGTCCGGGGGCCCGTCGGCGGGCCCGATGTCGTGGCCGGTTTCGTGACCGGACGGGGCGGGGGACTCGGGGACGTGTGTCACGGGTTCTCGGGGCCTCGGGCGTCACGGTGCCGGACTCCGGCACGGGGCCGCGGACGTCGTTCCCCGCCCGCGTCCGTGGGGACGGGGAAGGGGCGGCGGCGCGGGGGATACGGATACGGATCACGGTCGGAACGGACGGTGCGGCCGCGTGCCGAGCGGTCGTTCCCCGGCCGGTTCCGGCCCGCAGGTCGCGCCCGTCGGCGTGGCGTCATTCCCGTTCGACCCTGGTGTGCGGGGTGACGGGCGGCACCGCTCCGGCGGACGCCGTTCGACCGTACCGTCGGTAATGCTAGGCGGCTCCCGCCCCAGGGGCCACCGGACGCACCGCCCAGGGCGTCCGGAGCGTCCGGGCGCCGCGCGCCGTGCCCGGCGAGGGCCCGCCGGAATCCCCTGCGGGCGGGGGAGCGATCCGGCACACTTGGGCCGGTGCGGACTGATGGTGAGGTCGATACCCGTGAGGGGCGCGCCGACGCGCTCCTGCCTTTCGCCCGCCGCCTCGTCGGCGCCCTGGAGGAGGGGTGCGGGGGCGGGGCGCAGGCCCCCGGCCGGGTGCGCCATGTCCGGCTCCGCGTGCTCGGTGTGCCCGCGCTGCTCCTGTTCCGCCCCGACGCCGCCGAAGTGCGCAGGCGCGTCGACACGGGGCAGCCGCCGATCCTGCGGCTGGGCGTGCTGGAGGCCCTGATGGGCCTGCCCCTCGGGGAACCCGTCCCCGACAAGGCCCTGACCGAACGGGAGAGGTACCTGCTGCGGGCGGCGCCGCGCGCCGCCCTGCGCAGAGACGGCCCAGACGTCGTCCGCCTGGCCTCGGCCCCCCTGCGGGTGGAGATGGTCGTGGTCGAGGCGCCCTCATGGCGCACCGCCCTGCGCCGCGCCGGACGCTTCCCGCCGACCAGCGCGCGCGTCGCGGTGGCCGGTCGGCGCCCCAGGGACGGCACCGTGGCCGCCTATGAGGCCGACTACTACGGCATCGGTCTGGGCGCGCGGTGCCGCGGCGGCACGGGCGAGGGCGGCGGCGTGTGCGCTCTCGTGGCCCCGGCGCCCGGACTCCGCCGCCACACGGCGGTGACGTGGAAGTTCTCCGAGCTCGTGCTGGCCGGGGCGGGTGAGGCGGAGGTCCTGGCCTCAGCGGCGCCGGGAACGGGCGCCGCTTCCCGCCCACACCCGTAGCGCCGGGGGCGGCTTGAGGGGGTTGTCCGGACGTCCGACGTTGGCCGCCGCGAGCGTGGGGAGGGCGCGCTCGCAGCATCCGCCCCAGCGCCTTCCGGCCTCGTTCTCGTCCGGGGCCGCCATGACGTAGTCCCAGATCATCGACCAGGCGGCGTGGTTGTGCCGGTGTGCGTCGGCTCTGTCGGCGGAGTCGGTGAACGTGGTGAGCGGGCGCAGGCCGTCGGCGGTGCCGTTGGCGGCGCCCCACTCCCGGCACGGGGCGCAGTGGCACCGGGGCACGTCGGTGGCCCCCTCGAAGGCGGCGGCGAGCGTTTCGCCGTAGTGGTAGCTCAGCGCGCGCGGGAAGAGGACGGCCGGGTCGCGCCTGGGACGCGGGGCACCGCCGCCCCCCCGGCACCGGCCCATGGCGTGCGGACGGGGAGTCGCCCACGGCGGCGAACCCGGCACCGTGCACCATTGCGTCCAGCGCCGCCATGTCGGAGCGGAGCAGGCCGATCCCGGGGACGGAGGAGACGACCTCCCGGAGATTGCGGGCCGCGCTCATCGTCGAGAGCGGATCGCGCGGCGCGCACAGGATGAGCGCCTTGGGGAGCGGGATCCGGGGGAGCAGCGCCATCAGGTGGTGGTGCCGCGCCCCTCGCAGCCAGCCCATGTCGAGGGGCAGGGCCAGCAGGACGTCATCGCCCCTGATGTCCGAGGCGCGTTCGGCGACCGCCTCCAGCGATGCGCGGTCCCCGGCCTTCAGGTAGCCGGTGGGGGTGAGGGCCATGGTGGCCTTCCGCTTGCGCTGGCGCTCCAGTTCCTCCTCAAGCCCGTCCTCGATCAGGAGCGACCCCTGTCCGGTGACGAAGGGGCGTTCGGGCGTGGCGGCGTGCTTCTCGTAGGCGGAGGGGTCGATGAGCACGGGCCCGGGGAACCCGCGCTCGCGCAGAGCCCCGGCCGCGTTGTCGGCGGCCTTCCGGCCGCAGAAGACGAGTCCGCCGTCGACCGGGGAGACGTCCGCGAGCGGAGCGGGCCGGGCCGTCTTGACCTGGAGCAGGACATGCCCGTCCAGCGCGGGCGGGACGGTTCCGGAGGCGGGGGCGCCGGAGGGGAGCAGGGGCATCACGGCCTCCTCGCGAGCGCGCGGTCGCGCCCTGGGCACGGGGGAGCGCGGAACAGGGGGCTGCACACGGGGTCGGTCGCCGGGCGTTCAGGGCGGTCACCGTGGTGATGCCCGAGCGCGCGCGGCAGGCGGGCCGCTGGCGCGATGCGGTCACGGACCGAGACCAAGGTGTGCCCACGGGGTAAGGCCCTCCCGGTGGGCCGACGGGATGTCCGCACACGGGATCGCCCCCGGCTCCGTCCGCCGATGTTCCTTCAATGATTCGTCATGAGGCGTGTCCGAGAACGGAGGCGGGGATCCGCCCTCGGAACATTGACTCGTTGTGCATAAAACACCACAAGGAGTCATTATGGAGATCTCTCTGCGGACGGAACCACTCCGGAAGCCCGCCCGTGCCGCCGTCGGAGCCCTGCTCGCGGCAGGGGCGATGTTCGCCGCGCTGGGGACGGCGGTGCACCCCGCTGCGGCGGACACCCCCGGCGATCCGCCCGGAGACAACGGCACGGTGAAGGTGGTCGACCCGGAGGACCCGTCCACGGGCAACGCCAATGAGCCGCATGTGTGCACGTTCACGTTCGTCGGCTCCGGCTTCGACAAGGCCCAGGAGGTGAGCTGGGAGGTCGACGAGTGGGCTCCGGGCGGAGACAAGGGCACGCAGGTCCTCTCCGGAGCGCTGACGATCGGGGACGACGGCAGCGGTGAGACCCAGGTGTACGAGCTTCCGGACGGCCACTACAAGCTGTTCTGGAACTTCGAGGGTGAGCACGGCAAGGCCAAGCAGAAGGTCTTCTGGGTCGAGTGCGACAACGGCGACGACAACGGCGACGGAAACGGCGACAACGGCGACGGCGACGGAAACGGCGATGACGGCAACGGAGCCAACGGCGGCAACGGTGACGGAAACGGCGCCGATGCGGGCGGCGACGGCCCCCGCGACGGCGCCGCGGGAGAGGACGGCACCCTCCCGGTCACCGGTACGGGTCCGGACCTGACGGCCGCCGGGATCGCCCTGGTGTGCGCCGGGGCCGCGCTCCTGGTCCTCACCGTCCGCCGCACCGCGGTCCGCGGGCCCCGGAGCGGGCGCTGAGGTCGGCGTAGAAGAAGGAAGCAGCGGGCCTGGGACTTCCCGACGGGCGCCGCACACCGACGGGCCGCGGGGCGGCTCTTCACCGTCCCGCGGCCCGTTCCCGCGGTGCGCTCACCGGAACGACTCGGGGAACCCCTCTCCGCACGCGGCGCACTCGGCGCGGCGGCGGACCCAGTAGGCCCCGGTCGCCACCGCCAGCGCCGCGCCCCACACCAGCATCGACGCGAACGCCGCCTCGTGCACGGGGTTCGGGCCGCCCGGGGCGTCCGCGGTGAAGAACCGCCCGGTCAGCCACGCGGCGGGGACCACCTTGCCCAGCGACACCAACGCCAGCGCCACCAGGGTCGCGGGCACCACCGCCAGCGACACCGGCACACGCCGACCCGCCAGGCCGACCATCCAGCGGGGGAAGCGCACCCCCCACCGCTGCACCAGGCCGAGCATCAGCACCGAGCCGCCCATCGCGCCTGAGGCCAGCCCCATGCCGACGACCAGGAGACCGGTATCGGGGGTGAACCCCTGCTCGGTCCCGAGGCCGGGGTAGTACCCGAACAGCCACGGGATACGGATCGAGGGGTAGACCAGCGCCGCCGCCACGGCCACCGCCACCGCGATCCGGCCGGTGCGCAGCGCCGCCGCCCGGATGCGCTCCTCCTGTTCCCGGGTCCGGCCCCCGTCCCGTCCGCACGCCGTGCAGGAGCCGCGCTGCACGCGCAGCCCGACCAGGCCGCTGACGCCCCACAGCGCCGCGCCCAGCGCGCAGTACATCAGGAACAGGTTCTCCGCCGAGGTCATGTGCTCCACGTAGGCGGTCGGAAGCCCGGGCAGCGCCCACCCCGCGACGATGACGACCGGCGTGTACCCCAGCGCCGTCAGCAGCGAGCCCTGCAGGGGGACCAGCACGATCACCCCTGCCATCAGCAGCGCCGTCACCGACGCCGCCCGCCCCGCCACCCCGGATGGGGCGCGGACGAGCACCGTTCCGCAGGCCGTGCCCAGCGCGCCCAGCGCCAGCATGAAGGCCGTTCCCACCGCGGGGTCGAACGCGTTGAGCACCGCCCCGATGTTCACCGCGTCGGTCCGGGAGAACGGGTGCGGGAGCACCTCCGCCGCCCACGCCAGGGACAGGAGCGCCGCCCCGACCGCCCATGCCAGCGCCGCGGGGAACGCCCACCTCCCCGCGCTCCTCCTCGTCGGTGCCTCTACCGCCATGGCCGCCTCCCCGTGTCGTGGCCGCTATCGCCGCCGTGTCTTCCGCTTTCGACACTCCCGGGAAAGCGCGCCGACGGCCTCCCGCAGCGCGGTGAACCGCGTCCCCCGGGCGAGGGAAGCGCCGGTCCCCCGCGGCGTGCCACGATCACGGTGTGGGGATCCTCCGCGCCGCCGCCGCGCCGCTCGCCTCCGCCCGCACCTACACCCGCTGGGTGTACCTGGTCCTGGGCGGCGCGCTGTTCATGCCCTTCTTCATCGCGGTCCTGGTCCTGATGACCCTGGTGACGCCGTGGGGGCCGACGCCCGGAGCGGACCAGAGCGGCCTCGGCGCCGAGGGCTTCGCCGGAACGGCCGTGGCCGCGCTCCTCGGCGGGCTGACGGGGTTCATCCCGGGGGTGCACGCGGTCCAGGCCCAGATCGCGCGCAGCCTGCTCGGCGGGCCGCTGGCCGACGAGCCCCGGCTCGCGGGCGCCGACTGGCGCACCCGGGCGCGCGGCTCCTGCTGGCTGGCGCTGCTGTTCGCGGTCGGTCTGGCCGTGTCCATCGCGACCATGGTGGTGCTCACCGACGCGGCGTCGCTGGCGCTGATCCCCCTCCTCGGCGAGGCCCCCGACCTGGGCCAGCGCATCATCCTGGTGAACTGGAACCCGTCCGGGGCCGAGCGCTGGGCGGCCCCCTTCGCCGGCGCGGGGCTGCTGGTGCTGTTCATCTACGCGGTGGCGCTGCTCGGCGCGGCCGCCTCCCGCCTGGCGCGGCCCTTCCTCGGGGCCTCGACGGCCGACCGGCTCGCCGCGGTGCGGGCGCGCGCCGCCGACCTCGGCGAGCGCAACCGGCTCGCCGCCGAACTGCACGACTCGATCGGCCACGCGCTGTCGGTGGTCGCGCTGCAGGCCGGGGCGGCCTCCCGGGTGATCGACAGCGACCCCGGCTTCGCCCGCGGAGCGCTGGAGGCCATCGCCGAGCAGGCCCGCACCGCCACGGCCGAACTGGACCACGTGCTCGGCCTGCTGCGCGAGAACCCGGGCGAGAGGGCCCCTCAGCGCGCCCTCGCCGACGTCCCGCACTTGGTCGAGGCGGCCCGGTCGGCGGGGACCGAGGCCGAGTACACCGCGGCCGGCCCGGTGGGGGAGGTGCCGCCCGCGGTCGCGCGGGAGCTGTACCGGATCTGCCAGGAGGGCGTGACCAACGCGCTGCGCCACGGGACGGGCGGCCCCATCCGGGTGCGGGTGGAGGCCGCCGACGACACGGTGCGCGTCGAGGTCGCCAACCCCTGCGCCGGGCGTCGGCCGCGCCGCCGCGGCGGCGGCAGGGGGCTGGAGGGCGCCCGGGAGCGGGTCGGCCTGCTGGGCGGCGACCTGCGGGCGGGGGCCGAGGACGGGGTGTGGCGGCTGGTGGCGGACATCCCGTGGAAGAGTGGCCGGTGACGGCGGAGGCATGCGGCCGATGGCCCACGAGGGACGGGACGGCGGGGCGGCGATGATCTCGGTTGCGCTGGTCGACGACGAGGCGCTGGTCAGGGCGGGGCTGGGAGCGCTCATCCGGGCCGAGCCCGACATGGAGGTGGCGGGCGAGGCCGACGACGGCGACGCCGCCCTGGACCTGGTGCGGCGCACCCGGCCGGACGTGGTGCTGATGGACGTGCGGATGCCGCGCCTGGACGGTATCCGGGCGACATCGGAGCTGGTGCGCCGGGACCGGCCGCCGAAGGTCCTGGTGGTCACGACCTTCGAGAACGACGACTACGTCTACGGCGCCCTGCGGGCCGGGGCCGCGGGCTTCCTGCTCAAGCGCAGCAGGCCCGAGGACATCCTGGCGGCGGTACGGGTGGTGCACACCGGCGACTCGCTGCTGTTCCCGGAGGCGATCCGGTCATTGGCGGCCGCACACGCCGACGGTGCGGGACCGGCGGCCAAGGCGGTCGCGGGGCTGACCGAGCGCGAGGCCGACACCCTGAAGCGGATGGCGCGGGGATTGTCGAACGCCGAGATCGCGGCCGAGGCGTTCGTGGGTGTGGAGACGGTGAAGACGCACGTGTCCAACATCCTGGCGAAGCTGGGCGTGCGGGACAGGACGCAGGCGGTGATCGCCGCCTACGACTCGGGCCTGGTCCGCGCCGGGCGGCGGTGAGGCGCGGACGGCGGGCGCCGCGCGGCCACGACGGAACCACGTCGGAACGGGTGCGGCGCACACGTCCCGGCGGACGCCCGTCCCCTCAGCCGCGCTCGTCCGGAAGCAGGTGCTCGACCCCCGCCAGGACCTCCAGCAGGCGGCCCCGCAGCTCGGCGCCGCGTTCGGCGAAGGACCGCTGGCCCTCCAGGTACTCGGCCTTGCCCTCCGCCGTCTCGATCCGGACCGGCGCGTACCCGTGCGCCTCCAGGTCGTACGGGGACGCCCGCATGTCCAGGACCCGGATGTCCTTCGCGAACACGAAGCAGTCCGCGACCAGTTCGGACGGCACCAGCGGGGACAGCTTGTACGACCACTTGTACAGGTCCATGTTCGCGTGCAGGCACCCCGGCTGGTCCAGGTCGGCCTGGCCCTCCCGGGTGGGCCGCAGCCGGTTCAGCGGCCGCGCCTCCTCGGTGAAGAACCGGAACGCGTCGTAGTGCGAGCACGTGATCCGGTGCGACTCCACCACCGCGTCCGTTCCCTCGCGCCCCAGGCGCAGCGGCACCGCGGAGTGCCGCACCTGCTCCTGCCCCAGCCGGTACACCATGGCCCACTCGTGCAGGCCGAAGCACCCCAGGTGCACCGGGCGACCCTGCACGGCGCGCAGCAGCCGCAGCACGAACGCGACCGTCGGGCCCTTCTTGGCCAGGAACGCCGGGACGTCCAGCTCCGCGGCGACGGTGCCGGGCGCATCCGCCGCGCCCGCGGCCTCTGCGGCGCGGTACCACCGCGCCCCCTCGGGGTCCATCCGGGCCAGTGCCACCCCCGCCCCGGGGTGCCAGCGGCGGAGCTGCGCGGGCTTGTGGCTGTAGTAGGTGAACAGGAAGTCCTCGACGGGGTGCTTCACACCGGCCGCCCTGCGCTCCAGGTGGCCGGAGACGAGGGCGTCCACGCGCGCGTGGTGGCGGGCCTCGCGCCCGCGCCACTCCTCCTCGGGCAGCACGCGCGGCGCCTGCCCGGGGAGCACGCGGGTGCCCGCTTCCGTCGGGGTCTGCATGCCTCCGAGGGTACGAGCGCTCAGTTGGTGCCCTGAACCGGCAGGTGGCGCCCCAGGTATCCGATGTAGATGCGGTTGGTGGTGTCCGGCCCCAGGTCGCTGTAGAAGTACAGGCGGGGGCAGATCCCGTACTCGCTGTCGAGCTTGATGTGCGCGTACATCGGCACCTCGCCGGTGGGGGAGACCTCCTCCGGCACCTTGAACACCCGCTTGTCGCTGAGCTTGTCCCGGTTGCGCACCGTGTCGCTCTCCCGGGACGCCAGCCGCTTCACCGGAACCGCCCGGTAGCCGTTCGGCGGCTCCCGCAGGTAGTCGTGGAAGCCCAGCCCCGAGCCCGGGTTGGCCAGCTGGTAGCGCGCGTAGTCGTCCAGGGCCAGCAGCGCCTCCCACGCGCGCGTGACCCACAGCTTCTCCTTGCGGCTGCCGGTCAGCTCCCGCACGGTGTCGCGGTCCTCGATGGTGAAGTACAGGTGCGGGAAGTTGCTGCGGTCGGTGATCCGCTCCAGCAGCTCCTCCACGGTGCGGGGCGGCCCGAGCGGGCGGTCCGGCGGCGGGTGCTCCCCGGCCAGCCGGTGCAGCCCCTCCTCGTGCAGCCGCTCGCGCAGCCACTCCAGCTCGCCGGTGACCGTGTGCAGGGCGGCCCGCGCGTTGTGCAGGTCCTCGGTGGCGTCGGCCAGCTCGGCCGCCAGCCGCTCGCGCTCCTTGGCCTGTTCGGTGCTGCGCACACTGAGCCGCTTGGCCTCGGAGCGCAGCCGCTCGGCGTCGCGGGCCTGGTCGGCCAGCCGCGACTTGAGCAGCGGGACGAGGTCGGTGCCGTGCGGCCCGGTGGTGGCGGGGGCGACCGGCGCCGAGGCCGCCCCGTTCTCCTGCTCGCGCAGGTAGGCGTCGAGCTCCTCCTCGTTGAGGAGGGTGTCGATGTCGCGCAGCTCGGCGGGCAGCGGCGAGTCGACCGCGGTGTCGCGCACCGACCGCGCCAGCGCCCTGCTCACCCACGGCCGCACCCGGGCCCCCTCGCGGGCCGCGTCCAGGGTGTGCGCCGACATGCGGGGGTGGCGCTGGGCGTCGGCCCAGTCGTCGGGGTCGACGCCGGGCAGGAAGGTGCGCACGCCGCCCGCGGGCACGTCCGCGGGCGGGGGCAGCAGTACCGAGAGCCGCTCGTGGGCGGCGGCGTCGAGGACGTACCCGGCGCACATCCCGGCCGAGCGGGAGAGCACCGCGGCCATGGCGTCCCGCCAGGCGGCGACGGTCATGTCGGCCGGGGGGCCGAACACGACGACGGCCAGGCGGCGGGCCGGGTCGGCGATCGCGTCGGCGAGCGCCTGGACCGCGGCGGCGTCGCGGCCGCGCACGATGGCCGGCTCGGCGG